>NZ_CP048286.1:4807500-5107500 GCF_010365285.1 Paenibacillus rhizovicinus
GGAACTGAAACATCTAAGTACCCTGAGGAAGAGAAAACAATAGTGATTCCGTCAGTAGCGGCGAGCGAACGCGGATTAGCCCAAACCAAGGAGCTTGCTCCTTGGGGTTGTAGGACGTCTCACATGGAGTTACAAAGGTGTTGATTAGACGAAGAGGTCTGGAAAGGCCCGCTATAAGAGGTAAAAGCCCTGTAGTCCAAAGTCAGCACTCTCCGAGACGGATCCTGAGTACCGCGAGACACGTGAAACCTCGTGGGAATCCGGCAGGACCATCTGCCAAGGCTAAATACTCCCTAGCGACCGATAGCGAAGCAGTACCGTGAGGGAAAGGTGAAAAGCACCGCGGAAGCGGAGTGAAACAGAACCTGAAACCGTGCGCTTACAAAAAGTCAGAGCCCTCTATATGGGTGATGGCGTGCCTTTTGTAGAATGAACCGGCGAGTTACGTTCCCATGCAAGGTTAAGGTGAAGAGCCGGAGCCGCAGCGAAAGCGAGTCTGAATAGGGCGACATAGTATGTGGACGTAGACCCGAAACCGTGTGATCTACCCCTGTCCAGGGTGAAGGTGCGGTAACACGCACTGGAGGCCCGAACCCACGAATGTTGAAAAATTCGGGGATGAGGTGGGGGTAGCGGAGAAATTCCAATCGAACTCGGAGATAGCTGGTTCTCCCCGAAATAGCTTTAGGGCTAGCCTCGGAGTAAGAGTCGTGGAGGTAGAGCACTGATTGGGTGCGGGGCCCGCCAAGGGTTACCAAGTCCAGTCAAACTCCGAATGCCATGTACTTATATCCGGGAGTCAGACAGTGAGTGCTAAGATCCATTGTCAAGAGGGAAACAGCCCAGACCATCAGCTAAGGTCCCCAAGTGTGTGTTAAGTGGGAAAGGATGTGGAGTTGCAAAGACAACCAGGATGTTGGCTTAGAAGCAGCCACCATTTAAAGAGTGCGTAATAGCTCACTGGTCGAGTGACTCTGCGCCGAAAATGTAACGGGGCTAAACACACCACCGAAGCTATGGCTTGATGCGTATGCATCAGGGGTAGGGGAGCGTTGAATGTACGTTGAAGTCAGACCGTAAGGACTGGTGGAGCGCATTCAAGTGAGAATGCCGGTATGAGTAACGAAAAGACAAGTGAGAATCTTGTCCGCCGTAAGACTAAGGATTCCTGAGGAAGGCTCGTCCGCTCAGGGTAAGTCGGGACCTAAGGCGAGGCCGAAAGGCGTAGTCGAAGGACAACAGGTTGATATTCCTGTACCACCGTAAGCCGTTACGAGCAATGGGGTGACGCAGAAGGATAGTGACGCGGACTGATGGATGTCCGTCCAAGCAGTGAGGCTGATGTGTAGGCAAATCCGCACATCGATAAGGCTGGGCTGTGATGGGGAGCGAAAATTGCAGTAGCGAAGGTCATGAGTTCAGGCTGCCAAGAAAAGCCTCTAGCCAGGTGAAGGTGCCCGTACCGCAAACCGACACAGGTAGTCGAGCAGAGTATGCTAAGGCGCTCGGAAGAACTCTCGTTAAGGAACTCGGCAAAATGACCCCGTAACTTCGGGAGAAGGGTGCCTCGGTAGGGTGAATAGCCCGAGGGGGCCGCAGTGAAAAGGCCCAAGCGACTGTTTAGCAAAAACACAGGTCTGTGCGAAGCCGTAAGGCGAAGTATACGGGCTGACGCCTGCCCGGTGCTGGAAGGTTAAGGGGAGTGGTTAGCCGCAAGGCGAAGCTATGAACCGAAGCCCCAGTAAACGGCGGCCGTAACTATAACGGTCCTAAGGTAGCGAAATTCCTTGTCAGGTAAATTCTGACCCGCACGAATGGCGTAACGACTTGGGCGCTGTCTCAACGAGAGATCCGGTGAAATTTTAATACCTGTGAAGATGCAGGTTACCCGCGACAAGACGGAAAGACCCCATGGAGCTTTACTGCAGCTTGATATTGGACTTTGGTACGATCTGTACAGGATAGGTGGGAGCCTTAGAAATCGGAGCGCCAGCTTCGATGGAGGCATCGTTGGGATACCACCCTGATCGTATCGGAGTTCTAACCTGGTACCGTAATCCGGTACAGGGACCGTGTCAGGTGGGCAGTTTGACTGGGGCGGTCGCCTCCTAAAATGTAACGGAGGCGCCCAAAGGTTCCCTCAGAATGGTTGGAAATCATTCGTAGCGTGCAAAGGCATAAGGGAGCTTGACTGCGAGACCTACAAGTCGAGCAGGGACGAAAGTCGGGCTTAGTGATCCGGTGGTACCGCATGGAAGGGCCATCGCTCAACGGATAAAAGCTACCCTGGGGATAACAGGCTTATCTCCCCCAAGAGTCCACATCGACGGGGAGGTTTGGCACCTCGATGTCGGCTCATCGCATCCTGGGGCTGAAGTAGGTCCCAAGGGTTGGGCTGTTCGCCCATTAAAGCGGTACGCGAGCTGGGTTCAGAACGTCGTGAGACAGTTCGGTCCCTATCTGTCGTGGGCGTAGGAAATTTGAGAGGAGCTGTCCTTAGTACGAGAGGACCGGGATGGACGCACCGCTGGTGTACCAGTTGTTCCGCCAGGAGCATCGCTGGGTAGCCAAGTGCGGACGGGATAAGCGCTGAAAGCATCTAAGCGTGAAGCCCCCCTCAAGATGAGATTTCCCAGTATGTAAGACCCCTTGAAGACGACGAGGTTGATAGGTTCGAGGTGGAAGCGCAGCAATGCGTGGAGCTGACGAATACTAATCGGTCGAGGGCTTATCCAAGAACATGCTCTTTAGCTAAGCTAAGCAAGAAACCTTCGCAAAAGTTCGTATCCAGTTTTCAGGGTGTAAGTTGCCCGAATAACATACTGTTCCCTGATAGCTCAGTTGGTAGAGCACTCGACTGTTAATCGAGTTGTCACAGGTTCGAGTCCTGTTCGGGGAGCCATTTCTGGAGAGCTGTCCGAGTGGTCGAAGGAGCACGATTGGAAATCGTGTAGGCGCTAACCGCGTCTCGAGGGTTCGAATCCCTCGCTCTCCGCCAGATACGGCCCGTTGGTCAAGTGGTTAAGACACCTCCCTTTCACGGAGGTAACAGGGGTTCGAGTCCCCTACGGGTCACCAATTTCTCTAAAAATTCTTCAAAAAATGACTTGCAATGAGCATAGTAAATGAGTTATAGTATTACTTGTCGCTCAAACATGGAGGCTTAGCTCAGCTGGGAGAGCATCTGCCTTACAAGCAGAGGGTCGGCGGTTCGATCCCGTCAGCCTCCACCATAATTGCATAGCAATGATTTCTAATGACGCGGGGTGGAGCAGCCCGGTAGCTCGTCGGGCTCATAACCCGAAGGCCGCAGGTTCAAATCCTGCCCCCGCAACCAATTATCTTCGGTGTCTTACCGAGAATTATAATGTGGAGCCGTGGTGTAGTGGCCCAACATGCCTGCCTGTCACGCAGGAGACCGCGGGTTCGAATCCCGTCGGCTCCGCCATTATAACCAAGTAAGGCTCGGTAGCTCAGTTGGTAGAGCAGAGGACTGAAAATCCTCGTGTCGGCGGTTCGATTCCGTCCCGAGCCACCATTTAAGACAAGCAATAAGTTAATATGCCGGTGTAGCTCAGTTGGTAGAGCAACTGACTTGTAATCAGTAGGTCGTGGGTTCGACTCCTATCGCCGGCACCATTTTCATGGAGGATTAGCGAAGTGGCCAAACGCGGGAGACTGTAAATCTCTTCCTCACGGTTCGGTGGTTCGAATCCATCATCCTCCACCACTTTTTTATAGGGGCATAGTTTAAGGGTAGAACAGCGGTCTCCAAAACCGTTAGTGTGGGTTCAATTCCTGCTGCCCCTGCCAATTTCAAATAGTTATATATGGCGATCGTGGCGAAGTGGTTAACGCACCGGTTTGTGGATCCGGCATTCGTGGGTTCAATTCCCATCGGTCGCCCCATTTTAACTATAAGTATGAAATTAAATGTTGGGGATTAGCCAAGCGGTAAGGCAACGGACTTTGACTCCGTCATTCCCTAGGTTCGAATCCTAGATCCCCAGCCATTTACGCGGAAGTGGCTCAGCGGTAGAGCATCGCCTTGCCAAGGCGAGGGTCGCGGGTTCGATTCCCGTCTTCCGCTCCATTCTTCATCTGGCGCCATAGCCAAGTGGTAAGGCAGAGCTCTGCAAAAGCTTTACCCCCAGTTCGAGTCTGGGTGGCGCCTCCACAACTTCATTAATTTGTGCCCTTAGCTCAGCTGGATAGAGCGTTTGACTACGAATCAAAAGGTCAGGAGTTCGAATCTCTTAGGGCACGCCAACAAAAAATGCCGGCGTGGCGGAATGGCAGACGCGCGCGACTCAAAATCGTGAGGGAAACCGTGGAGGTTCGAGTCCTCTCGCCGGCACCACTTTTACAATGAATAACGAAAACATAGACGCTGATTGGACATAGTCCAGTCGGCGTTTTTTCGTTTATAGTGTTGTTCAACTTCTCGGCGCTTTGTACATATACATCTGTAAACGATGTTGAGGAGAGGATGCCGATGACCGACTTCGAAGAAAGACTGATTGCCGTATTGAAAGACATCAAAAGCGAATTAAGTATGGTGAGTAAGCGGTTGGACTCCATTTCCGATCATATCGATGATTCGAGAAGAAGCTTGGATGTATTGAATGAGTTAGTACAGGTAATTGCTTATTCGGATTGACGTGCTGAAGTACGTGGATTAGGAAAATCGCTTATTCAAGCCTGTTGGATCACTGATCTTGCAGGCTTTTTGTCATCTCTACTTATATCTTCATCAGAACTACACCGGAGAAGCGGATAATGTGATAGGCTGCGTATGAAAGCGGCAGTTCAGTCTGAGGGTCTGTAGAGTCCCCGCCTGAGGTCTAGGGTGAAATACCGTCGCGGGTCCGTTTTGAAGAATGCGAAAACAACCTACAATAAGGACATAAGCAAGAAACGAAACATCAGCAACGCAAAGCACGTAATGAGCTAGTAAGATTGATCGAATTGAGAGGCGGTGACATAACATGAACGGAAAAAATGCACTTGGCGCGGTTTTGGTTGTTTTTGGCGGATTGATGGTGATGAAGTTTCTTGGCATTCACCTCGGTTGGATCGTTGGACTTCTGATGCCTTTCATCCTGATTGGTCTTGGCGTTGTCGGGGTTAGAAACGACAGCAAAGTAATCGGCTCGATCCTGATCGTCGTAGGCGGCTTGATGCTTCTCCCGAAACTCTTCGGCTTGTTCTCGCTTCTGCTTGCGATCGTATTGATCGTATGGGGCGTGGCGATGTTTAAAGGAAAGCGAATTTAATCTATCACCTGGTTTGAATCGCAGTAATGACGGTAAAAGACATTTCGGATAAGCCGCAATAATCGTTAACGTTCGGAACGAAGGAGGATCAAGCAATGAGCATTTTGCGAAGAGTGAGGGACATGACGGCTGCGACGTTGAACGAGCGGCTGGAGAAGGCCGAGGATCCCGTTAAGCTGATCGATCAGTTTCTATGGTCGACGCGGGAGGAAATCATTCAGGCCGAGAAATTGTATCAACAGTGCGCAGGACACGGCAACCATTTGAAAACGCAATGGCTGCAAGCGGAGCAATTGAAAGAAAAACGCGAACAGCAAGCCATCATCGCGTTGAAAGCAGGCGAAGAGCATGTTGCCCGCATCGCTCTGATGGAGAAAGCGTCAAGCGAAGAGCGCGCCGCTCAGTACCGCGAGTTGTATGAACAAGCCGCTCAAAGCATCAGAGAGCTGGAAGAACAGCTTCGCGAGCTTCGCAGCGAGTATCAGAGCGTTTACGATAAGCGGGAGTATTTTGCGGCACGGATGGAGTCGCTTCGGCTGCAACAGCGATTGAACGAGCGTTACACGCAAAATGGCGTTTTCAACTCTGCGCCAGGTCAGCAATCCTCCGGGATATTCCGCAGGCTGGACGACCGAATCAGCGACATGGAGCTGGAGGCTCGCAGTCTCCGCGACCTGCGCAAGGCAGGACAGGATTGGGTTACTAGTGCAGGACAGTCGGTACAAAATGTGATTGAGCGCGAAATGGAGCAATTGAAGCGCAAACTGCAGCAGGAAGGATGGAAATCGCAATGAAGAAGCTGTATCGATCGCGACGCGACAAAAAGTTGTTCGGCCTCTGCGGCGGACTTGCCGAGTTGTTGAATGTAGATGCGACGCTGGTGCGGATTCTGCTGATCGTCGTCACGGTCTTTACGAGCGGCGCATTGATTGTTGTTTATATATTAGCGGGCTTGGTCGTGCCTAAGAATCCGTATGAGTTTGGCGGAGGCTACGGATCGGGTCAAGGCGGATACGGCGGCGGTTGGAACAACCAAAACCATGGACCGTATAACGGTGGCAATCCATATGGCAATTCCCAAGGCTTTGGGCAAAGCGGAAGCTCCTATGGCAGTTCTTACGGAACGCCGTCCCAGCCAGGACCGTCGTGGCAGAAACCGCCTGCCCAAACGCAGGCGCATGCTTCGACAAACATAGATGCAATGATGGAAGATTTGGAGAAACGCGCCCTGAAGAAAGAAATTGAAGAGCTTCGCGCAAAACTGGCCAAACACGAGAAGGGAGATGTTTAACAATGAGTATTTTCAAACGAATGAAAGATATGACGAAAGCATCCGTTCACGAGCTGTTGGATAAAATGGAAGATCCGGTCGTTATGCTGAATCAATATCTGCGCGACATGGAGGCTGAGATCCATGCGGCCGAACTGACGGTCGCGAAACAAATGGCTAACGAGCGCCGCATGCTGCAGCGTTTGGAGGAAGCGTCAAGAAGCGGCGCTGACCGCGAGGCGAAAGCCGAGACTGCGCTTCGTGCCGGTCAGGAAGAGCTGGCGCGCAAACTGCTGGAGGAGAAAATCTTCTTCGACCAGAAGACGGCCGAATTCACGGATCTGCACGGAAGCGCGAAGTCGCAGGCCGAAGAGCTGATGAATCAGCTGCACGGCATGAAAGACGAGTACTATCAGCTTCGCAACAAACGCAACGAGCTTGCAGCCCGCGCCCAAATGGCGAAGGCGAAGAAGCAAATGGCGCAGGTGAGCTCGGTACACACGATCGAGAGCGGCAATGCATCGCGCGGCTTCAGCCGTATGGAAGAGAAAATCATGCAGATGGAAGCGGAAGCAGACGTCATGCGGGTGCCATTCGGTTCCTACAACGGTCCGGTCACGGCGGCTGGCTCCGCCGATCCATCCAAACAGTTGAAAGTCGAGGAGCAGCTGCAAGCACTCAAGAGCAGACTGAACCCGCCATCCGCTGAATAGCGTTTCGCAGAATAAACGAACACTATGCCTAGGTCGATGCGTTTCATTGGCATCGGCCACTGGCATGTTTTTGCGCGTTTCTACATAGGAAGGAGGAACGGCCTTGAGCGATCAATCGTCATTCCATCGCGAAGAACCGAAGGCTTCGTCCGAACGGCCTATCATGCTCCCGGATCAGGGAGTTCCTCCGGTCACCTACCGCAACGAACCGCCGCCGGCGCTTGTCCAAGCTGCCGAGAAACGCAAAAACGTGGCGGAGACCGTTCTTTGGCTGTTCGTGATTTTGGGATTAAGCGTGCTGGTGCTGCAGGGAACGGGATATTTGAAGCTTTTCGCCCTGCAGAGCAAGGCGGCATTAATAGGACTAACGGTCATCGCGACTGCGCTCGTGTTTGCCGCGGTATATAGTTATTTGCAAGGCGTAAAGCTCCGCGCTGCGCTCAAGCGGCTCTCCGACCAGCAGAGGCGCAAACGCCAACGCCAGCGCGTGACGATCCCGGGAGAGGGCGGAGACGACGTGACCGAGGAAACGATGTCCGAAGAGGATGAGGCGTGGACGGAGCAGGTTCGTTTTACGGCGGTTATCGAGGAACGGCAGCGTCTGGCGCGCGAGCTGCACGATGCGGTCAGCCAGCAGTTATTCGCCATCTCGATGACGGCGACGGCGGTCAGCCGGACGATGGAGAAGGATTGGGAACGCGCGAAACGGCAGGTGCAGCTCATCGAGGAAATGGCTTCCGTGGCGCAGTCGGAAATGCGCGCGCTGCTGCTGCATCTGCGGCCGGTGCATTTGGACGGAAAACATCTAAGCCAGGCGCTGCACAGCCTCGTGGAAGAGCTCAAACAGAAGGTGCCGATGGCGATTACGCTGGAGGCGGATGTGGCCGTGAAGCTGGGCGGGGAAGCAGAGGACCATCTGTTTCGGATCGCGCAGGAGGCGCTCTCCAATTCGCTGCGGCATTCCAAGGCGGATCAGCTTAATATATACTTACAGCAGGCAGGCGCTTACGTGCGGTTGACGGTGCAGGATAACGGCGTCGGTTTCTTTTTGGAAGAGAAAAAGCAGACGTCGTACGGCTTGCTGACGATGGAGGAACGCGTGAACGAACTGGGCGGCTCCATGAAGCTGATTACTTCGCCCGGCAACGGGGTCGTTATAGATATTTGGGTGCCTTCGGCATCATGATGGAGGGGAAGATCAACGAATGGAAGCGATCGAACAAATGGACAGCATCGAACAGCCGATTAAAGTGCTGCTCGTCGACGATCACGAGATGGTGCGCATCGGCCTTGCGGCGGTGTTAAATACGGAAGACGGCATTGAGGTCGTCGGCGAGGCGAGCAACGGCCAGGAGGGCATTCGTTTGGCGCAGGCGTATCGGCCGGACGTCGTACTGATGGACCTCGTCATGGAAGGCATGGACGGCGTGGAGACGACGCGGAGATTGATGGAGCTCTATCCGGAATGCAAAGTCATCGTGCTGACCAGCTACTTGGACGACGGCAAAATGTACCCGGTTATCGAAGCAGGGGCATTCAGCTATCTGCTCAAAACATCGCGCGCGAATGAAATCGCCGAAGCGATCCGCGCCGCATCCCGCGGCCAATCCGTACTGGAATCGCAGGTCGCGGCTAAGATGATGAATCGTTTTCGCCAGCCGAAGACGGAAGCGGTTAAGCCCTTGCACGATCAGCTGACCGAACGGGAAATGGATGTGCTCAAATGCGTCGGCAAAGGCATGTCCAACCAGGAGATCGCGGAAGAGCTGTTCATCGGCATCAAGACGGTCAAATTCCATGTGACGAATATTTTCGCGAAGCTGGGCGTGGAAGACCGGACGCAGGCGGCGATATATGCGCATAAGCAGGGACTTGCGGAGTAAGGGATTGACTTGTTGAGGTGCCCGGGAGCGGAATAACTAGACGAGGCAGGCTGAATCGGAACGGTTGGTTAGATCAGCTGTGCCTCCGTGGGGATAGGGATAGGGATAGGGATGGACGCTTGGGAGAGCGTCTTTTTTGTTGTTCATTGGGATGGCAACGGGTCCGGAGAGGTGAAGGAAAGACTGCATAGAAGAAACAGGGGCATAGAGGCACAGAAGTAACAGAGGCAAAGAGGCACAGAAGCAACAGAAGCAAAGAGGCACAGAAGCAACAGAAGCAACAGAAGCAACAGAAGCAACAGAAGCAACAGAAGCAAAGAGGCTGACTATTTAGTCGTTCGTGGCGTCAGGTTTTTGAAAATCCCCTCTGCGATGCGCGCTTCCTCATCGAGCGCGAATACCGGAACGGCGGCTTGCATGCGAATCGGTTCCGCTTGCGGCCACATGACGGCCATATAGGGATTCGTAAGACTTAGGAGCTCGCAGTCGTTCGTGTCGCGCAGCAGAATGATTTTGGGGTAGTGCTCCTGCTTAAAGCCCTCGACAAGCACGATATCGGCATGCTGCATATGTCCAAGCAGAACCGACAGCGGCTCAGGTCGTCTGCTGATGACGGCGCTGCGGGAAGCCGAGCTGATGGCCGTTATGTCCGCGCCAGCTTCTTGATGCTGCCATGTATCCGTGCCCGGCTTGTCCATATCGAAATCATGCGCATCGTGCTTGACGGTGCCGACGAGCAAGCCGGCTTGCTTCAGCCGTAGGATGAGCTTTGTGATCAGGGTCGTTTTGCCACTGTTCTTGTAGCCGACGACTTGGAGGACGAACGGCGTGCGGTTCGGTGGTTGCTTGAGAAACTCGGATTGCGAGTGCATGATGTGCGCTCCTTTCGACATTTGGCGGCCTGGTTAATTATATCATACGGCGTATCCCCGCTTGTTCCGTATTCTGATACAATGAAAGGAAATGCCGGATGATCGTAGCGGAGGGTGTATGAGCGAGGGGCAATTGCAAGGGGAGGCGCGGTTTCGCAGACGCGCCATAAAAGTCGACGAGGCGATGCGCCTCGTCTTGGAGGCGGCCGCTCCGGGGCGGCAGGAATCCGTGCCGCTGTGGGAGGCCGGGGGCCGGCGGCTGGCGGAGACGGTCAGCGCGACGACGGACTGGCCGCCTTTCGCGCGGGCCGGACTGGACGGGTTCGCCGTCCGCAGCGCGGATACGGCGCTGGCGTCGCCGGGGGCACCGGCGACGCTGCGCGTGGCCGACACGGTCGCCGCCGGCGCGCTCGCCTCGGCGGCCGTGGCCCCGGGCACTGCCGTCCGCATTATGACGGGCGGCGCCGTGCCTCCAGGGGCGGACGCCGTCGTCATGCTGGAGCAGACGGCGGACGCCTGGGTTGACGGGCTGCCGGCGGTGCAGGTGCGGAGCACCGCCGAGCCCGGTCAGCACATCGCGCCGCGGGGCGAGGAGTTCGCCCGCGGCAGCGAGTTCGCGCGGCCCGGCGAGCTGCTGCGGCCGGGCCATTTGGCCCTGCTCGGCACATTCGGCTATGCCCATGTGCCGGTGTATGCGCGGCCGCGCGTCGCGGTGCTCGCGACCGGCGCCGAGCTGCTGCCGGTCGAGGCGCCGCTCGAGCCGGGCCGCATTCGCGATAGCAACAGCGCGATGGTAGCCGCGCTCGTTGCGCAGTATGGGGGCGTGCCGGTCTTATTCGGCCGCGTTCCGGACGAGCAAAGCGCAGCGGCGCAAGCGATCGCAGATGCGCTGCAGCAATGCGACATGGTCATCACGACCGGCGGCGTGTCGGTCGGCGATTATGATGTTATGGCGAGTCTGCTTCGGCTCATCGGTACGGAGAAGGAGCAGGGAGAATGGATGGAGCGGACCGAAGCCGGCGGATCTATAGAGCGATACGGAGGGAAGGGGAAAGGGAAGCCGCTAGACTCCGATGAGGTCATTATTGGGAATGCTGCGCCATCGGCGGCGGTATCAGGCGCAGTCGTATTGAAGGCAGCTGCAGCACACGGAGCTGGAGTCTCATGCCGTCAGGGCAGCTTCGGGCCTGTACCACCGGCAGAGCCGAGAGCTGCCGCCTTGGATGCAATCTCAAGCGAGCCGATTGCAGAAGCGACGCAGTTGGGCTCAGATGCGGCCCCAAGTACAACCGCACCCCAACCTGCCATGGAAATGGCTCGTTCGGAAGACGGCCAGCTTGGACAAGCTTCCGCTTCTGCACGGTCCTTACTCCCGCTGGCCAGCCAGCTTCCGCCAGCTTCCAATCCATCGCCTCGTGCGCTCCTCCCGCAGGACAGCCGTCTGCTGTTCAACAAAGCGGCGATGCGGCCAGGAGCGCCGACGTCTGCGGCTGTCATTTCCGGCAAATTGTTGATTGCCCTCTCAGGCAATCCCGGTGCCTGCTTCGTCGGCTTCGAACTGTTCGCCCGGGCTGCTTTGCTTCGGATGCAGGGCGCATCGGAAGAAGCAGCAAGGCCGAAGCAGGTGACAGCCAAGCTGGTCGGCGGCTTCGACAAAGGAAGCCCGCACGAACGCTTTGTACGGGCGCGGCTGTATACCGAGAACGGGATGCTTTATGCAGACCCGCTGGCTTTTGGCAAATCGAGCATGATGGCATCCATTCCGAACGCAGATGGCTTGATTCGCTTGAAGGCAGGCGCAAGCGGTGCTGATGCAGGCGCGATCGTGGATGTCATTGTATTGTAGTCAGCAGCAGCAGCACGGGGTCTACAAGACGTCATCCACATGGAAGCCGCTTAGCCGCAGCTGCAGATAAGGTTCGGAAGAAGCGCTGTAGCGCGTAAAGGGTTGAAAGGCATCGGATTTGACGTTGATCAGCGCCTTGGTCGGCAAGCTTGCCGTTCGGCGAAGCTCTTCGCCGAGCGCCGCCGCAAACCCGTTCCGCCCTGTCAGCTGCCGCTTCAGGTCCTCAAACCGCAGGCTTGCGGCCGCCAGAAGCTTCTCTTCGTCCAGCTGCCATGAACCGTCATGCAGCCGATAAATTCCGGCAGTCTTCGCTCCGGCATGCGTCATGGCTTCGTCAATTGGCTTCATGAGGGTCGGCTCCAGACTTCCCCTCGAATCGGTTTGGATGGCATGCAGGGTGTTGATGCCTTCTGCCAAGAAGCGTAACCGTTCCGATAGGTTCGTGAGGTCTGGCTCCACGCGGACGGTACTGGTGCTGCCGATACCAGCAAAGGTTATATCCAGTGTGGCCTGATCGTTCCAGGCCGTGATTCGATTGGTTGAAGAAACCGCTGCAGCTCCGCCGTCTATGGCAAATACAGCGTTGGATGCTGGCATGGCGACTCGTCCGATTCCGCTGGCTTTAACGATCTTGCCATGATCTAGATCCTCAAGAAGGAAAGCATGTTCCGTGCCCGAATGGATGGCGCTGAGTTCCACTCTCACGATTCCCGCCGACGGTTCCGTCTCCAGTTCTGCGCGCACGTGAAGACTGCTTGCGTTCACCGCATCGCGCAGCTTCCGGAGCGCGGCAATATTGGACTCTCCTTGCCGTACGGCAATCGTATATACTTCGCTGAAGGAGTCGGCGTACACGTTCATCCGATGGACGCCGGGAGCGATGACGGATGGTGCAAAGGGCATCACATCGAAGCTGACATTCCTCTGGGACCGCGCAATCGAATCGATTTGTACGGTAAATTGACCGATCGGGGCTCCATTCTCCGCACGGCCGCTGATATTCCCTTCTGCACCGACGGTTCTATTCGCAAGAAGCGCACAGTTACGCTGCGTGAAATCAGACACCGCATCTCTCACCCGTACACATTGCTCAAGCCATGCGGTTGACGCTTCCAAGGCAGCCTGCAAGGATTCCCTCGCCTCTCTAGGCAATGAAGCGGGAACCTTGACGCGGACAGGCTTCAGGTCATGCGATTGCTTCGCGGCGCCTTTGTTCCGGTTGTTCCACCACCAGTAATTATCCGCATACGAATACGGATACATAGCGTATCTCTCGACAGGGACAATGGGCTCGTCTGAACGGCGCACAGTTCCGAAGATCGCGGGTACAGTGTAGGGCATCACCACAATAATCGCCTCCGACAACAGTTTATGCTATTCTAAAGATACCAGATAATGGAGCAGCAGCACTATATATTTCTGAATATTCGGTTTTTAAACGGTTTCGGATGATCCATATTGTTTCATTTGCGTTACTATTTGCGTTATTACGACGATAAACCAAGCGGACAAGCCTTAGCCAAGCATAAGCCCGAGGCTCGCAGCGATTGCGCAAGACTCGGGCACTCGAACGGTCGTTAAATAAGCAGGAACAGGAATGCGATGGAGGCCAAATCGAATGCAAGCGACTCGCCGAAGCCGAACCCGTAGCTGCCATAACCATAGGCATCGCCGTAATACGGATCGTAGGGGTAATAGGCCTGTGTTTGTGCCGTTTCCTTCGGTTTGCTCTCGGCCGTCGTTTTTCCTTTTTTCTGCTTCTTGCTCTTTTGATTGGTCACTTTGGTCACTTTGCCTTGTTGAATGCCCACGGTCGCATTAACGGTCGACTCGGGACGTTCATTCAGCATGATTTTTCCTTCATGACAACGGCTCAATACACCTACATGTCTCTTGCCATCGTGCGTGACCACGCATACGGACATTCCGCAAAACTGCTTAATATTCTCTTCGTGCAGCGGATAAATTTGTTCCATTCGGTACTGACACCTCCCCTGGAGTATCTTGAAACCCAAGGCCGTGCTTGGATTTCTCCGGAATGAAACGCGCCGCGCCCCGCCCCAGAGGGAAGGCTTGAGTCGTTTCACCTTGTGACAGTATATTCACCCAGAGGCGGATGCGTATGGATTTCTACCCATTTCGCCCTGTAAATGAAGCTGAGCGAGGAGTGGTTGATGATGGCTGAGAAGTCCCTCGAGCTGACACCGATCCGGTCAATGAAACGTAAACGGTTCCCGCAGGCCGGCATCTTCGCGGCGCTGTTGATTCTTATCGGGGCCGTCGTCTGGGCTGTGGCAAGCGGAAAGAACGGGCAGCACTCGGACTCGGGTGCGCTCCGGCCGCTTAGTTCCGATTTCGAGTCGGTCTGGTCATGGAGCGATTCAGAATTCGCCGGTGGTGCACGCAGCGCGCAATGGACCTTTCGTTGGGACGGAGCCGTTTCATTGCAAGCCGCAAAAGCGTTCGCTGCCGGCCTCGGCTTTCATTTGAGCGGCCAGTTGTCCGATAGCAGCCCCATCGATGTGGTTGCCTCGGATGCTGCTTACAAAATGACGCTGTGGCTGCATTCGCGGCAAGCATCCGAGGACGAAACGGGGGATAATACCGATACGGGTACAGACGCGTCCGGTCTTACAGCCGAAAAGCCGCTCTATGATATCGTACTGCTGATGAACGCTTCCGAGGACGCGGAGAAGCAGGCCATGTCAACCGCCATAAAGCAAGTCGAGGAGAGTATCGCCCATGCCGGATTGCCTCTCCGCGGCGGCTTGACCGTCAAAGGCAACGCTGCCGGTGACGGAGCGGGTGCACGGGTTGCGAAGGCTGCATCGGCCAAGGAAACGGAGACCTATGACGACGGTCATACGAGCAGTTTGACGTATTTCAGCGATAAGCTGGCGAGCAAGGTGCAGAGCGGAGAGAAAACGGTCAATTTACAGATCGCGGAGTCGGTTTCCGGGACCGGCAAAGTGCCGGAATTGATTATAGGCGTGCCGCTGATTACCGGCGATTACGCGATGCAAGAGAAGTAAAAAGATTCAGGCGGCGGCACGTTTTTTTATGCCTGCATGAATAGCATCTAACCGCTTGTTATGCTAAACTACATTAAAAGCAGTCTGTCAATTGTTGCATAAAAATACATATGAGAGAATGAGGGAATGACCGAAGTGAGCAAACACGACTCTATTGCCGCAGAGGGTGCGGTTTATTATCTATTTGGGGCGACTGGCGATTTGGCTCGCCGCAAACTGTTTCCCGCGCTTTTCAGCTTATATAAAGAAGGTAAATTGGCCGAGGATTTCGCTGTCGTCGGTCTAGCGCGCAGACCGCGCACGAACGAGCAGTTCCGTGCGGACGTTTACGAATCGATCGGCGAATTCAGCCGGTACAAAGCGGATGATGCGGAGCAGTGGGAGCGTTTTGCGTCGCATTTCGTTTATATGTCTCTCGATATCAACAATGTGGACGGCTTCCGCGAACTGGCCAGTCTGTCCAAGGAATTGGACGCGAAGTTCGATATTCCGGGCAATCGCCTCTTCTATTTGGCTTTGGCTCCGGAATTGTTCGGTCCGGTATCGTTCAACCTGCGCGACGGCGGCATGCTGGATTCGACAGGCTGGAACCGTCTCGTTATCGAGAAGCCGTTCGGCTACGATCTGGAATCGGCCCGCAAGCTGAACGCACAGCTCAGTCAAGTATTCCAGGAAGAGGAGATCTATCGAATCGACCACTACTTGGGCAAGGAAATGGTACAAAATATTGAAGTTCTTCGGTTCTCCAATGCATTTTTCGAGCCGCTGTGGAACAATAAGCATATCGCGAACGTGCAAATCACGCTTTCCGAAACGGTTGGCGTCGAAGAGCGCGGCGGTTATTACGATAAATCGGGCGCGCTGCGCGACATGGTCCAGAACCATATGATGCAAATGCTGGCGATGATCGCCATGGAGCCGCCAAGCCGTCTGCATCCCGAAGACATTCGGGACGAGAAGGTAAAAGCACTTCGTTCGCTGCGTCCGTTCGAATCGGCGGAGGCAGTCAACGCGAACGTCATCCGCGGCCAATACAGCGCCGGCGAGAACAAAGGCAAGCCGCTGCCTGGCTATCGCGAAGAAGATTCCGTCAACCCGCAGTCGGCGACGGAAACGTATTTTGCAGCACGCGTGTACTTGGATAATTTCCGCTGGGCGGGCGTGCCGTTCTATATCCGTACGGGCAAGCGCCTCCCGGTGAAAACGACCGAGGTCGTCATCGAGTTCAAAAACGTGCCTGACAACATCCTCTTCGCGAATCGCCACGATCTGGCGCCGAACCTGCTTGTTATCCGGGTTAACCCGATGGAAGGCATTTATATCAAAATCAATGCGAAGAAACCTGGCGTCGACAATGTCGTGCAGCCGGTATCGATGGAATTCTGCCAAAGCTGCATGGTCGGCATCAATACGCCCGAAGCGTATGAGCGCTTGATCTACGACGCGGCCCGCGGCGAGTCGACGTACTTCACCCGTTGGGATGAAGTGGCTCAGGCTTGGACGTTCGTGGACCGTATCGCTAATGCTTGGCGCGAAGACAGCGCCAGCCTGCAGCTCTACCCTGCGGGATCGTGGGGACCAGCGCGTACCGACGAGCTGCTCGCGCAGGATGGATTCCACTGGTGGCCGGTCAACGGCCAAGCCGAGGACAACGTCATTTGGATTTCGGGCGGGCCCAAGTAAGATCGTCGATGGTGTATGCACCGCGGTACGCATGTGGATGCGCCCTTGCATATGCTGAAGGATCGCGAGACGATCGAATCGATCGGCTTGGAACAACTGGTCGGCATGGCATTCGCGGAACGCGTACTGGTGCGCATGCATCGAGCTTCTCAGAACGGGCTGCCGACGCAGCGCTCGTTATTTCGCAACATTTTCGCAACACATTATTATCGTTGAAGGGCTGCGGCTGAATGATGGAGGTCGCACCCGGCAGTTATTTCAGGATCAATGCGCCGCTTAAGCTTAAAGGAATCGATGCGGCTCCAGCCCGCGCGCTCTTGATCGGCGGTATGTAAAGGGACGAAGGGAACTATCATGAGTAAAACAATTGCGGATGAAATCAAACAAGAAGTCGAGAAGAGGCGCACGTTCGCCATCATCTCTCACCCCGATGCGGGGAAAACGACGCTGACGGAGAAGCTGCTCCTGTTCGGAGGCGCGATCCGCGAAGCGGGATCGGTCAAAGCGCGCAAAGCGAGCCGTCACGCGACGAGCGACTGGATGGAAATCGAGAAGCAGCGGGGAATTTCCGTTACATCTTCCGTTATGCAATTCGATTACAGCGGTCACCGCGTGAATATATTGGATACGCCCGGTCACCAGGACTTCAGTGAAGATACGTACCGGACGCTGACTGCGGCGGACAGCGCGGTTATGCTGATCGACGTCGCTAAAGGCGTCGAGGCGCAAACGATCAAGCTGTTCCAGGTTTGCAGCAAGCGCGGCATTCCGATCTTCACGTTCATCAACAAACTGGACCGCGAAGGACAGAATCCGTTCGAGCTCATGGAAGAGCTTGAGCGCGTTCTCGGCATCCGGGCCGTTCCGATGAACTGGCCGATCGGCATGGGCCGCGAGTTGTGCGGTGTCTATGACCGGATGAAGAATCAAGTGGAGCTCTTCCGGGGCAACGATCATTCGACGATCGAGGTTCAAAAGGTCGAGGATTACAACGATCCGCATATTCGGGAGATGGCCGGCGATTATTTGACGGACCAGCTGATCGCGGATTTGGAGCTGCTTGACGTCGCGGGAGATCCGTTCGATTACGAGAAGGTTCGCGCAGGCGAGCTGACGCCGCTCTTCTTCGGCAGCGCGGTGAACAACTTCGGCGTGCAGACATTCTTGGAGAACTTCCTGCAGCTGGCACCGGCTCCGACGCCGCGCCAAAGCACGAGCGGTCCGATTGAACCGACGAACGAGAAGTTCTCGGGCTATGTATTCAAAATCCAAGCGAACATGAATCCTGCCCACCGCGACCGGATCGCGTTCTTGCGTATCTGCTCCGGCCGGTTCGAACGCGGCATGAGCGTCCGTCACGTGCGCAACGGCAAAGACATCAAGCTGTCGCAGCCGCAGCAATTCCTGGCGCAGGATCGCGATATCGTCGAGAACGCGTATCCGGGCGACATTATCGGCCTGTTCGATCCCGGCATCTTCCGGATCGGCGATTCGTTGTCGCAAGGCAGCGAGATCGTCTTCGACGAGCTGCCGACGTTCTCGCCGGAGCTGTTCGCGAAGGTAACCGTTAAGAATGCGCTGAAGCATAAGCAGTACCAGAAAGGCATCGACCAGCTGACGGAAGAAGGCACCATCCAGGTGTTCCATTCCACGGGCAACTTCGACGAGACGATTCTCGGCGTTGTCGGCCAGCTGCAGTTCGAAGTATTCGAGCATCGGATGCGTTCTGAATACGGCGTAGACATTATGCTGCACCGGATGCCGTTCCAATTCGCGCGCTGGATTGTCGACGACAAGATCGATCCGTCCAAATACCGGATCAATTCGTCGCTCGTTAAAGACAAGAAGGATAATTACGTGGCTTTGTTCGAGAACGAATACGCCATGCGTACGGCAATGGATAAGAACCCAACCTCCAAGTTTTTGGAGATGGCGCCTTAAGGCCCGCCAGCTCGTTTATTAAATTAAAAAGACCTCGAGTCCGCGTTTTAACGCAGATTCGAGGTCTTTTTTCCTATAAGCCCTGCACGCTGCCAGACGAAACGGATTGGCCGACGCGTTCGTCGACTTGTCGCGTTTAGCCGCGGCCGGCCAGCTGTTCCATCTTGCGATAATGAAGGATTTCGGCGATGATGGCTTGCTGCACGCCTTGGTTGTAGGCGCGGATCATGCCAGGCAGCAGGAATAAATCGACGATGATCCATACGAACAGCGCGACGGCGGGCAGGACGCACATCGTTACCGAAACGATGGTAAACGGCGTGGAGTCCACTGCGGATGCGATTGCGATCATGAAATAGAAGAAGATGGCTGCGATGAAGAGGGCCAATTGAGCAGCGCCTGTTCCTTTGCGTTTCAGATAGAAGCGATGCAGCCCGAAGTGGCCGCCCAGCAGCATAAGATATGCGACGCCCGAGGACTTCTCCGCGCCGCGCAGCTCGGAGTTCAGAAGCATCAGCTCTTCCAACGATAGATCCTGTTTATTCAGCATCAGAGGCGGCCTAGCGACTCATCGCATTGTTGAAATGCTTCTGAGACAGGATATCGTCCATGATGCGCGCTTCGACCTTCTGATTCTCTTCCTTCACGATGCCGTGCAGGAGGAAAGCGTCGATCAATGCCCAAATTCCCGTAACGACAGCGCCGACGATCGTTAGCGTAAGAATAAGCATGACGATGGCGCTGCCGGTCCGTTTGACATAGAAACGATGCGCCCCGAAGCCAGCCAGGAAGAACCATAGGATATAGGCCACGAGCACGCTCTTGCCTTGCGACCGGACCTCTTGGTCCAATAGCAGCAATTCGCGAGCATCCAACTGGCTTTTTTGCGCGATGTTGTACATTCTTTCATTCCCCATTCTATTCTTGTTATAGACACAATTTGACCACATTTAGTATAAAGGAACTAGTGCCATTCGACAAGGAATCACTAACAAATATCCTAAAATTTAACACGATTCGCCGAGATTCTCCGTTGACAACAGGAATCCCGCATGAGAGAATGTACGCGTGTACATTATAATGACAACCATGAAATGACTGGACGGGAGGAAGGACTTATCCGTAAAAAGGTCGCTGAGCTTGCCGGTGTATCGGAAGCGACGGTTTCGCGCGTTTTGAGCGGCGGCGGGGCTGCGGTAAAGGAAGAAACGGCGAGACGAGTCATTGAGGCGGCGCAGCAGCTCAATTACGTGCCGAGCGCGCTGGCGCAGCGGTTTGCGCTTCGACGGAGTGGAAACCTGGGCGTTATACTTCCCATGCTGCCGAAAGTGAATTTGTTCTCCACGTACTATTTCTCCGAAGTTCTCAGCGGGATCGGCATGACGGCCAAACAACGCGGCTATGATCTGCTGTTGTTATTCCGCGAACCCGATGAGCCGAGGAACTATGCGAACTTGTTCCGCATGCAGAAGGTGGACGGGTGCATTATCATCGGCGCCCAGGACGTGCCGTCCGAACGCGAAGCGCTTGCCGAACTGAAGGAAGGCAGCCATCCGTTCTGCCTCGTCAATCAACGGTTCGAAGGCGAGACGTACAACTCGGTGGATGCCGATCAGCGGACTGGCAGCAGCGAGGCCGTCAAGCATCTGCTGGAGCAGGGATGCAGACAGATTTGTTTCCTGAACGGGCCGTCCGTCTACTCCAACAGCCGCGACCGCTTGGAAGGCTATCGGCAGGCACTGGAAGAAGCCGGCATACCGTTCCTTCCGGAACGCGTATTGCTCGGCAACTACAGCCGCAAGAGCGGTTACATGCAAGCGAAAGCGATTGCAACGCTGATGCGCGAGCAAGGCATCGACGCCGTAATCGCCGCTAACGACCGGATGGCGATCGGCTTGCTGCAAGGTTTGAAGGAGCAGGGCATCAAAGTCGGCGAAGACATCGCGCTGATCGGCTGCGACGATTCGGACGTCGTGCGCATGACGGACCCGCCGCTGACGTCGATCCGCGTGCCATTCTTCGAAATCGGCAGCGAAGCCGCCGCGAAGCTGCTGGATGCGGTTGCGCAGGCAAGCGGAGAAGAGACGGCCGTGTCTCCCTTCGAAATCAAACTGCCGGTAAAGCTGATCGAACGGCCTTCCTCCATGTTCGATGAATCGATGAACGCCTGAAGCCGCATGTTGGACTTTCAATCTATATTCCGAGAGGGGACTAACGATGAGCAATATTCGAGTAGGAATGATCGGTTATAAATTTATGGGGAAAGCCCATAGCAACGCTTACCGTGCGATGCCAATGTTCTTCCCGAACGTAACGCGCCCTCAAATGACGGCGATCTGCGGACGTGACCCTGTAGGCCTGGAGCAGGCTCGCGCGCAATTCGGTTGGGAGAGCGCGGAGACGGATTGGCGCAAGCTCGTCGAACGCGACGATATCGATGTCGTCGATATCAATGCGCCGAGCGACGCGCATAAGGAAATCGCGATTGCCGCAGCTGCTGCCGGCAAGCATATCTTCTGCGAGAAACCGCTTGCGCTCAACTTGGCGGATTCGGTCGAAATGCTGAATGCGGCCGAGAAAGCCGGCATCAAGCATATGGTCGGCTTCAATTACCGTTTCGCTCCGGCTGTTCTGCTGGCGAAGAAGCTGATCGAAGAAGGCCGCATCGGCAAAATTTTTCACTTCCGCGGTTTCTTCCTGCAAGATTGGATCGTTGATCCCGAATTCCCGCTCGTCTGGCGCCTGCAGAAGGAAATTGCCGGTTCCGGCGCGCATGGCGACCTTGGCGCCCATGTCATCGACATGGCTCGTTTCCTTGTCGGCGAATTCAATGAAGTTATCGGCATGAGCGAAACGTTCGTTAAAGAGCGTCCGCTGCTGACGGCTACGACCGGCGGATTGACTGCCAAAGGCGATAAAGACGCACCGAAAGGCGAAGTAACGGTTGACGACGCGACGCTGTTCCTGGCCCGTTTCGCAAACGGCGCACTCGGCAGCATCGAAGCGACGCGCTTCGCGCCGGGTCACCGCTGCACGAATTCATTCGAAATCAACGGCAGCAAAGGCAGCATCAAGTTCGACTTCGAACGTGTCAATGAGCTGCAGGTGTACTTCTCTGACGATGCCGACGACGTGCAGGGCTTCCGCCGCGTACTGGCAACGGATGGAGCGCATGCATACAGCGAGAACTGGTGGCCGGCCGGACATACGATCGGTTACGAGCATACGTTTACGCACGAAATGGTCGAGTTTATGAATGCGATTGCAGAGGACCGCCAGCCGGTTCCGAACTTCGTAGACGGCGTGGAATGCCAAGCGGTGCTGGAAGCAGTCGATAAATCCATCGAGGAGCGCCGTTGGGTCGCGATCTCGGAGCTTCGTTAAATCTAGTACGACTAAATTGATTGATAGAGGATGGTCTGGACATGAAAAAGGCATTGATCGTTTGGGGCGGATGGGATGGCCATCAGCCGAAGGAAGTCGGAGAAATTTTCACGGGCTTGTTGCGCGAAGAAGGCTTCGACGTAACCGTATCGGATACGCTTGCTTCGTTCGAAGATGCGGAATTGATGGCTAGCCTGGACCTGATCGTACCGGTATGGACGATGGGCCAAATTACGCAGCAGCAGCTTCGTCCCTTGCTGGACGCTGTAAACGCGGGCTGCGGCATCGCGGGCTGTCACGGCGGCATGGGGGATTCCTTCCGCAACGAGACGGATTTTCAATTCATGGTCGGCGGCCAGTGGGTAGCGCATCCGGGCAATGACGGCGTTCGTTACGACGTCAACCTTGTGGACGCGAACGACCCGCTGACAAGCGGCATCGGCGATTTCGAAGTCGTCTCCGAGCAGTATTACATGCATGTCGATCCAGCAGTCAAAGTACACGCGACGACGAATTTCGGCGACGTGAAAATGCCGGTCGTCTGGACGAAATCCTGGGGACAAGGCCGCGTTTACTACAACTCGCTCGGCCACCAGGCGAACATCGTCGCCATGCCGCAGACGCTTGAACTGATGCGCCGCGGTTTCTTGTGGGCGGCTCGTTAAATTCATTCCTTACTTATTCCATTCTTTATACCATTCTTTATTCCATTATTTATTCCAAATGCACTTACTTATTAGGAGGATTCATCCATGAAGCCAGTAAAAGTAGGCATTATCGGCTGCGGTAATATCAGCCATATTTATTTCACGAACTTGAAAACGTACCCGGAAATCGATCTTGTCGCTGCAGCCGATATCGATATCGAGCGCGCGAAGGCCCGTGCGGCCGAGTTCGATCTGGAAAAGGCGTATACGGTCGAGCAGCTGCTCGCAGACCCGGAGATCGAGATCGTCGTCAACCTGACGATTCCGAAAGCGCATGCATCCGTCTGCCTGCAGGCATTGGAAGCTGGCAAGCATGTCTACGTCGAGAAGCCGATCGTCGTTACGCGCGAGGAAGGCAAACAAGTACTGGAATTGGCGGCAGCGAAAGGATTGCGCGTTGCAAGTGCGCCCGAGACTTTCCTCGGCGGCGGTATCCAAACTTGCCGTAAGCTGATCGACGATGGCGCCATCGGTACGCCGGTATCGGCTACGGGCTTCATGATCGGCGGCGGCCACGAGAGCTGGCATCCGGATCCGGAGTTCTACTATCAAATCGGCGGCGGTCCGATGTTCGATATGGGTCCTTACTATTTGACGGCATTCGTGACGCTGTTCGGCCCGATCAAACGCGTAACGGGTTCCGCGCGCATCTCCTATCCGGAGCGGACGATTACGAGCGAGAAGAAGCGCGGCCAAAAAATCGTCGTCGAGACGCCGACCAACATTACGGGCGTGCTTGATTTCGAGAACGGCTTGATCGGCACGCTCATTACGAGCTTCGACGCGAAAGCAGGCACTACGCTGCCGAACATCGAAGTACACGGCAGCGAAGGTACATTGCTCGTTCCGGATCCGAACAACTTCGGCGGCAAGATCAAACTGCGCCGCGCCGGCGGAGACTGGGAAGAAATCGAAATGACGCATGGTTACACGAACAATAATCGCGGCATTGGCGTAGCGGACATGGCTCGCGCGATCCGCGAGGGCGGCCAGCACCGTGCGAACGGCGAGATGGCGTATCACGTTCTGGAAGCCATGCACGGCATTCACGATGCGTCCCGCGACGGCAAGCATTACGTGATGGAGAGCACTTGCTCGCGTCCTGAGCCGATGCCTGCATTGGAAACGCAGTCGAAATAATTTTTACATGAAAATTTCGATCAAAGCCTTACGGAATTTTCGTGTAATACGCATGAAAATTTCGTTCAAAGTCTTTCGGAATTTTCGTGCAATAGCGTATACTTCAGGTAGGGCAACAGCCTGCCCCCATGGGCGGGCTGTTTTATTTAACCTGATGCCAGGTATGCGTTTCACGAGGGCGGCGAAGACCGGTCCTTCTATTTAAGAGTCAAAGGAGATTAAATGAATGAAGCCTGTTAAAGTCGGAGTTGTCGGTTGCGGCAACATCAGTCAAATTTACTTTACGAACTTGAAGAAATATCCCGAAATCGAACTTGTGGCCGCGGCCGATATCGATCTGGAGCGCGCGAAAATGCGTGCCGCAGAATTCGAGCTGCCGAAGGCGTATACCGTAGAGCAATTGATGGCGGATCCCGAGATCGAGATCGTCGTCAACTTGACGTTCCCGAAAGCACACGCCAATGTATGTCTGCAGGCGCTTGAAGCCGGCAAGCATGTCTACGTCGAGAAGCCCCTTGCCGTTACGCGCGAGGAAGGCAGACAAGTACTGGAACTGGCGGCGGCGAAAGGGCTGCGCGTCGCAAGCGCTCCCGAGACGTTCCTCGGCGGCGGCATCCAAACTTGCCGTAAGCTGATCGATGATGGCGCGATCGGTCAGACGATCTCGATTTCCGGTTTCATGATGGGCGGCGGACCTGAAGGCTGGCATCCGGATCCGGAGTTCTTCTACGAAGTCGGCGGCGGTCCGATGTTCGATATGGGCCCTTACTATTTGACGGCTTACATCGCGCTGCTGGGACCCATCCGCAGAGTAACGGGTTCGGCGGTTATTTCGTACCCGGAGCGTACGATCACGAGCGAGAAGAAGAACGGCAAAGTGATGAAGGTCGAGACGCCTACGCATATTGCCGGCGTGCTCGATTTCGAGAGCGGCGCCGTCGGTACGCTCATCACGAGCTTCGATACGAAAGCCGGCACCTCGCTGCCGAACATTGAAGTGCATGGCAGCGCTGGCTCTTTGCTGGTGCCGGATCCAAACACGTTCGGCGGAACGGTGAAACTGCGCCGTCTGGGCGGCGAATGGGAAGAGATTGCGTTGACGCATGGCAACACGGACAACAACCGCGGCATCGGCGTGGCCGATATGGCACGCGCGATCCGCGAAGGCGGCCAACATCGCGCGAACGGGGCGATGGCGTATCATGTGCTGGAAGCGATGCATGGTTTCCACGACGCATCGCGCGATGGCAAGCATTACGTCATGGAAAGCACTTGCCAGCGTCCCGAGCCAATGCCGGCGCTTGAGAGTTCGCCTACGGCTTCTTAATAATCGGCGAGCATGTTCGTTCGGTATAGGCTGTGCGAAGACAAAATTCAGACAGTCTGTCCATTTCTAATGGACAGGCTGTTTTTTCGAATATACGGTTAATCGCTTATCGATCGGTTACATGAGTTGGGGTTGAAATAGGAACACTATTCCTAGCTGACGGAGGAAACGCGCATGCGCAGAAGCGCCGAACGCTGGGACGCGTCGGGCGCTTGCTGCTTCGTATGGTACGCACGCGGCGGACTAGGCGAATGGATATGGCGGTATCCGGCGACGGCGAATTGTTGTGTTCCAATGGTACCATGATCATGCTCATGCGAAAGAATGGGCGATCTTGCGACGGTTCACGCGATTAGCTAGGACTTGGAGTCGCGGTCTCGGCATGGTGAAGATGATTGTATAAGAGCTCGACCATTCGGTTCCGCTCGGGCGACTCGCTGTCCTGCCAAATCATTTCGAACAGCACACCTAATCCGGGCAGTGCCCGTTCATCGGCGCCGATGGAGCTTTCAATGACGTCGGTCAACTCCTCGCCGGATTTATTTTGGACCCGGCGGACGATCGCTTGCCGCAAATCAAGATTGTTCAAACCTATCCCTCCATCACCTGAATTCCCGTTTAATATCTCCTCACCAGAGTGAATTCATGCCGGATTGGCTGTCGGCGGGATTCGGTTATCTTCGGAAGATATGCTATAATAAGCTAACTTGATTATCGTTGCAGGAGGGTCATGGATTGGCGAAAACGAAGAAGCAGTATGCGGTTATCGGCATGGGGAGATTCGGTTCCAGCGTCGCCCACGAACTGTCCGAATTGGGCTTCGATGTACTGGCCATCGATGCGGATGAACAGAAGATTCAAGAGGTTTCCAATTGGGTGACCCATGCGGTGGCTGCGAATTCCACGGATGAGGAAGCGATGCGCTCGCTCGGATTGCGTAATTTCGATGTCGTCATCGTGGCGATCGGCGAGGACATTCAAGCCAGCATCCTGACAACGTTGATCCTGAAGGAGCTTGGCGTGCCGGAGCTCATCGTGAAGGCGCAGAACGCGCTGCATGGCAAAGTGCTGGACAAGATCGGCGCGAACAAGGTTGTTTTTCCGGAGCGGGATATGGGACTGCGAGTCGCGCATCATCTCATTTCGCCGAATATTTTGGAATACATCGAGCTGTCCAATGATTACGGCATCGTGGAAATGAAGGCGCCATCGTTCACGATCGGCAAAAACTTAATGCAGCTCGATATCCGGGCGAGATATAAATGCAATGTACTTGCAATCAAACGCGGTCCGGATGACGTGAACGTCGCGCCTTACGCGGAAGACGTTATCATGAATGGCGACTTGCTCGTTATCGTCGGGAAAACCGAAGATTTATCCGAATTAGAACTATCGTATGCGGAAGGCTGAATAGACACGTGCGGAACTCAAATAATCGAATGACAAGCATTATTTCTTTGCAAAATGAAAAAGTGAAAACGATGGCGGCGCTGCTCGAGAAGAAGCATCGGGACCGGAGCGGCCGCTTCCTGATCGAGGGCGTGCATCTGGTGCAGGAAGCGCTGCTTGCGGGAGCGGACGTCGAGATGATCGTCGTCGACTCGGAACGCGGCGTGCCCGGCGAACTGAGAACGCTGCTGAGTCAAACCGACTGCGAGTTGATCGAAGTGACGCCGGCCATCATGGCCAAATGCACGGGGACGGATACGCCGCCGCCGGTGTTCGGCGTCGTGGCGAAACCGTTGGCGGACGATGCAGCATTGTATCGTCCGGATTCGCTCGTCGTCGTGCTGGACGGCGTGCGCGATCCCGGCAACGTCGGAACTATTATCCGAAGCGCGGATGCCGTCGGCGCGGATGCGGTTATTCTAGGACGGGGCTGCGTCGATCTCTATAATCCGAAGACGGTGCGCTCGACGATGGGCTCGCTGTTCCATCTGCCCGTCCTTGAGGGAGACTTGTCGGAGCTGCTGCCGGAAGCGAAGAAGCGGGGCATTCAGCTTGTAGGGACGAGCCTTCAGGCTTCGGCCACCTGCTACAGCTACGACTGGAGCGGGCCGACCTGGCTGCTGCTCGGCAGCGAGTCCGACGGCCTATCGGAAGCGGCGCTTGCGCAGGTCGATACCCGGATGATCATTCCGATGCACGGCAAATCGGAGTCGCTGAACGTGGCGATGGCATCGACGGTGTTGTTGTATGAGGCGATGCGGCAGCGGCGTTATAAGTAAAGTAAAAGACCCGAGGGTTTCCTCGGGTCTTTTGCGTAAAACGGGTTAACCAGGTGATCAGCCCTAATAATCCGTTTATAAACTTCAATCAGGGACATAATGATTCAGATAACTGTCAGCAAAGCGAGGTGAATCGTTCTTGTCGAATCAAAAATGCTACTATACTTTCGAAGATCCATCCGGCACTTCGTTTGAATACCGAGCTACCAGCTTACAGCAAGCAATGGTGATAAAGAAGAAGCTGGCCTTGGAGATGGGGATCTCCAAAGAGGATTTTGAACTCACAAGCATAAGCCAAAAACGAAGTCTGGACGTCTAGGAAAATGCCGCGTAAACTTCGGCTTTTTGTGTTGCAAAGACCAGCGGCTGGCATGATTTACATCAGTTATCCATTGGGATTTTCTTAAGGAATGAAAGTCAGAGCAGGATACGAATAAAAGTCCTGATAATCAAGAACCCTTGATTGTCAGGACTTTTTTCTTTACATACAGTTTCAAAACGTGAAATGCTCCCTTGCCAACAGTGCGGCCCCTGTCGCAACGGCGTCTTCCTTTAACGCTCCCTTGGAGAAAATCGGGGAGTATTCCGGATGATAGTATGTATTTGCAATCGCGGTTTCGATGGCAGCCGAGTAGAAACGTTCATGAGAGCTGATCAAAGCTCCGCCGAGAATAACGGTTTCGGGGTGAAACGAATTAATGAGATTCGCTAAACCTATTCCGAGATTGCGGGCTGCTTCCAGGAATAACTCCTGTACAATCGGATTGCTCTTCGATAATTCCCTCAATAGCGAATCATAGTTGGCTCCCCTTAAATCCACATGGGACTGCGCCTGCTTCTCTAGCGCGGGGACGGATACGAAAGCTTCTAAAGCGCCGAAATTCCCCGTATCTTGCAGACGCGGGCCATCCCTTTGGATAATCATCTGACCAATGGAACCTTCCATGTCCACAGAACCGTGTATGATGCGGCCATGGGACATCATGGCCGAACGCAGACTGACGCCCGCATGCACATAGAGCATATGCTGCAGCTGCTCTTGACGTAACGCCCAATGCTCCCCGATGAGTGCTGTATTGGCGCCATTATCCAGGATTGCCGGAATACCGCAGGCCTCTTCGATTAGCCGGCAAATAGGTACGTCGGACCAGCCTTGGGCACGAAAATGCAGCGGCTTCAAGATCATGTTTCTCGCGCGGTCAAGGGGACCGACCGCGCCGATGCCAATGCTTATAATTCGGTCTTGCGTCAAATCATGGTCCTTCAACAGCGCCCGGATTTGCCCCGCGGTATGCGCGACGAACTTTTCGGGGGTCATGTCTTCGTCCATGCGCCATCTTACTAACGACTTGGCGTTCAGCTGCATATCGTATAGGCCGAGAGATGAATAGAATCGCGATATTTCGAGTCCGATGATATAGCCGTAATGAGGGTTAATTTCATATAAGATCGGTTTTCTGCCGCCGGTAGAAGAACCCCGTCCGGATTCTTGAATGAGTCCGTCCGCAAGAAGATCATCCAGCAGTCGGTTCATTGTGCTGGTCGTTATCGTAAAGTAGGACAGAAGGTCGATCTTCGAGACAATGCCTTGATCGGCAATGTATTGATAAATCTTTTTTTTGGTATCCAGCTTGGCATGAGGCGCGTCCATCAACTATCCCAACTTACCCTATTGATTTATACTTCATTGAACTATCTTAGCTGATGTGAATTAGGGATACAACTCACTCTGTCAAAATGAGTGCAAGCAAAGAGCTTGCGGCTATAAGAAAGCCTGATGGATGATAACAAAATTACTTTATTCCAAAATGAAAAAAAGAATGTATAATAAAGAAAGTCGAACTGGTTTCGTAGCAGAGGGAGGGTTCATGATGGTAAAAGACAACATGCTGCTCCTATTCCGGGTGTTCTGGGTGTTCTTCCGCATCGGTCCTTCCACATTCGGAGGCGGTTATGCCATGATACCGGTGATTGAGAAGGAAGTTATTACGAAACGGGGCTGGCTGGCGTCGTCCGAGATGGGGAATGTCATTGCGATCGCGGGATCGGCACCAGGGGGCGTTGGCATCAATGCCGCAGCATTTATTGGATATCGGTTAGGAGGCATCCCGGGCGCGGTTGCAGCCGTACTGGGCATTACGATGCCTACGTTCGTCATTGTCTGCGTGCTGAGCCTATTCTATTCGTTATTCGAGCATCAAGTAAAAGTGGCTGCGGCGCTTAAAGGGATTCATGGGGCAGTGATAGCCTTGATTATTATGGCAGCGTATAAGATGGCGAAGGCAGCTCTGTTTGATCGCACGACGAAGCTGGTTGCGGCGGCGACTTTGCTTTTATTACTGTTTACATCCATTAATCAGGTCGTTGTTATGCTGGGCGGAGCCTGTGTCGGGATCGTCGTCGTGATGACCAAAAAGAAGCTGGGCTATCAAGCGAAAACGGAAAAGGAAGAAGCAAAGACGAATCCAGGTTTCTTGTATCCGGAGTATTATATTTAAGTTATGGAGGGGATTCGTAGGTGGCATCCCTGTGGGAGATGTTTATCATTTTCATGAAAATCGGAGTAGTTTCGTTTGGCGGGGGGTATTCCGTCATCTCGTTCATGGAGAGAGAAACGAGCGCCCACGGCTGGCTGGAGACAAGCCAGTTCCAGGATCTCGTCTCCGTTGCCGGTACGGCGCCAGGGCCGATTGCGACGAATGCGGCCACGTTAATCGGTTACCACGCATTCGGTCTCAGCGGCGCGATTGCGGCAACCGCAGGGATTGTCCTGCCTTCGCTGCTGATCATCGTGATTATGGTCGCGGTGTGTTACCGATTATTCGACAACAAGATTGTGAAATCCTCGCTCTATGGACTTCGTCCGGTTATCACGGGCGTTATCGTTTATTCAGCCTTGCATTTCGGTTTTATGTCCCATAAGACTTCCTTGCTTACTTGGCAGACAGCGGCTACGTTGATTATCTGCGCGGGAGCGCTGCTTGGAACGGTTCGCTACAAATTACATCCCGTCATGGTGGTATTGTCATCCGGGGTCGCGGGAATTATCTTGTTTTAAATGCGATGTGCAGGTGTTTTAATCGGGCGATTGCCCTCGTAACGCAACCTTCCTTGGATTGCCTTTTATAAATGCGAACCATAAAAGAACTGAAAAGCCGACTTCTCATACTGTTTATTCGCATCGGATGTAACGTTCGTTTCATCATGCGCTTGTATGATGACTGCACGATCGACTAGCTGGCCATCCTGCCAGACGTCTATGGGACGCGTGAAGATCCGCATGCGTTCGAAATCCGCATGGGTGAGGAGCGGTCGTAATTTTGGCATAAATACCTCCGAAATGTGAGTTGAACTTAAACTTACCGACGATAGTTGGTTTGGTCAAGACTTGATTTTAGATTCGTTCCGCACTAAAATAAGAACATATGTTCTTATTCGGAGGGATCAAGCATGCGTATATCGCAAAAAAACCTTGAGATTGCCTGTTCGATACTTAACTATACAGCAAAGAATGGAATGCCTCCAACAGTCGATGAAATCCGTAATTTCGTTGGACTGCGAAGTCACTCTTCGATATACGCGCATCTGAAGAGGTTGCAAGAAGAAGGCATTATCGACTGGGATGCCGGAGGGGCGAGGACATTGAAGGTCGTACAGACCGATTATGTCGTTCGCGAGTATGAAAGATTCGTGGAAGAAAAGAGCGATTACCTGTACAAATGACCTGGATGCACAAAAACACGGATCGTCACAGCGACTTTCCGTGTTTTTGCTTTGAAGAGCGGACTGGATCGAGTTCGCTCCGGACGTAACGTTTAGCCGAGATCCGGATTGGCCTGCATCGTTACCGACGCTTCTTGCATGCCATGCAGCTCGAATACGACGATTTCATTGTCTCCGACCCGAAGCAGCGGAGCAGGGACGTAGAGCGTCTTTTGCGGACCGATCTCCCAATAACGGCCTAGATTAAAGCCGTTGATGAACACGACGCCTTTCGTCCAGCCTTCCATGTTCAAGAACGTATCGGCAAGCTCCGCGGCTTCGAACGTCCCGCGATAGAAGGTCGGCCCCTCGTTAGCATTCGCAGCCGCTATCGGTTGATAGACGAGTCCGGACAAGTCGTCCAGCGGCAGCGGATGGATCGTCCAATCGTAGAGGAACTGGCGCTCTAAGCGAACCCCTTCCGTAATCCCCTTCGGATCATGCATCTTCCAGCCGTAGTTGACGCGCCCTAAGTTCTCGACGAGCAAGCTCAGCGTAGTTCCGCCGCTCGGTACTTCGATCGCAATGTCATCGTCTCCGATCTGGAGCGATAACGAGTGGGAATTCCGTTCGATAACCCCTTGATAGGCTTGATCCACGTAGACCAGCGCACGGTCGCGAACTTCCTGGACCACGACTTTGCTTCGGGGTCTAGGGCCGCTTACGCGGGTCGTATACAGGATAAACCCATAATCCTGACCGAGCTTTTCCATCGTTTCCGGATACACGCTCTCTACCGGATTCGACAACGTATGGAGCACGTCGAACAGACGGGCTTGTTCGGTCATGCGGACGACCCCGTAACCTGTCTTCGGAAGCGGCTCGGGGAGGAGATCGGCCGGAACATCCGCATATTTAGAAATGACATCCCGGATCGCGAAATACTTGGGCGTTACTTCGCCGGATTCGCTGAGGAGCGCATTATAGTCATAGCTGGTGACGGTCGGCTCGTACTTGTCGAAGAAATTGGCGCCGTTATAGAAGCCGAAATTCGTGCCGCCTTGGAACATGTAGAAGTTAACGGAAGCGCCCGATTTCAGAATGCGGTCAAGCACGTCCGCAACGTCGTCATAGCCCCGGACATGGTGCTCCTCGCCCCAATGATCGAACCAGCCATTCCAATATTCCATGCATACGAGCGGATTGTTCGGCTCGTACTCGCTTAATTTGCCGAACGATTCTTCGGGACGGGAACCGAAATTCGCGGTCGCCAGCGTACCCGGCAGGGATCCGCCTTGGAGCATATGGTCCTCCGGACCGTCCGACGTGAAGAGCAGTACGTCGATGCCGCGGCGAATCATCCCTTGGCGCAAATAGTCGAGGTAGTTCCTGTCATTGCCGTAGCTGCCGTATTCGTTCTCGACCTGCATGGCGATAATGGGTCCGCCGTTCGTGATGAGAAGCGGTACCAGCAGGGGCATTAACGTGTCATAGTAGGCATCGACGAGGTCCAGGTACGGCTGGTAATTGCAGCGCAGCCGCATGCCGTCTTCCGCCAGCAGCCAGGAAGGCAGGCCGCCGAATTCCCACTCGGCGCAAATATACGGGCTCGGGCGCACGATGACATGCAGCTCCAATTCGGCCGCGATTTCGATGAACCGGACGATATCCGCCGCGCCCGTAAAGCAGAATTGGCCCTGTTTCGGCTCGTGAACGTTCCACGCCAGGTACGTTTCAACCGTGTTGAAGCCGCAGGCTTTCAGCTTCAGCAGGCGGTCTCTCCAGTACTCGGGAACGACGCGGAAGTAGTGAATGGCACCGGATATTAGTTGAATTTCATTCCCGTTGAACAGGAATTTACGGCCTTCGATTGCAAAATGATTCACGAATGCCCCGCCTCTCTTTGGTTGGAAAAATCAATTTAATTGGTATTCTAAATCAAATAAATGACGACTTCAATCAAAATATTATTCAGACTATCCTCACGCGCAGCCATGCTATAATGGGTCTTAAAATTCATTTCAAGGCGGGGTAGGGGATTGTATGGGACGCATTTTGAAACCCTGGAAGCTATCGACTGTGCTCAGACTCGTATTGATTATTATGATTTCGCTGCCGATTGCCCTTATCAGCGCAACGATTCTTCAGGTGTACAAGCATGACCTGATCTCGCAAACGACGGACCGGACGATGCAGACGCTGCGGGCCGTTACGTACTCCGAAGAACAAGAAATCAATAAGACGGTCAACTTCACGGCTTTGATCGGAATGGACCGCGATGTGCTGGGCACGGCGACGAAAGTGCGCCAAGGCGACGAAGGATCCCGGCACGACTATCAGGACGAGCTTGCGAAGATTTTGGACAATTACGGGGCGTCGATGTCCGGTCACTTGCAGTCGGTCACGTTCTTTTATAAACAGGGCGGCACTTATTCGTACTTGAAAGACTTGCAGAAGGATCCGGATTCCCTGCGGCATACGCAGTGGTACAGAACGGTGCTGTCCGATCAGGACCATGTGCATTTCATCGGCAATCAAACGGATGTGCTGTACGGCGATACGGACGAAACCCGCATTGCCGCGGCCATCGCGCCGAGCTATATGCAGATGATGCATAACGTCGAAATGATCTATATCGTTTTCTCCAAGGATGCTTTCGAGAAGATACTATGGCAGGACTTATACCGCGGAGCGTTCTCGTTCCGCATTGCCAATAAGGATGGACAAGTCCTCGCGACCAGTTATAACGCTAAGAGCATTAGCACAGTAGATCCTAAGCTGCGGGACCGTATCTCCTTGTCCAAGGAAGGGCATTTCGAACAGCAGTTGAACGGCACTTCGACGTTAGTGGCCTACTCGACGGTAGGCACTGCGGACTGGAAGGTCATTTACCAAATTCCTTTTGCGGAATTGACGGTCAGGTACGATCAAATCTTCCGTTACGTCTTATGGGGCACGATGGGGGTGGTTGTCCTTATTTCCGTCATTTCGCTGCTGCTTGTCTACGGGATTACGAAACCGCTTCATCTGCTCGTTCTGAAAATGTCGCGCGTCATGGACGGGAAACTGAATACCAAAATCGAAGCCTCCGGTTTCGAGGAGACGGTCATTCTGGGCCGCACGTTCAACCACATGATGGAGCAGATCCTGCATCTCATCAAACAGAAGGAAGACCAGGAGAGAGAGAAGAGCAAGGCGGAGTTCGCGGCGCTGCAATCGCAAATCAATCCTCACTTCTTAATCAATACCTTGAACTCGATTAAACTGATGGCCGTCATCAGCAAAGTCGATAACATACGCAATATGACGCAATCGCTTATGCGGCTCGTGTCGTCATCCTTTAATCGCGGGGGAAGCGAGACGAAGCTTGGGGAAGAAGTGGAAAATCTGAAGCACTACTTGTACATTATGCAGACTCGTTACGGGAACGCGGTCGAGGTGGAGTGGGATGTCGAAGAGGCCGCGAATGCCTTGTATATTCTAAAGCTGCTGCTGCAGCCGATTCTCGAGAACTGCATCCTGCATGGTCTCGCGGCCCAGAACGTCATCGGGAAAATCAGCATCCGCATTCGAATTCAAGAAGGCGTGCTTCGCATAGAAATCGCGGACAACGGCGTCGGCATGACCAAGGAGGGGCTTGAACGGATTCTGACCGGAGACCGCAACGGCGCCTTCAGCGGGATGGGGATCGCGAACGTCCATCGCCGGATCCAGCTCCATTATGGCGAGGAGTACGGCATCCGAATGGAACAGAACGAGCCTTCCGGATTAAGCGTCATGCTGGCGATTCCGGCGATTTACCACATCGTCGAGGACGGCACGGATGAATTGAACGGACCGGCGCAATCGTAAACACGATGAAAAATGAATTCATAATACATCAATTTGGTTCAAAATCGATCATGTGTAAGCCTTTTCATTTCCGGTAAGATAAAAACAGCAATGAACGAGCAACAATATGCCAATTCAAATGGAGGGTCAATCGATGAACAGAAAAAAATGGGGAAGTTCGCTGCTTGCGCTTGGACTGGTTACCAGTGTTCTGACCGGTTGCGGTTCAAACAGTGCAAACACGTCCAATGCGTCGAACAATACAAACAAGGCGAACACGACGAACGCGGCAAACCAAGGGGCTGCGGACAATACGGCAGCAACCGGTAATACGGACGCCGCTGCTTCCAGCGATCCGGTGAAGCTGAAGCTCGCCATTTGGGACGCGCAGGCGGATATCGATTTCTGGACAGAGAAAGCAAAAGAATATTCGGCTCAGAAGCCGAACGTTACGATCGAAGTCGAGAAGGTGCCGGATAACAGCGGGCAATATTTGAAGGTCCGTCTGGCTGCCAACGATATGCCGGATCTATTCTATCTGAAGCCGGCATCCTTCCAGGTTTACAAGGATACGATGCTGCCGCTGGATGATCTGGAAGCAACGAAGACGAATACATTCGCTACGAAAGTCGACGGCAAGGTGCTCGGTCTTCCGCTCGTATCTTTCTCGGAATTCGTGTATTACCATCCGAGCATGTTCAAGGAAATGAACCTGGAAGTACCGAAGACGCTTCCCGAGTTTTTGTCCGTGATGGATAAAATCAAAGCGAACGGCAAGTATACGCCAATCTCCATCGGCGGCAAGGACGACTGGACCTTCTATCCGTTCATGGAATTCGGTCCGCACGTGATGTCCGGCGATCCCGATTATTTGGCCAACCTGGCAAAGACGGATGCTCCGTTCACGGCGGAAAGCACGTTCGACAAAGCCGGCAAGCTGCTGAAGGTAATCTCCGACAAGAAATACGCGGGTCCGGATGCGCTGTCGATCTCGTTCGACCAGTCCACGCAGCAGTTCGAATCGGGCAAAGCAGCCATGATCGCGCTCGGCCAATGGTACTATCCGAGCTACATGGATAAAGTGAAATCGGATGAAGATTTGGGCGCATTCCCGCTGCCGTTCAACGATGACGCGAGCCAGCCGATTACGGCAATGACGATGTCCGATATGAACGTAGGGATCAACAAGGACTCCAAAAACGTGGACGAAGCGAAGGCGTTCCTGGAATGGATGTTCAGCAAGGACGTTTACCAAGCATACATCAACAAAATGCAGCAGTTCTCTACGATGGACGGCATCACGGTCGAGAATCCGTTCTTCAATAAATGGATGAAGCAGTATCCGTTCACGCCGTTCGTCTATAACGCGACGGATGCCGGCTATGCCAAAGTCAGCGGCGCCGCGCAGTACGATACGCATAAGATCGCGCAAAGCATTTTCGCGGGCAAATCGTTGGACGGCATCGAGAAGGACTTGAATGGCAAATGGTCCAAGGCGGTAGCGGCAAATAAATAATCGGCTGCGCGGTCCTGGTGCTTAGGCATCAAGAAGCAAGGAGCAAGCAGCAAGGAGCAAGCAGCAAGAATCAAGGAGGGGCGGTCATTCAGTGAATGGCCGCACTTTTTTTGAAAATAACGTTACGGATCATGGGAGGTTACTAATGAAATCGTTCCAAACCAAGATTAGCGGGCTTCTTGTCATGATGTTAATGGCCACGTCGGGAACGCTTCCGGCAGCGAGCGCGTTCCACGCCGGCAGCCGTGTTGCAGAGGCCTCGCCGGCTTCTACGGTTTATTCGAACACGTTTGAAAGCGGTTCCGAGGCAAGCCTTGCCGAAATGGACGGCGTCACGTCAGACACCGTGATTGACTCGGCAGCTACATATTCCGAAATGAACGGGCAATTCCTAACGGCTGTGAATCCGAACGGCGGAAACGAAATCGTCTACTTCAACGATATGCCGGATGTGGCTAACGGCACGGTCGAGGCCAAGATCAGCATCGATGGCGGAAGCACGGAGCAATTCGGCCTTATTACGAGATACACCGATCCGGCGCACTATGCATTGATTGTCCGCGATCCGGGCGGCTGGCTCTGGGACGGATTTAATGGCGGGGCCGAGGCGTGGGGCGTGCATGCTAATCCTGCGGCCAAACTGGAATCCGGCAAAACGTATACGATTAAAGAGGTTTTCAACGGCGACAGCTATGAAGTCTACCTCGACGGCAACCAGGTCTTCTCGCAAACAACGGACAACCAGCTGCCGACGGCAGCCGGGAAAATCGGGTTCCGGTCCTATTACAGCAAAAAAGCGATCCATATCGATGATATTAAAGTGACGGACAGCAGCAGCGGGCAAATCGTCTACGCGCGGGATTTCACGAACGATGCGACGGCGGGCATGAACATGAGCGCGGCTAGCGCGGCTGTACCTCAGTATTCGCTGCAAACGCCCGTTGCGGGCTTTACCGGGAAAGTCGCTAAACTCACGACAACGAATGGTTCCAGTCAAGTCGTGGATACGAATTCGCCGCAGGTGAGCAACGGTTCGTACAGCGCTAAGTTCCAACTGAACGGCGATTACGAGCAAGCGGGTCTGTTGTTCAGATACCGGGATGCCGCCAATTGGAGCTCCGTGCGGACGGACAGCTCCGGGAATTGGCAGCTGGTCGGCCAACAAGATGGCGAAGACGTAAGCGTCGGTTTGACGGAAGACCCTCAGCCTCTAAGCTTGGGGACGCCGCATACGGCAACGATCGATTACGCAGGCGACGCGTATACGCTTACCGTCGATGGAACGCAGATATATTCCGGCACGCAAACCGGGTTTTCGACGGCGAACGGTTACGTGGGTTATGCTGCAAGCTCGGCAAACGCATTGACGACGTACTTGGACGAGCTGTCCTTGACGTATAGCGACGACGATGTCTACACGCCGCCTCAAGCTACCGCGTATATCCGGAATTACGAGGATGGCGTAACGGGAACTTGGAATAAGGTCAATGGCTCGCCGCTGTCACCAGCGCCGACGATCGGGAATAACGGATTGACGTTCAACAGCTTGTTCGACGATATTTACGATAATAACTCGCTTGCCATTCAGGACGGCACGTACACGTTGAAATTCAGAACGGACGGAAATGCCGGCCGAATCGGGTTTATCTTCAAGTATATGGGACCGGATCAACCCTATGCGGGCATCTATTATGATTCCAACGGGCATTGGGGGTGGCAAACCGACGGATCCCACTATGGGGAATTCACCAGTACAGGCCCGGACATCGTGGCCGACACGGATTACACGGTGAAAATCAAATATATCGGCCAATCCGTGAAGCTGTGGTTAAACGATGTATTGGCTTTCAGCGGCAGCGCGGATTTCCCGGCAGGTCCGGGCAAAGCGGGCTTGAAAAGCTGGAATTACCCGAAGAAGATCGAAATCCGTCAGCTGTCGCAGGAAACCTATGTCCCGCCGACGCCGCCGGCACCGACGCCGCTGGCGCCGATCACGATTGCATCGGACAAATTAAGCGTGAGTCTCGATAATCGGTTCCCGGCCGTGCGCAGCTACACGTGGCTTGGCGGCGAAGCTTCGGATGTGCTGCAGGGTCAGAGCGACTTCTTGTACGCGGTGAATATCAACGGCAACGACAGTATTGCAGCGGTCAACCATGTCACGCAGACAGGCGCGGACACGGCCGTCTACAACTTGGATATTCCCGTCGTTGACGATAACACGGATGCAGCGCTCGGAAATGTGAACGTGGACGTTACGTTCAAAGCGGTCGGCAATAAAGTGCAGATGAACACGCACATCAACAGAGAACCGGCCGGCTTTCAAACGCGCACGTTCTCTATTCCGAATCAGAAGCTGGTGTCCGTATCCAGCAGCAACGCGGATGCGCAAGGGGCCGCGTCGTGGGTTACCGGGGCATGGAACACGATGAACGATGAGTTCTACACGAACGATCCGGTATTCGGATCGAATCTGAAGAGCCAGACGCCGGGCAGCAGAATGAGAACGTACGGCTTCGTAAGCGACGGCAAGCTTGCGGCCGCGCTCATGAACGACGTCGTCGAAACCCCGTCTAAAGTCGTCATGGACATCGAGCCGGACAGCGACGGCGTGAATAAACAGCTTGCGATGTGGAATGGCGCTTGGACGGTTCGCGGCGATGTTGCCGATGACAGCAAATTCCCGCCCGTCTTCGATTTCTCGTCTACGGTTATCGTATCGCCGGATGCCAACGGGGACGGCACGGCGGATTGGAAAGACGCGGCCATCGGGTTCAGGGAGCTGTGGTCGCAGGATCTTACGCCTGGAGCAGATCAAATTAACGATTATGTCTCCTACATCTCGATGAACTTTAACAGCTTAACGCAGAATCCGTACTTGCGGACGCTCGACAACGCCAAGAAGCTGTATAACCTGTACGACGGCTTCGGACAATTGATTCTGGAGAAGGGCTACGAGTCGGAAGGACATGACGACAGCCATCCCGATGTCGCGGGTCACTTCGGAATCCGCGAAGGCGGATTGAAAGATTTCAACACGCTAGTCGACGAAGGATTAAAGTACAACGTGAAAGTAGGCGTCCATACGAACATCGACGCTCAGGATCCGGACGCTTACTACGCCAAGCCGGAGAATTGGGCCGACACGAATTCCAATTACGATTGGGTCGATCCCACGTATCCGACCGATCGCGCGAAGGATTTATCCAGCGGGGAATTAGAGCGGAGATATACGCAGCTCAAGCAGGAAGTGCCGAACCTCGCGATGGTCTATGACGATATCTATAGCGGCGCAGGCTGGCATGCTAACCAGTTCGCGAATATCATCCAAAATAAATTAGGCTTCTGGTTCGGGACGGAATTCTCCGGACCGATGGAACAGAATGTCATTTGGACGCACTGGGGCACCGATCCGTATTATCCGAGTCAAACGGCCGGAAGCTTGATCATCCGTTTCATTAAGAATCAGTATCAAGATACGTTCCAGGCCCCAAGCCCGTACACCAGCGATCTCTTGCGCGGCATGCTGCAAGCAGGCGTCGGCACGTGGCAGGGCAGAACCGATATCCAGAACGGCATCGATTTGTTCTACAATAACAACTTGCTGACGAAGTACATGCAGCACTTCCCGATCCTGGATATCAAACGCGACAGCGCAGGCGTCGACAGCCAGGTCGTATTCGGCGGCGGCGTTACGGCGCAGATGGAGAACTACCATGCGAGCGCATCGGACCCGAACTATCTCATCGGCACGGCATCGCTGAAGAAAGACGGCAAAACGATCGCCGTTTACGATGTGCTTGATCATAAGGACGGCGGCAATACCGGAGAAGGGCAGCTGGACGTCTTGAATCAAAAAGCGCAGCTGTTCCTGCCGTGGGATCCGCAAAATGAATCCAAAATCTATTATTGGAATCCGAAAGGCGGTTCTACGACATGGGATCTGCCGGATAGCTGGAGCGGATCGACGACCGTCGAAATGTACAAGCTGACCGACAACGGACGGGCGTGGGACCGGACGCTTACGGTATCGAACGGACAAGTGACGATCGGCAATACGACGATCGGCACGCCTTATGTCATCTATAAATCCAAGTCGGACGAACGGCAATCGGATATTCAGCAAGCAGCCGACTTTGGCGTTGGCGGACCTTTGAAAGATCCTGGATTCGACAGCGGGGCGTTCGCGTCCTGGCAGAAGACATCCGCGGCTGACGCGGCTGCTTCCCACGTTTCCGTGGCGCATGACTATCTCCAGAACAGTTATCTTAAAGTTACGGGCAAAGAGGATGCGACGATCTCGCAAACCGTGACGGGACTTACGCCAGGCAAGACCTATACGGCTTCGGTCTGGGCGGATATCAATAACGGCTCCAATGCTAATAATGACGATACTTCTCCAAGCACGTCCGACCGGAATGTATCTATTGAAGTGAACAACTACGGCGGACCGGCCGTAGTCAACTCGATCAGCGCTTCCACCATCAAGAACCTGGAGGAGCCGAGCAAATTCAAGAACACGTATTATGAGCGGATGAAAGTGGATTTCACGGCAGATGCAACGGGCAAAGCAACGATTGAATTGAAAGCCGCTGCCACGTCCGACAGCACGTCGAACGTATGGTTCGACGACGTGAAGCTGTGGGAGAATCCAGGCAAGACGGTTCTCGGTTCCCATTATTTCTACGAGGATTTCGAGAACGTATCGGAGGGCTACGGTCCGTTCATGTTCCGTGCGGCAGCGAGCGGCAATCAGACGCATCTGGCCGAGAAGGCGAGCGATGCGCAGAAAGCGGCCGACCCGAATATCTCGCAGCCGATGACGTATGCGTTCGACGGCAATTACTCGCTCAAATCGAACGAACAGGATTTCATCAATAACCCGAGCACGCCGCTTGTGTCGGAGATCCTGGGCACCGTACCGTCTACGTTGAAGCTGCAGCCTCATAAAACGTATAAGGTTGGCATTAAATATCAAGCGAACACGAGCGGGCTGTATCGGATTTCCGCCAAGTCAAGATCCGGCGGCCCTACAGTCAGCGCGGAGTTTTCGACGCAGACCGGTACCGGTATTTCGAATATCCCCGGATTCACGCTGCCGATTATTCGATCCACCGGAACAGCGGCTGCCGAATTGGAGCTGAACACGGGCGATTACAGCGATTATTACTTGGCTATTGAAGCGGTGAAGCCGACTGCGCAACCTAATTATTCGGCAACCGACGTTGTCCTGGTCGTCGACGATTTGGTCGTCGATGATCTATCGGCGCCGGCGGCTGACGCGCATATCGCTTCCGTGGATGCAGTGAACGGAACCTTGCATGCGGTTCTCTCGGACAACCCGGCGTCCGCGCCGACGGCAGCCGATTTTGCCGGAACGGTGAGCATCGGCGGAGCGACAAGCAGCGCGCTGGCCTTCACGAATTTCAGTTATGAGGCGGCGAGCAGTACCGCGACGTTCACGTTTAACCCGATTGCCAGAAAGTCGAAGAATCAATCCGTAGTCGTATCCGCTTCGTATCATGGCGAGGATGCCGTGGCAGCGGCGCCGTTTGTTGTTCATGCTTCCAGCAGCACGGGCGGCACGGGCAGTGGCACCGGCAGCAATGCGGGCAGCGGCACGGGCAGCAGCGGAAGCGGCGCCGGCGAAGGCTCCGGCACGACGAACGATGCGGTTCGGATTGTTATCGCATTGGAAGGAGGAGCCGGCACGGAGGTCACGGTGAATAAGACGACCCAGCAAACGGTCGTTGATTTCGCCCATAACGGATCCGATGCCGACATCTCGGCAACGTTCAGCGCGCATGATTTATTGGCAGCCGCGGCAGTGAACGGTTCCGCCGAGCTGCTCCTTGCCGGCAAGGATGTTCAATATCCGTTATCCGTGGACGTACTGCGCCATATTATCGGGCTAAGCGATTTCATTGCCGCCAACCACACGACGGAGGATGACTTAAGCGTCGTCGTCTCCATCCATAAAGTCGGCGAAGCAGCAGATGCCCAATCCGCGCTGGGCAATCGACAGGCCAATCATCGCGCCATAAGCGCGGAATACGAAGTGAATCTTACGCTTGTCGCACCTAACGGCAGCACATTCAAAGCAGCGAATTTCGACGGGCTGCGAACCTTCTTCATTAAGATTGACAACAGCTATAAGGGTCAGCCGTTGGCGGCAATCGTACTGGAGAAAGACGATCAAGGAAATACGGTCAACGCAGGCTCCAGATTAGTCAAACAGGTGATCCTCGACGGTCAATTATATGCCGAAGTAGAGACAGCCACGCACAGCATCTATGCGATCGCGGCAGGTGAAGGCAGCATGTTTAAAGACATGGGTCATTCTTCATGGGCGAAGGAAGCCGTAGAAGAAGCGGCGTCGCGATTGCTCGTGACGGGCAGAGGCGGCGGTATCTATGATCCGAAAGCAGCCATCTCCCGCGCCGAATATATGACGATGCTCGTTAATGCATTGGGTCTGGGGGCGAATCCCGCAGGCCATGTGAAGCTGCCTTATTCGGATGTTGCCGCAAGACCCGGCGAATGGCCGTACGACCAGCTGGCGATTGCTTATCAGGCGGGTCTCTTGGATTGGGTGGAAGGCCCGAAACTCGAACCGACTAAACCGATTACGAGAGCCGAAATGGTCAGAGCAACGGCAGCCTTCGCGGCTTACGTGAATAAGGATGCATTGTCCGGCGTGGATCGTTCCGTATTGAATGCCTTCGCGGATGCGCACGCCGTAGCGGCTTCCGACCAAGCGGCATTTGCTTGGAGCATTCAGAACCATATCGTGACGGGCACCGTGAAGACGTTATCGGACGCCGTTACTTTATCGCCCGGCGATACTTCGAACCGTGCTCAGGCAGCCGTCGTTTTGCTCCGCGCGTTGGGGGCGATCGGCTTGATTTAGAACCACGTCCAACACAAGGGCAGAAGAGAAGCAACGGCTTCTCTTCTGCCCTGTTTTTTATATGTCCGACTTCATAAAAGATCAAGTTTACGTCAGGAATCATCATTTGTAAGCTCTTACATTTACATTAAGATAAGTATAGTCATTCTAAGCATTCGTTAGCTTCACGCTTAGACAAAGGGGCGAACCGAGGGGTTAGAGAAACCGGGCATATACGATGCATCAGCCCAATCATTATGATTTCAGGAGGAATGAAAGTGAACAACAAGCTTCAGCAACGCATCATCATCTTTTCTTTTCTGCTGATTCCGGTCACGTTAATGCTGCTTTTCCTGATTTATCCAACGATCCAATTGTTTCATTACAGCTTCACCGACTGGAACGGCTACAGCAAGTCGATGACGAATATCGGATTCGATAACTATAAGAAGCTGTTTCTGGACTTCCCGGACGCATGGCAGGCGATTCGCAACAACGGCATCTACTTCCTGATCCATACGCTGGCGATCCCGCTTGAACTCATGACCGCCGTACTGTTGAACCGGACGTTAAGAGGAAGCTCGTTCTTTCGGTTCACGGTACTTATGCCGTATATCATCAACGGGGTTGCGGTAGGTTATATGTTTAGTTATTTCTATAATCCGATTAATGGGCCGTTGAACGGACTGCTGCACGGGCTAGGGTTGGATTTCATGATCAAGGGCTGGCTCAGCGACCTGCATATCGTGAATTACTCGCTCGTGGCCGTGTCTTTGTGGCGGTTCTGCGGCGTGCATGTCATCCTGTTTCTCGCAGGCTTGCAGTCCGTTCCGGCGGATTTGTACGAGGCTGCGCAGCTTGACGGCGCGGGATTCTGGAAGCAGCTGCGCTACGTCACCATTCCCGGCATCCGCCGCGTCATTGAAATCATCTTGTTCCTTAACGTGTCCGGCGCGCTGCTTCAATACGATATTCCTTACGTCATGACGGGCGGGGGCCCCGGAACGGCGAGCAGCACCTTCGGACTCTTCTCCCTGCAAACCGCCTTTACGTTCAATAACTACGGTTTGGCTTCGGCAATGGCGGTTAGTTTGCTTCTATTAATCGTCGTGTTCTCGGGACTTCAAAACTGGATCATCAAAGACAGGAGCGAGTAAAACATGGAACTTTCTGCGAAGAAACGGGGAGCACTGGCCAGCGGCGCGACGTACTACGGCAATTTCATCTTAATGACTGCCATCGTGTTTATTCCGATTCTGTTAGTCGTGTTCGGATCATTCAAGACGGAGCAAGAGCTCGGGGCGACTTCGCCGTTCTCCTTGCCTGCGAACTGGTTCAATCTCGATAACTATATCAACGCTTATCATGACGGGGGCATGCTGGTCGGATTGAAGAACACGGTCCTGCTTGTCGCAGGCAGTCTGCTCGGCAATGTGCTGCTCGGCACGATGACCGCTTATATTCTGAACCGCTTTGATTTTAAGCTGAAGAAAGCGGTCATCGCACTGTTCCTGCTGGCGATGATTATCCCTGCGTATACGACCGAAATCGCCCGATTCCAGCTCATTCACGCGCTGCATTTATACAATTCGCTGGGCGCGCCGACCATGATTTATATCGGTACCGACATTATGCAGATCTATATTTACATTCAGTTTTTGGAGAAAATCTCGACGCAGCTGGACGAAAGCGCAATGCTGGACGGCGCTACCTATTTCAGAATTTTTCGCTCGATTATTTTCCCGCTGCTCCTTCCTGCGACGGCAACCTTGGGGATTTTGAAAAGCGTGACCATTATGAACGACATCTACGTGCAAAACCTGTACATGCCGAACAAACATCTCGCCACGCTGCCTACGTCGCTCATGAGCTTCGTCAGCGAGCGCAGCTCCAACTTGCCAGAGCTTTGCGCGGGTATTATGCTGGTTCTGCTGCCAAGCATCATTTTCTACATCGTATTTCAACGCTATATTTTCAAAGGCTTGATGGATGGCGCGGTAAAAGGATAGCAGCAGCCAGACGAGAGGGGAGGGTTCCCGGTGTTTAAAATGATGATCGTGGATGACGAGCCGCTGGTTAGGCTTGCGCTGCACCATATGATCGACTGGAGCTCTCTTGGCATTCGCATTGCGGTCGAAGCCGGCAATGGCGTGGAAGCGATGTCGAGCCTGGAACAGATGCCGGACATCGATATCCTGGTCGTCGACATCGAGATGCCCCGAATGAACGGCATCGAATTGTTAAAGACGTTATCGGCGTCGGGACGAGCGCGGGATCTGGCGATCGTCGTACTGAGCGCCTATAACAACTACAGTTACGTGCGCGAAGCTTTCCTGCTCGGGGCCATGGATTATGTGGTCAAAACCGACATGGACGAGGAACATATCTTTCCCGTATTCACGAAGGTCGTTCAGGCGCTAAGCCAATCCCGTAAAGAGGCAGGGCCTAACGCGAGTGCCGAATCGGCCGACGACATGCGGCAGCGCGGCCAAGAACGGGACGCATTCATAAAGCAGCTTTTATCGGGAGAGCGGCAGCCGGAAGGCGGTTTAGCGGCCGGTACGCTGGCGTCGGACGACCTGCTATTATGCGGATTTCATCAGATGGTGCTGGTGCTGCGGACCTCGGGCAATGACGATCTGCGGGATCTCCCGGTTCTCATTCAACAGACGATGCAGACGATTCTTGCTGCCATGCCGCTTGCGGCGGAAATCTACTATAAAGGCGAAGGCGAATACGTGCTATTCTGTTCGTTCGCCAATGATCGCAGCGCGTCCAGCGTCAACGGGAAGGTTCATTCGTTCTTCGCGACGGTGCATACGCGCTTGAAGCAGTATGCGAATGTTACCGCTGCCATGGGCATGAGCGAGCTGGGACTGGGCAAGAAATACGCTTGGCATCAGTTGTATCACCAAGCCAGCAGCGCGGCGGCCATGCGCTATTATAGAGGCTTCGGCGTTCTGCTCGAGTACGAAGGCGGCGGTAAACCTTCGGCCGAGCAAGAGACGCTCGTTCATTCGCTGCTTCAGCAGCTGGCGGCATACAGGACGGAGCTGGCGGAAGCGCTGCAAAATCCGGATGAAGCGGCATGGCCGGAAATGCTCCTTAAAGTGAGAAAGCTCATTCCCCGGTTAACGGCAAGCATGGATCCGGAGCAAATGAAAGCGTGGTTCGTCGACACCGTCTGGGAGACCGGCGGACTGCTGTATGCCAAAGGGATTCGCTGGGCGCAGCTGCAAGGCGTCGCTTCGGATCCGGTGGATACGGTTCGGCAAATGGAAACGATGGAACGGTCGCTTGCCTGGCTCAAGGAGCTGCTCGGCTGCGTGCACGGCGCGCTTCACCAGGGGCGGGAGCAGCCGGCTTACAGCATGCTGGTGACCAAAGTGAAGAAGTTCCTCGAGGACCATTATCGGGAAGAGATCAGCCAAAGCGCGATCAGCGAGGTCGTCGGCGTCAGCGAGACGTACATCAGCAAGCAATTCTCCAAAGAGCTCGGCTGCAGCTATATGAATTACCTGACACAATTGCGAATAAACGAAGCGAAGAAATTGTTGAAAGCAGGCTTTAAAATCGCCGAGGTTTCCAGCAAAGTCGGTTACTCGAATCATGAGCATTTCAGCCGCGTTTTCAAAAAGATAACCGGTCAGAATCCAAAGGCTTATCGGGAAAGCGAACTATTGACTGCTTCGGCGATAAGCAATCCGAGGGAACAACCGTGAGCGTGCGCGGGGTTTATAGCACGTATAAAAAAGCTTCCAGGCTGCAACGGCTTGGAAGCTTTTTTCGTCGGAGAAGCCTAACGGAACGACTTCCGTATACGCTCCCCCATCCAAAGGCAAGTGTCCCATAAATCGGACACGGGCTGGCGGGTGAAGGGGAGCGTCTGCATATAGCCGGGAGGTCCGTATTCCGGCGTGAGCGTCGTCGTTTCGAAGCCGGACGATTGGCGGGCTTGAAGAATGGTTCTCCACCATGCTTCGTGCGCGGCCAGCTCTTGCGCGTATTCCGGTGCGCCTGGATGCGGAACCTGCGGGCCTTGCGCGTGACCGACTCGCGCATGGATATGAATCGTGCGCTCGCAAGCAATCCGCAGCGCTTCCGCCTGGTCTTCGAGCAAGGATTCGCAGACGCAGCACCAATGGCTGAAATCGGCCGTTATGCGCAAATCCGGCAATTCTTCCAGCAGTTTGGCCGTGTTCCACGGCGTGTACATGGCGCGATGGCGATGGGTTTCATGCCCGACGGGCAAGCCGGCTGCCGATTGGGACCGAAGCGCCGAACGGAAGAATTGGAGCTGTTCCTCGAACGACATGCAATCCCGGGCACTATGGGAAATGGCGAGAAGCGGGTTCAATGCGGCGGCCCGTTCGATTCCTCTCGCGAATGACTCCTCGTGGGCGCTTAAGGTTTGACCGGTCGAGCCGATCAGCGCGATGTAGTCCAATCGATGTTCATGCAAGAGTTCCGCGAATTCGCGTTCATGTTCCGGCGGGGGAACGGTTGCTTCTACGCCGTCGTAGCCCGCGGCCGCGATTCGTTCGATGCTTTCCCGATAGGACAACTGTTCCATTCCCCATAATGATTTAAAGATTCGAATACTCATCGTGACAAGGCTCCTTCGATACGGAATGCATTCATTCCCTCATCGTAGCATCGGAGATTCATGTCCGCCATTTCTAATCGTCCGGTGATTTTATATATATGTAGTAAAAAATCTGACGGGAGCGCTTACTTCGGTGCAGGCTTCGCCGAAGGCCCGTTCGCGCTGCGGAATCGCTGGGGAGAAACGCCCGATGCTGTCCGGAAGGCATGGCTGAAATGACTGGCCGACGAATAGCAAAGCGAATGGGCGATCTCTTCGATGCTGGCGTTGGAGGTTTGCAGCATCTTCTTGGCTTCGCGGATGCGAATCCGCTGGTGAAAGACGGAGGGCGAAACGCCGTAAACGAGTTTGAAGCATTCGTGCAAGTAGGTCCGGTGGACATTCAATCGCGCAGCCAAGGCCGAAATATTGATCGGCGTATGCAGGTGATATTCCATCCAGTAGGCGGCTTCCCGCGCCAGCTTCATCTGCGAGGGCTTGATGCCGGATGAAGGATGCAGGCGGTGCTGGACATGGATGAGATCCGAAGCCAGCTCTCCGATGAAATTCAAGATGCTGGAATGAATTTGCAGCTGGCTGACGGAGGCGGACATTTCGTCCATCATCGCGGCGCCTTGCTTCTTCTCGGCCGCCATCATCGTCTGCAATTGCTCGCCGAACCGATTGATGAATCGGAATACCCATTCCGACACGTAAGGATAAGCTTCGCTGCGAAGCAAAGGTTCGGCTGCCAGTTGGAAGATCATATGGATGACGTTGACCTCCACTTCGAAATGGAAATCGAAATAACTGCAATCCATCCGCGTTTCCGTACGATGCAGCATTTCCGATTGAATGATAATCGCGTCTCCGGGATACATCCGATACATTCTTCCGTTCACCCATTGTTCCATCTCCCCAGAAATGCAGAACAGAAACTCGAAATAGGGATGGCGATGATCGGGGTAGCTCCATCCGGCTTGCTGTACGGCATACTCCATGCCCGGAATGCGAATGGCGCTGTACAAATCGGGCAGCTGAAACAAATGATCCATCCATGAGCACCTTCTATTAATGAAATATGTCTACAATTATATCATTGCTTGGATCTGGCAGGACTAGAATTGAAGACTAGAGGGGGAAATCTTAGTGCGGGTATATCCATTCGTCTTTCCAGGCCCCCGAACGCCGGCGGATTTTCAGCACCATGCAGCGTATCTAGCCTCAAAGGGCGTTGTCGCGATCTGCGTCGATTATCGGAACGGCCATGATGAAGGGTTTACTCCGATTCAAGCGATCTGCGACGTCAAATCCGCCGTTCGGTGGGTGCGCGAGCATGCAGCGGATATCGGGGTCGACCCTGAGAAGATCGTTGTATGCGGGTCGTCGGCCGGCGGGTATATCTCCGTGTCCGCCATCATGTTCGAGCACATGAATAATGACGGCGACCATCTGAGTACGAATCATATGCCGAACGCATTGGTGATTTTCGGTGCAGGAATGGATGCAGTCGACATCATGACAAGACGCTATCCCGAGCTGCTCGAGCAAGCGCGCGAAATGTCGCCTTACCACAACGTGAAGCATTGTTTGCCGCCCACGTTATGGATGATCGGAACCGCGGACGATCTTCTCGAACAGAATAGAGACTTCGTAGCCCGAATGGCGGCGGCAGGCAACGACATCGCCTGGGTAGCCTACGACGGCATGGAGCATGGGTTCTTCCTGCATGGCAGACATGAGAATCGCCCATTGGAAGCTACTAAGATGAAGATCGAGGAATTCTTGAAATCGATCGCCTTGATTCATGCGTGAGTTTTAAACAAATAGCTCATCATATCGAAATGCCCCGTTTTACTGTACTTGGCATAGAATCGCTCATCCATGCCGAGCGTATCTTCAAAATCAACCACAACCGGTACGTCTCCTTCTATTAAAGCTGCATTGTGGCGATATTCGTCTCGGTTTTCCAACAGAAGCGCGGCTTCGAACGCTTGCTTTGCTTTGTCCAGCTTGCCCATCTTCCATTGGATGACGCCGAGCGTATTCCTAGCCAACGCCCAATCCGGCTTTAAGCGAACGGCTTCGAGCGCGTCCGCTTCCCGGTGCGGCAAGTAGTAGCCGCCTAACAGCAGCGAACAGATCGCAACGTCGAGATGCGACTGCGAGGCGTGATCCGGATTGTTGTAGTCGAACCCGCCCTCATGATCGATTACTTCGTACTTGATGCGATTCTCCCAATAATACTGCACGTTGCTTATATTTTTGAATTCCCAATGAGCCAGCATTTGCATCTCCGGCGACGATGGAACGGCGCTCATGGATAGATGCCGGAACGGGTGGCGGATGAACATGCGCCGTTCGAACACGATGGTATCTCCTTGCAGGGTCACGAACCAGTTATGCGATGGATTAGGGCCCAATAGAAGCTCGAATATTTTTTGCGGGGTTTCGATAAAGCCGCGCTTCCCGACCCGCATCATTTCTTCGCAGGCGTCCTTGGGCGAGACGGTATGTTCGAATACTTGTCTGGAGATGACGAAATCAAAGCTTTTATCGTCGAAAGGCAGCTTCTCCGCAAAACATTCCACATAGTCAAAAGAAGCGGGAACGCTCATTCCGCCCCGATGCGAATTGCGGTTTAAGAAGGGCTCCGTCACGACATTCGCCCGATGAAAAGGGTTGGATCCGCCGCCGATATCGAGCACGGTATCCTTCTCATCAATTTGGAGAAAGCCGCTCAACAGCTGGTCGTTCAGAACGGGAAATACGTTTCCGAACGAGTTCTTCAATGGGAATTGGCGCGTGTAATTTCCCATATTCAAGGATAACAATTTATTGAAGTCCATTGGTTCACCTCTGCGATGGCAATCGTTAGGTCCGAATTTGCGGCAACCCTTCTATCGTATGCGAACGTTGTTCGATCGGTTATGGGACTTCATCATAGAAAAGACCGGATTTCGCTTGCATGATGCTAGCGAGGTCCGGTCTTTCTCCCATTCTAATCTTGATTCTATTCTTGATCGAATTCAGTGCCAGATTCGGGGGCATTGTCGATCTGATCGCTTGCTTGAATGACATCCTCAATCATCGCTCCGATTTGTCCGTGCGAGTTCAAAGCTCCGTTCATTATGTTCAAGAATTGGTACAGCATCAGCACCTTTTTACCTTTAAACGTATACAGAGCATATTTTTTCACTTCTGATTCACTAATCCAATTTTTTAAAGGCTTGCTTTCAAGACGCATGATCTCCTCGAACGCCTGGCAGGCTCCGCTACCATTACAGATAATCCAGGCATCTTCCGTTGTATTGGAGACGATTAGTTCGAGCAGAGCCTTAAGGTAATTACGGTATTCGCTGCTGACAGCCATTAGGTTTTCCAACGCTTTATCGCCCAGCGAGATTTTTTTGGAGGCGAACGGAATTACTTCCGCAACCCCGATCGGCGTTTTGTCGATCATCTGCCTATATTTTTCTTTCGTCTGCTCTGCATTAAGTCCTTTTCTGAAGTCGGGCCACTTGATATATCTTCGTTCTTCTAGCGAATGAACTAGCGTACCAACCCTGCGATAATAAGCAACGTTCGGGAGCAGTACTCGATCGAATATATTGTCGCCGTACAAGTTTGTCGGAACGTGATAGTCGGCGAGTTCCTCCCAAGTCGCGAGGTGATGTAAATCGCCCTTCGGTCCATCATCATGGGGGTTCAAACCGAGAATCACGTATTTCATTCGTTCTCCGGAGCTTACAAGAGGACATACTTTATCGGGTGCTAATGCAAATGCAGAATTGTTTCTTGGGTTTAGGACCTGCTCCATACGTTGCGCGACTGCCTTAAATCCCCGATTAGGCTTCCTCTGGCCTGCCAATGGCTCATCCGACAGATATTGCAATAAAGTTATAAATTTATTAGTCATGGTAGTATCTCCTTATGATGAAGTTATTTCCCGCACTAGATATATATCGTCGCTTAGAGAGAAAATTCAAATGCTCATTTTCCTTCAAATGTATTCATAGCGCACGCTATGGCAGGGGTGCCAAACAGTAATTCGGTCGTTTGTATATGCGGAAGTCTTACCTAAGGCAGGAAAAGGAGTGGTACAAGGAGAAGAAACAAGAGATTTCCTAACCGAAGACCGATTGGGCTGAACAGCCAGAAGGGGCGAATGAAACATGGGACAACAATATCGGCCAACCTATCATTTCCTGCCGGAACGCAATTGGATGAACGATCCGAACGGGACGATTTTCTTCGAAGGGTACTATCATCTCTTCTATCAATACAATCCGTACGGCGACAAGTGGGGAACCATTCATTGGGGGCATGCGCGCAGCTTGGACCTCGTGCATTGGGAGCATCTGCCGATCGCGCTTTACCCGTCGAACGAGCTTGGCGAAGTTCACTGCTTCTCCGGCTGCGCCGTACAGGACGGCACGGAAGCTAGAATCTTCTATACGAGCATCGGCGATGGCGAGCGAAACGCGGCGACGGGCGCCGAACAGTGGATGGCGACGAGCACGGACGGGCTGATGACTTGGACGAAGCATCCGGGCAACCCTGTCCTTACGTCGGAGCTTCATGACGGCGCCGATGTTCGGGAATGGCGGGATCCCTTCGTATGGCGGCAAGGCGAGGAATGGCTGATGGTTACCGGAGGCGCCTATGAAGGCAAAGGCTGCGTGACGATCTACAAGTCTGCCGATCTCGAACAGTGGTCGTTTCTGAACTTCCTATACATCGACCCCGAGGTCTCGTTGTGCGAATGTCCGCTTGTATATCGGCAAGACGACCGGTATGTGCTTATCTATTCCCCCGGCGGCGTCGTGAAGTACTTAACGGGCAAACTCTCGGATACCTATCAACTGATTCCCGAAACGCAAGGAATCGTCGATCATTCGGGCTGGGAAGGCTATTATGCGCCTAATTTGCTTACCGATGATCGGAACAGATGCATTCTGTTCGGCTGGATGCCCGACGTTGCGCGGGGAGAATTCACAGGCGCCGATGGCTGGTCGGGCGTTCAGGCACTGCCGAGAGTCATGGAGCTGACGGCTTCGGGCCGGCTTGCGATGAGGCCGGTGCCGGAATTGCAGCGGCTGCGCGGACAGCATGCCGGACGGGAGTCGCTCGCCGCGGAAGGCGATCGCTGGATCGCGGGCCTTCAAGGGAGAACGGTGGAACTGCTCGCGGAGTTCGACCTTGCCGGCGCAGCGTCGCCGTTCGGAATCGGCGTCCTGCGCTCCGAGGACGGCCGGGAGGAGACCCGTATTGTCGTTGATCCGGCCGCGAAGCAAATCACGATCGACCGAAGCGATTCAAGCTTGTCGCCGCTGACGCACAAGACGCCGATATCCGGCGATTTCGAGGCGAAAGACGGACGGCTGAAGCTCCACGTCTTCGTGGATCGTACGACGGTCGAAGTGTTCTGCAACGAGACGACCTGCTTGTCCGCCAGAATCTATCCGATGCAGGAGCAAGGCGCGGGCGTATCGCTGTTCGGGGAAGCTGCGCGCTCCGCGATGGCCGGGTTCGATATGTGGGAGCTGACTGCAACGCAATCCGAATAATGGAAAATGACTGCGCGTTTCGAGGCAGCCGGGAGGATAAACCGGCTGTCTCTTGCTGTTTTACGGGCCGTGTATCATGTGACTTGGACGGTCGCAACCTAGTTCGCGGACGGACTTCTGCGATCGCTGCCAAGACGATCGTCCGCGCTAAACTGCGGTGGACATCATGCTATTACCATACAAATTGGAGGATTACCATATGTAAGTGCTTACATTTTTTCATTATAATGATGTAGGACAAGTGCAAGAACTGTCAGAATTCAGTTACGAAGGAGGCTATTTTCGACTTTAACAGCCAGAAAATTGAAGGTCTGCGGAAAACAGCGCTGCAGGCGGAATCGAAGGGAGTTTTCGTAAAGTTATTACAACGATGGACTCAGGGAGGTAGCTATATGAGGATTAAGCGCGAATGGCAACGGTATCACCGTTCCATGGCGTTACTGCTGACGTTTTCCTTGCTTGTATCGGCTTTTGTCGGATTTGGCTTTCCAAATACGGTTCAGGCCGCAGCGGACGATGGAGATCGTATCACCTCTGTTATTTCACCAGCGTATCGTTCGGACATTACGAGCAACACCATCAACATTGAATTTTACAACAAGCTCGGCACGACAGCTAAAGTGTATTCGCAGAAGCAACCGGCCGATTTGAACAATAACAATAACGGCACGAAGGATTTGGTCGGCGACGTGACGCTCGCGGACGGGAACGGAAGCATTGCTTTTCCGGCCTCCCAATATCCGAACGGCCCGATTTCCGTGCGTATTCAGGTGTTTCAGAACGGCACCGAAATCGACAATGCCTATCTGCAGCTGAATAACAAGGTCGGCGTGGAGTGGAGAGCCGGGCTTGATCAAGCACCGGTCAATCCGGTCACGGTCGGCATGGACAACGTGTTCGAAGATGATTTCAAAACGATGCCGACGATCAACAAGACCGGCATCGGCGCGACTTACGCGTCGGCCAAGGTCGACGAGGCACGCGGCGGCATGTTCGGCTGGGCGGCGTTCGAAGATGCCGACGGGCCGAATAACCCGTTCTCGATCGAAGACAACGAGTATATGAAGCTGTCGACGGTCTACCATCCGACAGGTTATGTCCGCAACGATTATTGGAAGCAGAAGGTCAGTACCGGCTATCTGTCCTCCATGAACCAAGCGGGCGGCGGCTTCCATACGGAAGGCGGACGGAATCAATATTTCGAGGCGCGGATGTTCTTCGGTCCGAACCCTGGCATGTGGCCGGCGTTCTGGACATTGACGGCGAACGGCTACGTCCAGAATCCGGACCTGGCGAACCAGCCGAGCGACGAGCTGGACATTATCGAGGGCTACTTGGGCACGCCTTCCGGTTATCAGATCGCATGGCATCCTTGGGGTTACGACAAACCGGCGGCTGCAAGCTACGACGCCAGCAAGCTCGGCGGCGGGTACAGCGCCAACCTTGATACGGCCGCGTTCAACAATATCAATCTGGCGATGGGCTTCCATACGCTGGCCGTCTACATCACGAAAGATTGGACGTACTACTACTGCGACAACGTGGAAGTAACGCGTCACAAAACATTGCCTTTCAGCTGGGAATACGGCAATTATTTCATCCTGAATGCTGCCGTGTCCGATCACTACGGCATTAACGGCAATGCCGCGGATCCGTTCGAGAACTTCGACGTACCGGGCGGCTTCACGCGTTACGGCAACGAGGCCGACACTTACGTCGACTGGGTCCGCGTTTATCAAGACGCGCCGGGCACGGTCCGGTTCGAGAGCGACGATACCGTCAAGGCGCTATCCGGCGACGTGGTGAAAGTCAATGTAAGCCGCAACGCAGATGCCGCAGCGTTGTCCGGAGCCTATCACATCGATGCGCCGGCAGGCTGGAAAATCATGGACGACGGTCAATTCGTCGACATGAACGGTTCGTATAGCGCGCCTTTCGCGGCAGGCTCGAGCAAAGACACGCTGACGTTCCTCGTTCCGAACGATTACGACGAGACGTCGGATATCACGATTACGCCGGTAGCGAGCGGAGGTACGTCCTACTCGCCGATCGTCGTCAGTGCGACTGCGACCGGTGCGACGGGTGAATTGATTCGCATCGATAGCAGCACGTATCCGTATCGCAGCACGGAGAATGGCAACGATCAGGGCGGTTGGAATACGTACGATCCGAGCACGAACCTCGGTAGCTATTTTGAATTCATCAACGGCGGCTGGTGGCGCGATGGCTGGAGCTGGATGTACGTTCAAGAATCAGCGGATACCGAGTTGAACTTCAACTTCAACGGCACTTCTATCGCGCTCGATATGACGAAATGCAACCAGTGCGGTGAAGGCGACATTTACTTGGACGGCGTAATGCAGCAGCATATCGATACGTACGCAACCCAGGATCAGCCATTCCGGGCGTTCGAGAAGACAGGTCTCGAAGATGGAGACCATACGTTGAAGATTAAAGGCGCGAATAACGCAGCCACGCGTTACCTTCGTATCGCGGGCTTCGAATTCCGCCATTTCGAAGACCCGAATATGCCAAAATTCTGGACAGAAAATACGTTCTTCAAGGCAGCGCCGGGGGACGAAATCTCCGTAATCATTAACCGTAATGGTGCGGCAGGAACGCGCTTCGGTACGTACAACCTGACGTTCCCGACAAGCGGATGGCAAGTGAAGGCAGGCGATAATTGGCAGACGGCAACGAGCCAGTCGTTCTCGACCAACCATTACGAGGACACGATTCAACTGAAAGTTCCTTCGAACTACACGAGCAAGAACGGCCAAGTCAATATTACGCCGACGAGCAGCGACGGTACCTACGATCCGATGAAGGTAACCGTGCAGGCGCCGGACGCGCCGGAAGCTCCGGCCATTACGGGTATCGGCGAGAAGCGTACGGTTGACGGCAGTACTTATCCGTACGTGACTGCAAACGGAGGCACGGACGGCGCTTGGACGTCGTTCGACCACAGCTCGCAGCCGAACGATTACTTCTCGTTCCACGGCAACTGGTGGAAAGACAGCTGGGCATGGATGTACATCACGGCCGGTACGGAACAAGACGTGACGTTCAACTTCGAGGGCGATGCCGTCGGGCTGTACGCCCGCTATATCGACGGCGGCAGCGCGTTCGACGTGTATATCGACGGCGTCAAACAAGGCTCGGTCGATACGAACGGCAGCAGCGGCAAGAAGCGGGTATTCAGCAAGAGCGGTCTCCCTGTCGGGAACCATGCGCTCAAGCTAGTCGTCACGAGGCCAGGCGGTTCGATCGTGCTGGAGGGCTTCGAATACGATTACGTGAAGTCGAACGAAATTCAAACGATTCGCGTCGATTCCACGACGTATCCGTACAAGAACACCCAGGGCGGAGACGGCGGCAACTGGGGACAGTTTGATAAATCGACGCAATCCAAAGATTATTTCGCCACGACCGGCGGCTGGTGGCATGATTCGTATGGCTACATGTACGATAACGCCGGCAACAACGGCGACGTGAACGCATTCACGTTCGATGGTACGGCCGTATCGGTCTTCATGCGTACTTTCGATGCAGGCGGATTGTTGGACGTCTACTTGGACGGCGTGTTCCAGACGACGATTGATTCCAAGACGACTAATACGGTATCGAATGCGAAAGTATTCGAGAAGACCGGCTTGCGCGGCGGCGAGCATAAGCTGGAGCTGAAGGTCAAGACCGTGGCCGGGCGCGGAGCTGTCGTTGTCGACGGATTCGAGTACGTCTATGACCCGAACGCGACCGTTCCGGGCTTCGCGGCGCCAGCATCGCTGAACGTCGTTCAAGGCGAGAACGCGAGCATCACGATCACGCGCGACGAGAGCGCTCAGGAGATGGCCGGCACGTACGAAGTGACGTTCCCGGACAACAACTGGTCCGTCGTGTCCGGTGCCAGCTTCGCGGCAGGCAGCGCGAGCGACACGATCGTCGTCAGCGTACCGGCGGCTTACGCGCTGCCGAACGGCACGATCAAGATCGCTCCGATCGTCAATGGCGTCAAATACGCGGAACAGACGGTATCCGTCGTTGCGCCGAAGATCGCCTTGCCGGATTTGGTCACGCTGCAATCGCCGGCTTACCGTGCCGAGCTTGACGGCGAGACGACATTGAATTTCACGGCGAAGGGCGGCTACACGGCTGCCGCAGGCTACATGCTGCATCAACCGGACGCCGAGCACACGGACGCATCCGGGTATATCGTCAAGCTGGCCGACGTTACGCTGGACAGCGACGGCAAAGGCTCGATCACGTTCGACGCCGATCAATACCCGCACGGCCCGGTAGCCGTGAAGGTGACGGCGACGAAGGCGGACGGCTCGAAGACGATCGAGGATTACTTCCAGTTCTACAATAACGGCGGCGCGGATTGGAATATGGGCTTGGAGAACGCGCCGATGCCGTCGCAATTGGACGGCCTTGACATGCAGGTGACGTTCCAGGACGACTACAAGACGATGCCTACGATTTCGAAGACGGGCATCGACGGCCAAGGCCAACGCACGACGTACGCTTCGCACAAGCCGGATTACAAGGATTACGGCAATGCCTTGTTCGCCGACCGCGGCAGCGCGTACGATCCGTTCGAGCAAATCGAAGACTACTTGAAGATCAAGACGAAGTACTACGAAGAGAAGCTGCCGGCCAACGTCGACGGCTACCAACGCCACTATACGACGGGCTTCCTCAGCTCCGTCGGCGATGACGGCGTAGGCTTCCGCACGAAAGGCTACACGGATCAATACTTGGAGGCTCGCTTCTTCGTCGGTGCCAACCCGGGCCAATGGCCGGCGTTCTGGACGCTGACGGGCGTGAACGACGAAGCGACCGACGAGCTCGATATTATCGAGGCGTATCCGCCGAACGTGTCGGGTTATTCCATCGCGACCCATCCATGGGGCTACGATAATCTGGATGGCGGCGGCAAGGCGGTCAACACGGTCGACCTGATCGGCAGCGACGCCGGCAACATCTCGATGGGCTTCCACACGTACGGCGTGTTGGTTAAAGAAGATTACACGACGTACTACTTCGACAACAAGGAAGTCTACAAGCAGAAGACGCTGCCGTTGTCGTGGCGCAAAGGAAGCTACTTCCTGATCAACAACGCGATGACGCAAAGCGACGCATTCCCGCCAGGCTACGGCTTCGACCGCTACGGCGATCAATCCGACATGTACATCGACTGGGTGCGCGCATATGAGAAACCGGTAAATCCGGCTGACGTTATCTTCGACACGGCCGTATTCAGTCCGGTCAACGTTACGCCAGGTCAAGACATCAGCCTGGATATTAACCGCGTAAGCGACGGCGCGAAAGCACTCAGCGGAACGTATCAAGTCGACATGCCGCAAGGCTGGTCGGTCGTCTCCGGCGGCACGTTCAGCGCGGGCTCGTCGAAAGACACGCTGGTGCTGCACGTACCGGATAATTACGCCAAATACACGTACGACTTGAAGATTACGCCAGTAGCGAGCGGCACGAATTACAAGACGCTGACCGTGCAGACGAAGAACACGGACGATTCGATCGGCGTCGAAATTTATCCGGTGCAGAACGCGGCGAAGAACGGCTATGACGTCAAAGTCGCGCTCACGAACAAGCACGATTCGGGCACCGTTGCCGGCGGCACCGTGCAGGTTACGGAACCTGCCGCGGCGGCAGGCAGTTACGCCTTCGGCGACATCGCTGGCGGCACGACGCAGTACGTCACGATTCCGGCCGCGATGCTGTCGGCCGACAGCCGCACGCATTTCACATTCCATATTACGAATGCGGACGGTTACGACCGTTCCTTCGACAAGGACATCAGCGATTTGACGGCAACGCGCGTCAATCCGGAGCATCCGATTCTCGTCGGCGGCGCGCTTGACGGCACGATCGACGCGGATGCATGGGCCGGCTCGCAAGTCATCCACATGAGCGGTGCTCAGGCTGGCGACCGTTCGGGCGATCAATACGTGAAGTGGGACGACAACTATCTCTATCTTGCCGTTAAAGTAACGGACGACGTGCACAGCATGTCCGCGGCAAACGTATACGATTCTTGGGGCGCCGACAGCCTGCAGGTGTCGTTCGACCCTGAACGTCCGGGCAGAACGGCAACGAGCGACAACCATCCGCGCTTCATCGCGTCGCTGAACGCGACGACGGGCGAGTCCGCGCTCGGCAATGAAACATGGGGGCCGGTCACGACCGGGAACCTGAACGACATCAAGTACAAATTCACCCGTGACGAAGCGAACCACTTGACGAACTACGTGGTCGCCTTCCCGTGGAACAGCATCCTCACCGACGCCCGCAAGCCGGCGACGGCGGACCTGACCGATCTCGGCATCTCGGTCATCGTCAACGACAACGACGGCGGGGGACGCGAAGGCTGGATCTCTTACATGGACGGCATCTCCAGCGGCAAAGATCCGCTCAAGTTCGGCGATTTGATCTTGTCGTCGGAAACTTCGCTGCAGCCGCAGGAACCGGAACCGACGGATAGCCTGCACGCGACGATCAACGCTCCGGCATCGGCTTTCGTCGGCCAGCCGGTCGATTTCCAAGTCGGCATTGCCGGCGTAACCGATCCGTTCACGCTTGCGGATCTGATCGTGAATTACGATCCGAGCAAAGTGGCATTCGACACGGTTGCCGGCGAAGACGGCAAGCTTAGCCTTGCCGAAGGGGCCATTGCCTCCTTGAAGGATCACTTCCACGTGCTTGGCACGGCGGTGAAACCGGAGCTTGGCCAAATCCGCATCCTGATGGCGAGCGAAGGCGCAAGCAGCAGCGTGCAGGCCGACAGCGACCTGCTGGTGCTGCATGGCACCGTCAAAGCCGACGCGGCGGTCGGCACGACTTCGATCTCGCTGACGGACTTCGAGGTTATCGATGACGGCAACTCGACTACCGTCGATACGGCTTCCGCTTCCGCGAACATCGCCATCGGCAATACCGATAAGAGCGAGCTCAGCGCAGCAATCGACAGCGCGCAGAATCTGCACGACCACGCGGTTGAGGGTTCGGAAGCCGGCAACTACACGCCGGGCGCCAAAGCGGCGCTGCAATCAGCTATCGACAGCGCGGCAGCAGTGAGAGACAACACTGCGGCAACGCAAGATCAGGTGAACGCAGCCGCAGCGGCACTCGCAAGCGCGGTAACGGCATTTAACGGCAAGGTCGTAGTCGTTAACGCCGACAAGGCCGCGCTGAACGCTGCAATTACAGCCGCACAAGGCAAATACGGCACTGCGGTGGAAGGCACGAAACTCGGCAAGTTCGCGGTCGGTTCGAAAGCCGCGCTGCAAGCCGCAATCAACGCTGCAAGTGCCGTAACGAATAATGCTTCGGCGACGCAAGGCCAGGTGAATCAGGCCGTTAGCGATTTGAATGCCGCGGTCCAAACGTTCCTGACCAAGATCATTACGCTCGTACCGGGCGAGACGGGCATTACGACCAAGGATTTGTCGCTCGTCGTGAAATACTTCGGCCTGAAATCGACGGACGAGGGCTGGGATGCCATTGCCGCAGCCGACATGTTCGACGACGGCGAGATTACGATCCAATCGCTTGCCGCCGTTGCCCGCATGATTCTCGACGGATGGCTCGAACAGTAACGCATGTTTCGAACGAAACGGAGGAAGGCTCTCGGGCCTTCCTTTCCGTCTTCTCATTTACGATTTGCATAAGGAAGGAAGTGTGATCGCCATGTCGCGTAAACTATTGTTCGGTTTTCTTATTTGCCTGCTGATCGGAGCCCAAGGACTTGCGCCGGCCCGCGCGGCCGCGGTGCAGTCCTTCGCGCTGAAGGCGATTACGGCTTCACCTGCCGCTGACGGTTCGATCAAGATCGAGCTGCAAGGAAAGAATCTAGCCGACGTTTATGCATTCGATGTTACGCTCAGTTACGATGCGGGCAAGCTGCGGTTCAAGGAAGCGGCGAGCAGCATCGCGGGCATGTCGACTGAACCGATTCTGACCGACGGGCAGGTACGCTTCGCCCATACGAAAATCGGCAAAACGGCCGGCGTTAGCGGCAGCGCGACATTGGCCGCATTCACATTCGAAGAGATCGGCACCGGTTCGGCCAAGGTCGCCATTCAAGATTTGAAGCTGGTCGATTCGAAGCTGGCCATGACCGAGCTGCATCCGGATGCCGGAATTTCGGTACTTGCGAGCGCTGCGGGCAAATTCAGCGATCTCGGCGCCAAGTGGTCGTGGGCCGCGGAGTCCATCAACTATCTGGCCAGCCATGGCATCGTAGGCGGAACGGGTAACGGCAAATACGAGCCTGCCCAATCCGTGAAGCGGGGCGATCTGATTCTGATGCTCGTAAGAGCGTTCAACCTCAAGTCGCCGCAGACGGACGGAGGCAATTTTGCCGATGTCCCGAAAGGCAAATATTATTATGACGCGATTGCCGCGGCCAAAGCGCTTGGCATTGCCACCGGCGACGGAGCGGGGTTTAAGCCCGAAGCGGCGGTGTCCCGCCAGGAAATGATGGTCATGATCGATCGTACGCTGCATGCCATCGGCAAGGAGCTGCCGGAGCCGTCCGGCAAGGAGCTGGATGGTTTTGCCGATAAAGGCCAAGTCGCCGATTATGCCGCCAAGTCCGTTGCCGCGCTGGTGAAGGCGGGCATCGTGAAGGGCGGCACGGTCGGCATCGAGCCGGCCAAATCAACGAACCGCGCCGAAATGGCGGTCATCCTGTACCGCATCCTGATGCTGCAGCAGCAGTAATACGCATGCCAATAGGGCCGCTCTCGTCCGACCGGACGGGAGCGGCCCTTGGTGCGTGCAGCGACGGTAGCGATGTTTCGTGCGGCAACTATACGCTAGATGCTAGACGACGAACGCATAAAAGCGGTTGACACGATTAAACCCTGCAGGTATCATACGAAACATAATAATAACCGAGTAATTTCGTTGGAATTAGCCAATTTGCATCGCGGTCGCTTGTCGGCCGGAGAGTCGGAGACATGCTTGGGGACCTCCTCGTATTGTGGCCTGTCTCATTTGCGTTTATGGACAATAAGCTTGCGGATAAAGGAGATACGACAACGATGGAAGCTGATCACAAGCCGTCTTGCTGCTGCGGGGTATCAAGAGCAGAGCCGGAAGCGTTGGAACGAGGACAAGCCGATATGCAAGCCGACGCGCAGCCGGAACTGGCTGATTCGGCTCCGGAAGCTGATTCTCTCGTCAGCCAACAGACGAGAAGAGACATGATCTATTTGCCAGGCGGCGAGTTCCTCATGGGTACCGATGACGAGGAGGGATTCCCGCGAGACGGCGAAGGCCCGATCCGGAAGGTCGCATTGTCCCCCTTCTATATGGATGCCTGCGCCGTTACGAATGCGGAATTCGCCGCTTTCGCGGAGGCGACCGGCTACGTCACCGAAGCGGAGCGGTTCGGCTGGTCGTTCGTCTTCCATCTGTTCGTGCCGGAAGCAGCGAGAGCCGCTGCCAAGCCGGTGCCCGGAGTGCCTTGGTGGCTGGCCGTCGACGGCGCAAGCTGGCACAAGCCGGAAGGCGAAGGATCCGGGATCGACGATCGGCTCGATCACCCTGTCGTTCACGTGTCGTGGAGCGATGCCGCGGCCTACGCGAAGTGGGCGGGGAAACGCTTGCCGACGGAAGCGGAATGGGAATACGCGGCGCGAGGCGGACTCGCGCAGAAGCGATATCCGTGGGGCGACCTGCTGAAGCCGGACGGGGAGCACCGCTGCAACATCTGGCAGGGCAAATTCCCCGATAAGAACAATGCCTCCGACGGCTATGCGGGTACCGCGCCGGTACGTTCTTTTGCTCCGAACGGCTACGGTCTGTACAACATGGTCGGCAACGTGTGGGAGTGGTGCGGCGACTGGTTCACCGCTCAGCCAGCGGAAGCGCCGGGAAGCGGCGTGAACCCGCAAGGTCCCGTAACGGGCGTAAGCCGGGTGACGCGAGGAGGGTCCTACCTCTGCCACAAGTCGTACTGCAACCGGTACCGGGTGGCCGCGCGCAGCTCCAATACGCCGGACAGCTCCACGGGCAATATGGGCTTTCGCTGTGCGGCGGATGCTTAAGGCAGGTACGAATCTTTATGGAGGATACCGCAATGCAGCGTAACAGCGCTGTGCTGCGGTATTTTTTGTATGCGGAAAAGGCAGGTTTCCACGGCCGCGACGGCAATCGCCTTGCGCCGCAAGAAGCCGTGACGCGCGCGGAAGTGGCGGCAATGGTCGAACGACTGCTTAAGAAATCGAATTTGATTTAACGCGAGTGTGCCGGAATTCGTCCGGTCCTCGCCGACATGCATTGGACGCGCACCGGATTCATTCGGTGCGCGTTTTTGTTTTATGGGACAAGGTGCATAGGAATACCCGTATGTTTTAGAGGTTTGCCTTATATAGCTGGTAAATTTGCCTTGTTACAATGGAAGGGACTGATGATTTGGAGGGGATTCCATGCTTGCTGTTGATTATGTCAATCCGTTGATCGGCTCGATTGGCCATTTGCTTACCGCAACTTCGCCTACGGTTTCGCTGCCGCACGGCATGATGAAGCTTGCGCCGATAACGACGCCGGGCATTGCGGACAAATATTTGGCGGACCGGATCTTCGGCTTCCCGGCCGGATGCGCCAGTCTGATGCCGACGCGGAACGCTGCCCTGTCCGACCCGGCATCGCTCTCGTCGCTCTACGATCACGACCTGGAGCAAGCGACGCCTTACGCCTACAGCGTGCTGCTGGAGGATGAAGGCATCGAGGCGGAAATGACGGCTTCCTATCAATCCGCTCACTACCGTTTCCGTTATCCGGATGCTTCGGTCGCCGCCATATCGGTCGGATTTCCCGCGAATGGCAGCCTGGCGCTGCTAAGCGAGCGGTCGGCGGTCGTCCAAGGCACGCTGAACGGCGTGACTCATTATACGTTTCTCGCATTCTCGCAGCCGGTCGAGCGATTCGGGGAATGGCGGTCGGAACGCCAAGCCGGATGCATGCTCCGGACGAAGGCTCCGGAGGGCCTGCTCGAAGTTCAAGCAGGCATCTCGTATATCGACGCGGAGCAGGCGAAGCGCAATGCGGGCAGCGAGCTGGACGGACGCAGTTTCGAGCAAACGAAACAAGCGGCCCGCGAGATCTGGCAGAGCGCGCTCAGCCGGATCGAAGTGACCGGCGGCTCCGAGGAGCAGAAGACGATTTTCTATACCTCGCTGTATCGTTCGCTTCTTAATATGAGCAGCATTACGGAGGATGGCCGCTACTACAGCGCCTATGACGGCCGAATTCACGAGAGCGCCGGCCGCGACTTCTATGTGTCGGACAATATCTGGGATACGTACCGCTGCCTTCACCCGCTGCAGCTGCTGCTGGATCCGGAGCGCAAGCAGGATATGATCCAATCCTACGTCCGCATGTACGAGCAGTGCGGGTGGCTGCCGCAGTTCCCGTTCGTGCAGGGAGACCTGCCGGTTATGACGGGCAACCATACCGCCGCGCTTATCTATGACGTGTTCGCCAAAGGATACCGGAATTTCGATGCGGCCAAAGCATTCGAGGCGATGAAGGTCAACGCGACGGAAGTGACGATGCTGCCATGGGTACACGGGCCGTTAACGGAACTGGACCGCCATTATATGGAGCAGGGCTTCTATCCGGCGCTCCGTCCGGGCGAGAGCGAGTGGGTGAAAGAAGTGGACGGCTTCGAACGGCGGCAGTCGGTCGCCGTGACGCTGGAGCATGCTTACGACGACTGGTGCATCGCGCAGTTTGCCCGGGATCTAGGCTATACGGAGGACTACGAGCATTTCATGCAGCGTTCGCAGAACTACCGCAAGCTGTATAACGACGCCACCGGATTCATGTCGCCGAAGTCGGCCGACGGCGAATGGATCGAGCCGTTCGATCCGAAATACGGCGGCGGGCTGGGCGGCAGAGATTATTTCTCCGAATGCAACGCTTGGATCTATAACTTCCACGTTCAGCATGATATCGAAGGGCTGATCGAGTTGATGGGCGGCCCGGAGAAGTTTGAAGAACGGCTGGATGCGCTGTTTACCGAGCAGTACGATGGATCCAAATACCGTTTCCTCGGGCAATTCCCGGATGCGACCGGACTGATCGGCCAATATTGCCAAGGCAATGAACCGGCGTTCCATATTCCGTACCTGTACAATTACACGGCATCGCCGTGGAAGGCGCAGCGCCGCTTGCGGGAAATCATGAAGCTCTGGTATCAAGCGACGCCGACCGGCATTTGCGGCGACGAGGATAACGGGGCGATGTCGTCCTGGTACGTGTTCAGCGCAATGGGCTTCTATCCGATCTGCCCGGGCAAGGCGAGCTATGAAATCGGCAGCCCGCTGTTCGAGCGGACGTCGATCGCCGTCGGCGGGGGCAAGACGTTTACGATCCATGCGGAAGGCGTCTCCGAGCGGAACAAGTACATTCAAGCCGCGGAGATCAATGGACGGCCGCTGGCCGAGCCGCGCATCAGCCATGCGGATGTGACCGGCGGAGGCGTGCTTACGCTGCGAATGGGCGATCGGCCGAACAAGACATGGGGAGCGGGAAGCATAGGCGCAGCTGCTGTTGGCGGTATGGACAATATTTGAAGAGATGTTTTATTATAGGAAAACGGGCGGCGACGGCGACGTCGCCGTTTTGTCCATCGACGAGAGGGGGGAAATGATAGATTGCAAGCAAGTGAGTGAAAGAGGAACAGATTGAAGCAGGCAGGCGAAGAATACTCCGCTCGGGGGGACGATCTGGCATGTACCAGCTATTGATTGTTGACGACGAGAAAGTGATTCGCGACGGCTTGGCGGGTTGGACATGGGGGGACCATGATATCCAAGTCGCCGGCAGTTGCGCCCATGGATTGGAAGCGCTTCAATTTATTTCGGCCTATCCCGTCGACATTGTGATGACGGACATTCGCATGCCGTTCATGGACGGCATAGCGCTGATGGAATCGCTGCATCGCTACTATCCGTTTATCAAAGTCATCGTATTATCGGGCTACAGCGATTTCGGCTATGCGCAGAAAGCGACGCAGCACGGCGCGGTCGACTACTTGCTCAAACCCGTGTCGTTCACGGAATTGGCCGGCACGATGAAGCGATTGACGGCCCGGCTGGACGAGCAGAAGCAGAATCGTCACCGGCTGGAGGTGCTGACGCGCAAAGCGACCCAATTGACGAAAGTGCTGCGGGAGGATTTTCTCGGCAGGCTGTTCGAGCGTCCGCTGCAAGGGGAAGTGCTTGAACAAGACAGCGCGGAAGGCGAGGTGCTGCTGGAAGCGGATACTTACACGGCCGCGGTCATCCGGTTGGACCGGCTTGCCGTTCATCGTCAGCGCATCCCGGATCGGGAACGCAATTTGCTTGCCTTCTCGCTGGACAATATTATGAGCGACCTCTGGGACTCGCAGCATTTCGGCTATCATCTGGTCGACAAAGCGGGTTTGGAGGTCTATTTGCTGTCCAAGGACGGCGACCGTCAGCGCTTCGGGGATATCGTCGGCCAGCTGCACCGGTATATCGGCCTGTTCAAGTCGACGTTCTCCATCGGCATCGGGTTGACCGTCGCAAGCGTATCCGCCGTCTGTCGTTCCATGCAGTCCGCAAAGTCGGTGCTAGCCGAGAACGCGGAGGAGGAAGGCGCCCAACGCGCGGCGGAAACGCGCATGGAAGAGAACGGCCTTCACTGGCAGCCGGTGACCGGAGAAGAAGAAGATGAGGCCGTCGTGGATGAGCCGGATCAAGATCAGTTTTCCGTGTCCCGGGACAGCATTATTCTCGTGGAAGCCAAGCGCTACATGAAAGCGAATTACAGTCGAAGCTTGACGCTGAAGGAAGTAGCGGATCATGTCTTTATCTCGACGGGGCATTTGTCCCTGCTGTTCAAGAATGCGGGCGAGCGTTTTCTGAAATATTTGACGACCGTTCGGATGAATAAAGCGAAGGAGCTGATGCTCGACAACAGCTACAAGGTGTATGAAATCGTGGAGCTGGTAGGTTACTCCGATCCGGCCTACTTCTCCGAGGTATTCAAGAAGCATACCGGCAAGACGCCGAACGAGTATAGGGGGAAATTAAAGCAGCCGCGTAACGGGTAGAAGCGATTCATCGGGAAACGAATCCGCAAAACAAACTGCTTATTCTACCATAGAAATCATAAGTTTGGCCTCTATGAACCGTATAACGCCGATGATACGATCTTTTCGCCATGGTGCATTCGTCCTACTGCAGGAAAGCGGAAAAGCACGTCGGCGAAGGAGGGGATAAGGCGCGGGCTGCCGCTCGCGTGACGCGTACTCGAATGGAATCCAAGCGCGAATAGGAGGATTATATTGAAAATCAAACCGATGACCAAGTGGACGGCACTGCTGCTTGCCGCCGTTCTTATGCTCTCCGGGCTCATTCCCGGGACAGCGCGCAGCACCTCTGCCGATCCGCTGCCGGGCGAACTGTTGACGACGGTGGATGCGAGCACCGTTCCTTACAGCGGTCAATGGACCGGCAATGCGACGCAAACGGCTTTCACCTTCACGGGCACGCAGTGGTGGAGCGACACCTGGTCGTGGATGTACGACAACGTTTCGAATGCGAACGAGGCGGTCACGTTTCATTTTACGGGCGATTATATCGCGCTGAATATGTCGAAGCACGATCATGGGGGCAAAGTGAATATTTACGTGGACGGCACGCTGAAGAGCACGGTCGATACGGTCAACCCGACCTGGGTCGAATCGGCGAAAGTGTTCGAGCAGATGGGGCTGGCCAGCGGCGCGCACACGCTGAAGGTCGAAGTCGCGGGCAAATCCATCGCGACGGATGCGTACGTGCTGATCAAGTCGTTCGTATACGGCTCGGCGCCGTCGCCGAATCTGGATCCGCCTCCGGCGCCCGCGGCGAACCATACGCTCGTGAATGCGGCCAGCGTGCCGGGCACGGGCAGATGGACCGACAATACGACGCAAACGTCCTTCACCTTCACGGGTACGCAGTGGTGGAGCGACAGCTGGTCGTGGATGTACGACAACGTCGCCAACGCCAATGAAGCGGTCCAGTTTAATTTCACGGGCAACTCCATTGCGCTGTACATGACGAAGCACGCGGAAGGCGGCAAAGTGAATATTTACGTGGACGGCGCGCTGAAAACCACGGTCGATACGTTGAACGCTGGCTGGGTGGAATCGGCGAAAGTGTACGAGCAAACGGGCCTGACGCAGGGCGCCCATGCCATTAAGGTCGAGGTGGCGGGCAAATCGATCGCCGGCAATGCCTACGTGCTCATCAAGGCGTTCGATTACGGTTCGCAGCCTCCGGTGAATCTGGATCCGCCGCCGGCGCCGGCGGCCGGGCATACGCTCGTAGATGCAGCGGCTGTCCCGGGCTCGGGCCAATGGAGCGCCAACGCGGCGCAGACGGCGTTTACCTTTACGGGTACGGGCTGGTGGAGCGACGGCTGGTCGTGGATGTACGACAATGTTGCCAATGCGAATGAAGCGGTCCAGTTTAATTTCACGGGCAACTCCATCGCGCTGTACATGACGAAGCACGCAGAGGGCGGCAAAGCGAATATCTATGTGGACGGCACGCTGATGACGACCGTGGATACGGCGAACCCGACATGGGTGGAATCGGCGAAAGTATACGAGAATACGAGCTTGACGCAGGGCGCGCACGCCATCAAGATCGAGACGGCCGGCAAGTCGATCGCGGGCAATGCGTACGTGCTGGTCAAGGCATTCGACTACGGCACCGAGCAGACGCCGACCGATCCGGGCACCGATCCGAATAAAGTCGTGGTGAACGCGGACAGCAATCCGCATTCGGGCGGTTGGACGACCAACGCGGCAGAGCCGGAGTTTACGTTTAACGGCGCAGGCTGGTGGAGCGACGGCTGGTCATGGATGTACGACAACGTCGATAACGCCAACGAATCCGTCGACTTCCACTTCACGGGCACGACCATCGCGCTCTACATGACGAAGCAGCAGCAGGGCGGCATCGTTAAAGTGTACATCGACGGTCTCCTGGAGAGCACGATCGATACGTATAACGCGACGTGGGTGGATTCGGCCAACGTATTCGAGGAAACCGGCCTCCCGGCAGGCGCCCATACCCTCACCGTCAAAGTGGCGGGCAAGTCCATTTCCGGCAGCGCCTACGCACTGATCAAGGCGTTCGAATACACGCCAAGCGCAGGCGGCGGCACGAGCCCTTATAAATTCAAGCTCATCACGGTAACGAGCCCGACGTACTATTCGGCGATCAATGGCCAAGTCGGCGTGACGTTCTATGCGCCCGGCTTTACGAGCGCGAGCGCGGAATCGCTGCACGCGCCGGATAGCGCGCATACGAATGCGTACGGGTACATGAAGGCGTTGACGTCTTCGAACATCGCGCTAGATCAGAACGACAACGGCAAAGGCACCTTCACGTTCAACGCGGCGGACTTCCCGGAAGGACCGGTCGCGATCCATATCAAGGCTTGGAACGCGAGCGGCGAATCCGACGACAGCTACCTGCAGCTAATCAATAACGCAGGCACGACGGCATGGAACGGCGGTCCGGCCAACACGCGCAGCACGGTTCCGGCGGCCATCGCGGCACACGGGCTGACGATGCAGCAGGTGTTCCTGGACGACTTCACGACGATGCCGACGATCTCGTACACCGGCGCGGGCGCCGACAAATACGCCGCCGCCAAACCGGATCCGAGCGGCTGGCCGGAATACGCGGACGCGAAATTCACGCCGCCGAACTATTCATACGGCAGCGCGGTCAGCAACTACAGTCCCTTCTCCATCGTGAATTCGGATTATATGAAGATCGAGACGAAGGACTGGGGCAGCACGGTCGTCGAACCGAACTGGGGCCAAACGTTTACGACCGGCTTCCTGGCTTCGATGGGCACGGACGGTTCCGGATTCACGACGAAGCCGGGCGCCGCGCAATACTTCGAGACGCGTATGTTCCTCCCGCCGAATCCGGGCTTATGGCCGGCATTCTGGACCTTGTCGCCGAACGATCCGAACGGCAGACCGGGCAATGACGAGCTCGACGTGCTTGAAGCCTACATGGGCGGCAATCCGACGACAACGACTTTCAACCATCATACGTGGGGCGACGGCTACGGCGGCATTCATACCGGCGGCACCGCCAGCACCAACAGTTTCGGCAATGGCGTGAATTTGTCCGAAGGCTGGCATACGTACGGCATGCTGATTACAGAAGATACGACGTACTACTATTTCGACGACCAGTACATTCCGGGCTCTTCGCATCCGACGCTGGACCGCAGCTGGACGGTAGGCAACTACTTCATGATCAACAATGCGTTCCGCAAGAGCGATGCCGACTCCTACCGCGGCGGCTTCGACCGTTACGGCAATACGGCTGAAATGTACGTGGACTGGGTACGGGTATTCCAAGTTCAGAATACGGGGTTCACCCCGGTCTTTACCAGCGCGAGCGTGACGCCGGGCAGCAACGTATCCATCGACATCACGCGCGACTCCTCGGCGCAAGCATTGTCCGGCACGTATAACTTGAGCCTGCCGTCAGGCTGGTCGGTCGTATCGGGCGGGAGCTTCACTTCCGGTCACGCGAAGGACACCCTCGTGCTCAGCGTGCCTTCCAGCTTCCAGCAGTTCCAAGGCACGATCGGCATTACGCCGGTCTCGGGCGGCACGACATATACCACCCAGAACGTCAGCTATACGACGAAGGGGCTGTACAGCACGGAGATTTCCCCTTCGGTGAACGCCTCCGGCGGGTATGACTTGAATTTCAAATACAGCAACCATGCCTCCGGCGCGACCACGAATATCGTCGTGACGGCGACAGGACCGAACGGCTGGACGCAGACGAAGACGATCTCGTCGGTAGCCGCGAACGCGTCCCAGACAGCGGTATTCACGATTCCGACGCTGGACAGCTACGCGACGGGAAGCTTCGCGTTCCATGTCCAGCTGAACGGCGGCTACGCCTTCGATGTGCAGCGTCCGATCAGTGCGCTCGTGGCGCATAAGGCGGCAGCGGCCATTACGATCGACGGCACGATCCATGCGAGCGAATGGACGGGGGCGACGGATATCGTGCTGAACCAGCAGTCCCAAGCCTCCGGGACATGGAGCGGCGTCAACGATCAGAGCGCCACGGCCAAAGTGAAATGGGACGACGATTATCTCTACCTGGCCGTTCAAGTGAAGGACGATATTCACTCGATGACGCAGGCGAACATCGTGGATGCCTGGGCGGGCGACAGCCTGCAGGTGTCCATCGACCCGGCACGCGCTTCGGGGCCAGTCGCCGGCGGACCGCATCTCAGCTTCACGGCGGCGCTTAATTCGTCGACGGGCGCTTACGGCATCGCGGTCGACCGGTCGGATTATGCGGCACTCGGCCTGAGCGCCGGGCAGCTGCTGACGCGGAGCCACGGATTCGTGAAGCGGGATGAAACGGCGAAGACGACGACGTACACGCTTGCTTTTGACTGGGACGATATCCGTCCGGCCGCTTATGCGGGCACGAAAGACATCGGCTTGTCCTTCGTCGTCAACGACAGCGACGGCAGCGGCCGCAAAGGCTGGCTGTCCTACATGGGCGGTATCGCGAACGGCAAGGATCCGGCGCAATTCGGAGATTTGATCCTGGCGAATTAAGGCGCAAGGCGATAGCTGCTAAGCTGCCGACTGGAGAAGGGCCTTGCGGATTCGCAAGGCCTTTCTCGACATTCGGGAGATGCATAGCCCGCGATTTCGCCGCGCATTCGACACCGATTGCCGGGGGCGGCAGCCCAACCTGTGAAATCGGAGTGATGGCGGAGACTGTCCTCATCATAGATTACTACATGGATCCTTATCGGAATGGGAGGTCGTTTAGTTTTGAGCCGGTACAGCTTGAAAGTTAGTAGTCTATCGATCGTGTTGCTGCTTCTATGGAATGTCCTGTCCCTTACTAGCGCAAGTGCCGCGGCAAGCAAAGATCAGCTGCTTGTCATCAACAAGAAAACGAATCAATTGGCGTTCTACGAGGGCGGCGAGCTGATCAAAACCTTCTCCGTCGCTACGGGCAAGACCCGTGATTTGACCCCGGAGGGAAGCTTCAAGATCGTGAACAAGATTAAGAACAGGCCGTATTACAAAGACAAAATTCCCGGCGGCGATCCCCGAAATCCGCTCGGCGACCGATGGCTGGGGCTGGAGGTCAATGGGACGGAAGGAACGACCTACGCGATTCATGGCAATAATAAGGCTTCATCCATCGGCAAATATGTAAGCGCGGGCTGCATTCGCATGAAGAACGATGAGATCCACTGGCTGTTCCCGCAAATCGAGCTCGGTACGCGCGTCGTCATTACATCGTCGAAGCTTACTTTTGACGCCATTGCCGTGCAGCATGGCTATTCGGTCCTGCAGCATTACGCGGGGAAATTGCTGTTGAACGGTAAAACGATGGCATTGGAGCATCAGCTGATGATCGACGATTCGCGCGTGTTTATTCCGATGCGGGAAATCTTCGAAATGCTGGGGGCCAAGGTGAATTGGGATGGCGCGAGCCAAACCGTCACGGCCGTCGTCGGCAGCCAAACGATTGCCTTTCAGCCTTTGGCGAGCGTCGTTGACGTCAACGGTTCAATTCAAACGATGACACCTTCCAAAGTCGTGGATAGTGCCGTCATGCTGCCCTTGCGAGATCTTGCGGAACTGACTGGCTATCAGGTTGTATGGGATGGCAAAGCGCAGGAGATCCGGCTTAACTCGTAACGCAGCATACTGTCCTAGCCGTGGGAAGTAGAGAAAGCCCGGGCAGCCTCGTTCGTTCAGAACGGAGGCGTCCGGGCTTTTGTGGCGTGTCGGGAACGTCTGGCGCTAAAGTGGACTGGGGAAAAGCTGCCCCGGTGGCAGGGAAGTGACGCCAAAGCGGTTCGAACTGGGGAAAAGCTATCGCCGCAACTGAAAAGTGGCGCAAAACTGGTTCACTGGTTTTCCACACATGTAGTGTACGGGGGGCCGTGAGAGGTAGCCCGTCGCTGGGGGTTTGCACGAAAAATCATACATAGCAGCGTGTGAGGCAGCCCGTCGCTGGGCTTTTGTACGAAAAATCGTACAAAGCAGCGTGGGAGGTAGCCTGTAGCTGGGGTTTTGTACGAAAAATCGTACAAAGCAGCGTGTGAGGCAGCCGGTAGCTGGGGTTTTGTACGAAAAATCGTACAAAGCAGCGTGAGGGGTAGCCGGTAACGGGGGTTCTGTACGAAAAATCGTACAAATTAGCGTGTGAGGTTACTGGGTGCAGCTCATGGCTCGAACGCGCCGGTTTTCCGCACATGTAGTGTAGTGGGTGCAGCTCATGGCTCGAATGCGTCAGTTTTCCGCAAATGTAGTGTACGAGGTGCAGCTCTTGGCACCAACCTGGCCCAAGGCCGAGCAAAAAGGTCCTGCCCGTCGAAAGGCAGGACCTTTTTCTCTGTCTAACCGCCCTCGCTCCCGGTGCCCGACCCCCGTACACCCGGCTTCGCGGTCGATTCCCTCACGATTAATTTCGGCGTGAAGAACAGCTTTTGCGTCTCCTGCTCCGGATTCTCCATGACGGAGATGAGCAGCTTGGCCGCTTCTTGACCGAGCACGTTCTCTTCCTGGCTGACATACGTCGGCCTGACGCTGTAGAATTCCGAAAGCTCGAAATCGTCGAAGAAAATGAGGGACAGCTCCTCCGGCACGCGAATGCCCATCTCCGAAGCCGCTCTTATCACTTGCAGTCCAAGTCCCGGATTAATGGCGAAGATCGCCGTCATCTCGGGATTCCGCTCTAGAAAATCCCTGATTTTCGCCTTGATCGGCTTGGGTTCGCCCAGCTCGATACCGGCATACCGGTAGCGGCGGTCGATCGGGATCTGATGCTCGGCCAGCGATTTTTCATAGCCGGCCAGACGGTCCTCGATGCTGCTGGTGTCGGTAATTGTCGTCGACAGAAAGCCGATATTGCGGTGTCCGAGAGAGATCAAGTAGTCGACGGCTTCCTGGGCGCCTCTTAAATTGTTCGGACATACGCAGTTCGTGTCGATTCCGCGCAAATAACGATCCATGACGACAAGCGGGAAGGCATCGAGCGTAAGCTGCAAAATTTCCCGATTATACGATTCGCCGTCGACGGGATAAACGATCATGCCTGCGACCTTGCGCGCGATCATCTCCCGGATGACGCGTTCTTCCTTGGCGATGGAGTTCTCCGTGTTGCAGAAGAGCAGCGAGTAGCCCGCTTCCGAGAGGATGCGCTCGACGCCATTAAGCAGCAAGGCATTATGCTGGTTGTTAATGAAGGGGAGCAGCAGCGCAACGGTTTGCGTTTGCAGCGGCCGGGGCGCGTCGCCCGTGGAGAGCGCCGTATCGGGCTCGGCTACGTAACTGCCTTTCCCTTGGACGCGGTATACGATGCCTTGCTCAACCAGATCGGACATCGCCTTCTTCACGGTAATCCGGCTGACGGAGAATTGCTTGGTCAACTCGTACTCCGAGGGAAGCTTATCGTGGGGCTTCCAATGCGCGAGCTCGATCTCCGAAATCAGATAATGTTTGATTTGCTCATAAAGAGAGAGATGTTGAATGTTTTTGGCCATATCTGCAACCTCATGTCTTCTTAAGACTTGTTATATATCATCTTATAGGCCGCTCGAAAAGTTGTAAAGATGAACATAGGACTATAGGTTCAATTGCCGCAGATCGCTCAAAAATGGAGAATTCACCCCAAAATTGCGCAAAAAACATCGATTTTCTTACAAAAACCATACATAACAGGTGTTGGCCGCCATTTACAACTGTTTACCAGTGATGCTAACATTCATGCCAAGAACATATAGAGTTCATGCCTTGACATTACAGGTATATACCAACGTAGACAAGAATAAAATACCACATCCTCTCCGCGATAATAGGTTCCTTCTCACCAGCAGCTTCACGGCCCATAGCGTCCGCACCTGCAGCTTCCTGCCGGCAGCTTCGCGGCCCGCAGCGTTCGCGCCTGCAGCAACCGCACCTAGAGCATTCATCCGCTATATGCACGCACTCACGACGATCGACCCGAACCTCCACCCTAGATGAGCTTGTTCTCTTTTCACAGAAATGTAAGCGCATACCTAATGGCGTTGAAACATTCCGCATCCGGAATTTTTCATAAATAGAACCGAATTGGAATAGGGGGGCTATCGTTCTTTTTTGCTGAAATGCTAGCTGGCTATGACTAGGAAGTGGGTTGAACTCAACGAGGAGGATGAATATGGAGCGAATGAAACCGGACAAGAAACAAGCAAGGGTCGCCGGATTGTTGTCTCTCGCAGTGATTATGCTGCTCAGTCTTATCATCGGTTGCAGTAATAACAACAACTCGGGCTCATCGGCGGAAGGCGGCGCAAACGGGGGAACGACGGGCGAGAAAGCGAATGACGGCAAGAGCGATTCGGGTCCTTTTAAATTCAGCTATACACGGCCGACCTGGGGGCCAGCCACGTACACCAAGGGCGGCGCCTACGAGAAAGAATTGTTCAAAGAGGCGAATGTCGACATCGACGTGCGCATTATCCCGGTCGTCGACTATGATGCCACCATCAAGACGACGGCGGCAGGCGGCAACATGCCGGACGTCATCTGGGGCGGAGGCCCGGTAGATCCGTTCTGGAAGGATCTGCAGGATCAAGGCGCATTTCTGAAAATCAATGATTACCTGGATCAATATCCGGCCGTGAAGAATGCGGTACCCGCCGGAATCTGGGAGAAGATGGCCGACGCTAAAGGGGATATCTACTTCATTCCCAATTTGATTTATCCGGTCGTCCCCTTCTTCATCAATTACCGTGCCGACATCTTCGATGAGCTCGGCATAGCAGAGCCGACTTCCGTCGCGGAGCTGGAAGCCGCGCTGGAGAAAATCAAAGCCAGCGGCAAAGACATCGTGCCGATGACGCACGGCAACACGGTTCCTTTCTGGGCGGCGAAGGATCTGGGCACCTCGTTCGGCGCCGTCTCCGGCTGGGCGCCTTCCAAGGACGATCCGAACAAGATCGTTCCGGCGGAAATGCAGGACGAGACGTTGAACTTTAAATTCTGGCTGCAGGACTTGAAGAAACGCGGATTGTTCGACGAAGAAGCGGGCGTCAATCCGGATCCTTCCTTCGGCGAGACGAAATTCAAGGCCGGCCGCGCAGCCGTCATTCTCGGCGGGAACCTGCAATCCCTCTACACCGACCTGAAGAAGAACGTGCCGAACGCGGAAATCAAGATCATGTCCCCGCTGAAGGGTCCGGATGGCCAGCAAGGCGGAACGCGCGTCGTATTCCCGCAGGACAGAGGATTCTACATCAACGCGAAGGCGAAGGATAAAGCAGCGCAATTCTTCAAGTTCCTGAACTGGTCGTTGACCGATGGCTCCGACTTCCGGAGATACGGCATCGAAGGCAAGACGTACACGGTGGATCCGGAAGGCAAGAAAGTGCCGATTCCGGACGAGAAGCGGGAGGACGCCTATAAGAACGCCCAGATCGAGCCGCTTAAATTCATCGATCCGATGAGCGAGAAGCTGGACTGGGATGCGCAGAAACTGAATTTCATCGGAACCGGGATCGGCGATCAGTTCGACTATTACAAGAGCATGTTCGAGAAATACGCCGCATCGCCTTTCAACGATTATAAAGATCCGACCGTGACCTCTCCGACCCAAGCGAAGATGGGGGCGCAGCTTTGGGAGGATTACATGGCGAAGGTAGACGGCAGCATTCTGACGGACATGAATTTGACCAAAGAGAAGTATAAGGCGGCGTACCAGAAATACTTGGATGCAGGCGGTCAGAAAATCATCGACGAGGTAAACGAGCTGCAGAAGAATAAATCCGAACCGAACTATGTCGACTAACAAGCCGGTTGCCGGGATCGGGCAGTCCAAGCGCCCTATTCCGGCGCTTTTCCGGCAGGTTTCGAGGAAAGGACTGATTGAATGGGCGCGAAATCCGTCTATGCTCCCCACGGGAATCCGGAGATGCCTCTGCCGAACAAAGGCAGGCAGCATAGAAACCGCAGGCTAGGCACGCAGATTTGGAAGTCGCGGTTTATCTATCTTCTGATTTTACCGACCATCGTATATTTTGCGATATTCACCTATGCGCCTTTCTACGGCATTACGATCGCCTTCAAGGACTTTAAAATCATTGCCGGCATCATGGACAGCCCCTGGGTCGGCTTCGAGCATTTCAAATCGATGTTTACGTCGGAGAAGTTTCCGGAGCTGCTGAGGAACACGGTCATCATCAGCCTCTATCGGCTGCTCTTCGGCTTCCCGGTACCGATTCTGTTCGCTTTGCTGCTGAACGAAGTGAGGCATGTCTTCTTCAAGCGGTTCATTCAGACGATCACGTACTTCCCCCATTTCCTGTCGTGGGTCGTATTCGCGGGCATTATCTACAACTTTATCGGCCCGAGCGGCATTATCAATCTGGTGCTGGTGAATACGGGCTTGGATAAATTCAATTTCACGACGAACCCGGACGTGTTCCGCACGCTCGTTGTCATAACGGCGATCATGAAGGAATTCGGCTGGGGCGCGATCATCTATTTAGCGGCCTTGTCCGGCATAGACGGACAGCTGTACGAGGCGGCCAAAATCGACGGAGCCGGGAAGCTGAGGCAAATTTGGCATATTACGCTGCCTGGCATCAGGCCGATTATCGCGCTGCTGTTCTGCTTGCAGCTCGCGGGCATATTGGATGCCGGCTTCGACCAAATTTTCATGTTCCTTAATCCGGCCGTCTATGACGTCGGGGATATCATCGATACGTATGTATACCGGCTGGGGATTCTGCAATCGCAATTCGAGCTTGCCACGGCCGTAGGGTTGTTCAAAGGCGTCATCGGGATGATCCTCATCATTACGGCGAATACGATCATACGCAGGATGGGGGAGAAATCGCTATGGTAGAACAACCTGCCCATGCCGCGCAATCTACCCATGCCGCGCAAGCCGCCAAACAGTCGAAGTCCATCAAGTCTAGAAGCTTGGATGCGAACCCTTGGTGGGCGCAGAGCATCATTTACCTCATCCTGATCGTGGCGGGCTTGATTACGCTGCTGCCGATGGTGAACGTATGGGCGATCTCCTTCAGCGAGGCGCACGAGATCTACAAGAATCCGATGATGATCTGGCCCAAGTCGTTCACGATCGAAGCGTACAAATACATTTTCAATACGGAAGTGCTGTTGAAGGCTTTCGGCATCACCGTATTCGTTACGGTCGTGGGCACGTTCCTCAATCTGGTGTTCACGGCAACGGGCGCTTACGGCTTATCGAAGACGCAAATTCCAGGTCATCGTTTCTTGCTGTGGCTGGTCATTATTCCGATGCTGTTCGGCGCGGGCCTGATCCCGATGTACATTTTGCTCAAGAATATCGGGCTCCTCGACAGCGTCTGGGTGTTGATCATCCCGCAGCTGGTCGCGCCGTTTAACCTGATCCTGATGCGCAACTTCTTCTGGAGCATTCCGGAGAGCTTAGAGGAATCGGCCCGGATCGATGGCGCTTCGGATATGCGCGTGCTGTGGAGCGTTATTCTCCCGTTGTCCAAACCCGTAATCGCCACGGTCGGGTTGTTCTATGCGGTCGGGCACTGGAATGATTTCTTCTCCGCATTGTACTTCATCAGCGACAACAGCAAGTGGCCGCTTCAGATGGTGCTGCGCTCGATCATCATCGATTTCAACATGCTCAACATGGGAACGCAGAACACGAGCACGTTGAACGATTCCAGCCACTTGGTCGTCCAGCCGGAGAATATTAAGGCCGCAACGATCATATTCGCTATCGTGCCGATTCTTCTGGTCTATCCGTTCCTGCAGAAATATTTTGTCAAAGGCATTATGCTGGGTTCCGTCAAAGGCTAATGAGCCACTATCACGCGAAAGCGAGGCGAACGAACGATGGCTGCAAACGCGGTGCAAACGACGAAAGAGGATATTCTGGCGCACTATAAGGAGAATGGCTTCGCCGTCATTCCGAATGCATTGTCGCAGGAGGAGCTCGATTACTTGAACGTTTTGGTCGAAGCTTCATTGAAAGAGAATCCCGAGCAATGGCATAAGCCGATCGAAGGCGCGGTCGGCACGGGCAGCTTTCTGGAGAAGCATCCGCTGGAGATGGATCGATTCATCCGCCATCCGAAGATTTTCCCGCTCATCCAGGAGGTACTGCTCGGCGAGGCGCGCTTCGCCCAATTCGATTTCCGGGACGTTTCCGCGGACCGGGCGAGCAGCAGCGAGATGAATTTCCACCGTGACATCAGCTATTACGGCACCATCGGCGGGAAGATTTTCGATCCCGAGAATCCTTATATCAGCACGTACGCATGCGTCATCTATTATTTGTCGGACGTCCACGAATGCTGCCCGGCCTTCTGTCTGGTGCCGAACAGCCATACGTATGGAACATTGGCCGAAGCGAAGGAGAAGCAGGGCGAAGCTTACGAGGAGATCCCGATCCGGGGCAAAGCCGGAACCGCGGTGCTGTACAATATCACGACGTATCACACGCGGAAGGGCGGCAGCGCGGCGTGCACGCACGGCCGGCGGACGATGCATAACTATCATTCCCGGGCGTCGAGCTATCCGCTGACGAACTGGGCGACGGTGCCCGAAGTGCTCGCGCTCAGCGACGATCACGACACCCGCTTGTTTTATTCGCAGTGGACGCCGAACCAAATCAAATTCGCGCGTGACACCTACACGAAACCGCTTCCTCCCTATTATCCCTACCATATGATCAAGTAGGGAAATAGGGCTGTCGGAGCGAATACTAGAGGCTGGAAGCGACAATCGGGAGGGTTACGGATCGATGACCAAGATCAAGCGAATCAGGCTTATTCGCACGCGGCATGACGCCAGCTGGACGATCGTCAAGGTGGAGACGGATCAGGATGGATTGTACGGAATCGGGTCGGCGAACGATTATTTCAATCCGAGCGCCGTCGCGGCCGTCATCGAGGAGCTGCTCGCGCCGACGCTGATCGGACGCGATGCCGGCGCGATCGAAGACATTTGGCAGTCCATGTACCAGAGCGGTTATTGGCGCAACGGCTCCGCGCTGATGACGGCGATCGGCGCGATCGACATGGCGCTCTGGGACATCAAGGGCAAGGAAGCCGGCATGCCGGTGCATCGGCTGCTCGGCGGACCGAGCCGCGCGGCCGTGCCCTGCTACGCGCATGCAAGCGGGAGGGATATCGGCGAGCTGATCGAGGATATCGCCCGCTATCAGGAAGAGGGCTATTCGGTCGTTCGCTGCCAGCTGGGCCAGTATGGGGGCGGCGGGTTCCTTCCTGCCGACGAGGCGAAGAGGCCTTCCAATGCCTGGCCTGCGAAGGTCGTCTTCGACGAAGAAGCGTACCTGGAAGCGATTCCGGACATGTTCGAGCAGCTGCGCGCGCGCTTCGGCTCGGCTGCCAAATTCACGCATGACGTGCATGAGCATCTGTCTCCGCAGGGGGCGGTCATCCTGTCGAAGCGGCTGGAGCCGTACCGTTTATTCTTCCTCGAAGACGTGCTCCCGCCGGAGCAGATTGCCTGGTTCCGCTCGATTCGGCAGCAGAGCACCACGCCGCAAGCGATGGGAGAGCTGTTCACGAGTCCGCATGAATGGATGCCGCTTATTCAAGAGCGGTTGATCGATTACATCCGCGTCCGCGTGTCCAAGGGAGGCGGCATCTCGGCCTGCCGCAAAATCGCCGCTTTCGCCGAGGCCTACGGCGTCCGCACGGCATGGCAGGAAGGCGGGGACAACGATCCCGTCAACCAAGCCGCGGCCATGCATCTGGATATGGCCATCTGGAACTTCGGCATCCAGGAGGAGAATACGTTCCGTGCCGAGGAGCTCGAAGCATTCCCGGGGCATGCGGTGCTGAAGGACGGACATCTCTATGCGAATGAGCGCCCGGGGCTCGGCATCGACATCGACGAGGAGAAGGCAGCGAAGCTCGTAAGCCCGGAGACGAAGACGCGAATCTATCACCAGCCGTATCCGATCGACCGGAAGGCGGACGGAACGATCGTACGTCCATAAGTCACGGACACATTTTACCCGTGGTGATATCGATCAAGAAAGCCGCTGTTCAAGCGGCTTTTTGTCATGCGGCGCAACCAAAACGATCCGATAACGTTAAATAGTTGATGGTGTAAAAATTTGGATGGAGGAAGTCGTGCATGACTAACCGCTTTAGATGGTTCGTGTTTGTACTTCTAATCGCGTCATTGGCAGCATGGGGAATCATCTATACCTATCCTCATCGCTATCATTTGAAGATTCAAGGTATCGCCTACCAGCTAGGTGAGGGCAACCGCGATTATGTGCCAACTATCCTATTGATAAACGGTACCGTGAGAAAGAACTTAAAGGGAGTTAGAACGTTTATCGGAACCATCGATATTCAAGGTGAAGCGATACCTGTCCCCAAAGCGCATAGGCAATTACATATCAAGCTGAGCAAACACGGTGAAGCCGTACTCTTATATGCCTATAACGACAAGGGTCAGCCCAAAATGTTCACGTACGGCACTCTTATTGTGAACGATGATTTCAGCAAGTTCACGATCTTGAAGCTCGCAAGTAATGCTCGAACGGGACAGTCTGGTTTCGATGGCCGTGACGGGCATGTCATATCGGCGCCCGCGCTCCAAAGGGAGGACGCATTGGAAATTACGAATGAACTGATGCGGTACTCCTTGCAGGGGAATGTACTTCAATAAGGGATCCTTAGTCGGACAGCGAGCAGCCGATTATTCAGGATGTGGATCGATGGAGGAACGAATGAAGAAATATGCTCATCTCGCAATTATACTCGTCCTTGTCGCTGTAAGCCTGATCGCAGTTCAGAATAAGGGGAAATCGATTTCCAGCGAAGAAGCCGAACGATTCGCCCTCTCGCAGGCTGCCAAGGACGGCTATCAAGAAGCGAAGATTTGGAATCGATTCAATCGGGTAACGTCGGCTGGCGATGCGTATTCGCCAACCCGCGAGAAGTTCGTTAAGGTTTGGCAGGTCGCTCTGGATGCTGCCGGACATCCGGCGATCTTGAATACGCCGGCCGTGATTTATAATGTCGATCGTAAAGACGGGTCTATTGTTTCCAGCGTCAAGGGCTTATTGCAGGCGGGCATGGATTTGAGGATTAGCGATCTTGAACTTAACGATCCAGGCCATCCGGAACGCGGCTTGAAAGTAACGATCAGAAACGAAGGGAAGAAGTCCTACGTGATTGAATGGATACAGCCTTGCATAACGGCTTCGGACCAACCTATTCCTCAAGACGAGGTGCCGATCATTACGGTCAATAAACCAATTCCGATAAACGGAGAAGTGGTTATCACGGATACGATTACGTTTAAGGGAGACCAGCCCTCGTCACGTTTGCAAGATACGCAAGGTTACTTTATGAAAGCGCAGGAAGAGGAGCAGCCAGCCCTTATCCTCGTGAAACCCGATCGGTAATGCATATGACGGGACATGGACAACTGAACGTTTACAAGTTCGAATACTTGCCCACATATTACATCGCAAGATGAATACAATCAGGAAGAGAGAGCGGTTTTCGCGTTATAGCAAAAAAAGGAGTTGCGTTCTGATCCGAATACCTTTATAACTTTAATTATAATAATTATTATTTAGAATTTATTATAAATCATAGGAGTGATACACTTGGACATGGCTTCCTCTGGCGGAAAATGCCCGTTCCCGCACGGCAGCACGACGACTCCCAGCTCCAGCGGCACGACGAATAGAAATTGGTGGCCGAATCAGCTGAACTTGAACATTCTGCATCAGCACGACAAGAAATCGAACCCGATGGGCGAGGCGTTTAATTATGCCGAAGCCTTCGCAGAGCTGGATTACCAAGCCCTGAAGCAGGATCTGCGCGATCTGATGACGAACAGCCAAGATTGGTGGCCGGCAGACTACGGACATTACGGTCCGTTCTTTATCCGGATGGCTTGGCATTCCGCGGGCACTTACCGCACGGGCGACGGCCGCGGCGGGGCCGGAACCGGGACGCAGCGTTTTGCTCCGCTGAACAGCTGGCCGGACAACGGCAACCTTGACAAAGCACGCCGATTGCTGTGGCCGATCAAGCAAAAATACGGCAACAAGATCTCTTGGGCCGACTTGTTTATATTAACGGGCAATGTCGCGATCGAATCCATGGGCGGCAAGACATTCGGCTTCGGCGGCGGCCGCGAGGACGTCTGGCATCCGGAAGAGGATATCTTCTGGGGAGTGGAGACGGAGTGGCTGGGCGATAAGCGCTACAAAGGCGATCGCGAGCTGGATAATCCGCTTGCCGCCGTTCAGATGGGGCTGATCTACGTGAATCCGGAAGGCCCGAACGGTAAACCGGATCCGCTTGCAAGCGCCCGCGACATCCGCGAAACCTTCAAACGGATGGGAATGGACGATGAAGAAACCGTAGCGCTCGTGGCCGGCGGACATACGTTCGGCAAGGCGCACGGTGCGGGAGATGCGGCGCTTGTAGGCAAAGAACCAGAGGGTGCTCCCGTCGAAGCGCTCGGCCTAGGCTGGTTAAGCACGCATGGATCGGGCAAAGGCCGCGACACCATCACGAGCGGTATCGAAGGCGCTTGGACGGCGAACCCGACGCAGTGGGATAATGGTTATTTCGATCTCATGTTCGCCTATGAGTGGGAGCTTACGAAGAGCCCGGCAGGGGCGAATCAGTGGGCGCCCGTAAATCCCGCCGAGGAACATCTTGCGCCGGACGCGGAAGATGCCTCCGTTCGTATTCCGACGATAATGACCACGGCGGATATGGCGTTGCGCGCGGATCCGGCTTACGAGAAGATTTCTCGCCGCTTCCATGCGAATCCGGAAGAATTCGCCGACGTATTCGCGCGCGCGTGGTTCAAACTGACGCACCGCGACATGGGTCCGCGCGCAAGATATCTGGGTCCGGAGGTGCCGGCCGAAGTATTGATCTGGCAAGATCCGATCGATGCCGGGGAGAACGAATTAACGGATGCCGATGTAGCGGCGTTGAAAATCAAGCTGCTTGACGCCGGTCTCACGGTCGGCGAACTGGTAACGACGGCTTGGGCGTCGGCGAGCACGTTCCGCGGCTCCGATATGCGCGGCGGCGCGAACGGTTCCCGCATCCGCCTTGCTCCTCAGAAGGATTGGGAAGCGAACCAGCCTGCGCAGCTGGCCAAAGTACTTACGGTTCTCGAAGGCATTCAAGCGGGGCTGGATAAGAAAGTGAGCTTGGCGGACTTGATCGTGCTCGGCGGCAGCGCTGCGGTAGAGAAGGCTGCAAGAGATGCAGGCTTTGAAGTGAGCGTGCCTTTTGCCCCTGGACGCGGCGATGCTTCGCAAGAACAAACCGATGTCGAAAGCTTCGCCGTGCTGGAGCCGGTCGCCGATGGTTTCCGCAACTACCAGAAGAAGCAGTACAGCGTAAGCCCGGCCGAGCTTCTGGTCGATAAGGCGCAGCTGCTGAACCTGAGTGCGCCGGAAATGACGGCGCTCGTCGGAGGCATGCGCGTGCTGGGCACGAACTTCGAAGGCACCGATCATGGCGTATTCACCGATCGGGTAGGCACGCTCTCGAACGACTTCTTCGTGAACCTGCTGGATATGGGCATTGCATGGAAGCCCGCAGCCGGAGGCGTATACGAAGGTACGGACCGCGGTACGGGCAAAGTCGTGCGCACGGCGACGATCGTAGACCTCGTGTTCGGTTCGAATTCCGTTCTGCGTGCCATTGCGGAAGTGTATGCGCAGGACGATAATCAAGAAAAGTTCGTCCGCGACTTTGCGGCCGCTTGGGTCAAAGTCATGAACGCAGATCGTTTTGACCTGAAATAATAGCGGCACATAGCGGCCCCGGCCGCCAAAACAGGCATGGTCAATGGGCTCCCCGAATAGCAGACAGGCGAAGTGAAGTAGCCTGCTGCCAGGAGGGGAGCTTTTTGATGTCGGAAGCGCAATGCCGCGGAGGGTGACGCAGCCTCATCAACTGTAAATAATCAAACAAAATCTTAAATATACGGCATCGCTTTTCGCTTCGATCAATCGGTAAGATGGTCATGTAACGAGAATCGTATGGAATCCTTGATTCATGAGGGGGGACAAGGCGTGCCCAGGAAAGTAGTCTTTATCGCGGATGCCGACAGCTGGTCCGGCGAGGGCCTTCTCGCTCGATTCAGCCAGGGCGGCACGGATCTGATTCTGAACAGCAGCAGGGACGACAAGGAATGGGAAGAAGCGCTCGCTGCCTGCAGAGCCGCAGGCACGGAGGCGCTCATTACGCATGTCGATCTATGCAGCGGCAGCGGTATATCCGCCATGCTGGATCAGGCCGAGAAGCGGATCGGCCCGGTCGATGTCATGATTCACAATTGCAGCGCCATGAGTCCCGCCAGCGTCGAAGACTGCGAGGAAACGGAGTTTCTCCACATCATGCAGAGGAACGCCAAATCCGCTTTTTTCTGTACGCAGGCGTTCGGCAGACGGATGGCGGACAGAGGCGGCGGCAGCATTATCTTCGTCAGCTCCATTCACGGCGAGAAGCCGAACGGCTCGTCCTTCGCGTACAGCGCCTCGCAAGGCGCGGTGAAGATGCTGGCCCATGAAGCGGCGTTGTTTCTGGGGCGGTTCGGCATTCGCGTCAATGTGATCGAGATGGGCCCCGTCGAAGGCACGGACGCTTCTTTTCCAAGTGAGCTTTCGGGACTCTACGACAACTATCGTTACAAGGTGCCCAGCACGAAGCTCGGAACGGCCGGCGATTTGGCCGAGCTTGCCTTCTTCCTAGCCGGGGAGGAAGCCAGTTATGTGAACGGAGCGGATATTCGACTAGACGGCGGCTTCAGTCTGCATTATATGGATCGTCGCATGAACAAGCCTGCCGGGGAGAGGAACGATAGCCATGAGCCAAAGCTTGAGCGGTAAGTCCGCACTCGTCACCGGCGCGGGGACGGGCATCGGCAAAGGCGTCGCCGTCGAGCTTGCAAGACGCGGCGCGCATGTCGCGATTCACTACAACTCCAGCGATGCCGGAGCCAAAGACACGCAGCGCCTAATCGAGGAGCTGGGCGGCAAGTGCATGATCATACAGGCAGACGTCGCCGATCGGGGGCAGATCGTCCGAATGGCCGATACGGCTGCCGCCGAGCTGGGCGGCATCGACATTCTGGTCAACAACGCGGCGCTGCAGCTTAACCTCCAGTTGTTCGATTATACGGAGGAGCAATACGACCGCGTCATGAACGTTAATCTTAAAGGGTATTGGCAGTGCATCCAAGCGGTCCTCCCTCATATGAAGCAACGAAATTTCGGCCGCATTATCAATATCTCCTCCGTCCACGGCAAACGACCGACCGACTTCGACCCGGTCTACAGCATGTCGAAGGGCGGCATCAAAATGCTCGGCAGAGAAAGCGCCATCGAGCTTGCGCGTTACGGCATCACGGTCAATACGATCGCGCCCGGCGCCGTCGACGTCGGCAAGTTCAGCAACAAGGCGAACCGATTGAAATTTCCGCTGGGGCGCATCGGACTGCCGGCGGACGTCGCTTCGCTGGTTTGCTATATCGCCTCGGACGAAACGTCGTTCATGACGGGTACCACCATCCGTTTGGACGGGGCCAGCATGTTATTGTAATCGCATGGAAAAGGAGCTGGAACGATGGACAAAACGATATTAGGCCGCACCGGATTGCCGGTCACGAAATTGAGCTACGGCGCCATGGAAATTCGCGGCCCGCGCGTATGGAGCGGACGGCCGCTCGAGGACGCCGATGCGGAGCGCATTCTGCATGCCGTGCTTGACGCAGGCATCAACCTGATCGACACCTCGTACGATTACGGCCGCAGCGAGGAATTGATCGGCCGCTTCGTGAGCCGCCGCCGGAACGAGTTCATCCTAGCGACGAAATGCGGCTGCTGCGTCACCGACCGCGGCGATCATGACGAGACGTCCCATATATGGACGCGCGATAATTTGCTTCATAATATCGATACGAGCTTACAACGTTTGCGAACCGACTATGTCGACGTTCTGCAGCTGCACGGACCGACGCCTCAGCAAGCCGAGGAAGGCGAGCTCGTGGACGTGCTGAAGGAAATTCAAGCCAGCGGCAAGGCCCGTTTCATCGGCGTATCCTCTTACGTTCCGAACCTTCCTCCCTTCGTGGACTGGGGGACATTCGATACGTTCCAGCTGCCCTACTCCGCTCTGGAGCGCGAGCACGAGAATTGGGTGACGAAGGCGGCGGATACCGGAGCGGGCATTATCATTCGGGGCGGCGTCGGACAGGGCGAGCCGGGCATCGGGCGCGGCTCGGAAGATCGCTGGCGCGCATGGGAGGAAGCGAAGCTGGACGAATTGTTGGAGCATGGCGAGCAGCGTACCGGATTTCTGCTGCGCTTCACCTTGTCCCATCCTTCCATGACGACGACGATCGTCGGTACCAAAAATCCCGTCCATCTGATGGAAAATCTCCGTTACGCCGAGCGGGGTCCGCTCTCGAAGGACGTATACGAGGAAGCGAAGAAGCGCCTGGACGCCATTGGGAGCAAGCCGGCAGCAATTGAATAGATAACGAGACGATGCGCTTGCTGCATCGTCTTTTTATTTTCCAACTGCAACCAGTTACGGGGGATTTCGTCTATAAGAAGCGAGGGGGGATCTGAACATGGCAAGAATGATGCTTGCCGTCGTGGCAGCCGTGCTGCTCCTATGCGGCTGCTCGACTAACCAAACCGATCCGAAGAGGACAGACGTTGCCATTGATTGGGTGGATTTCGTCAAGCTGGACGGGCATTCTTACACCGAATCATGGGAATACGTCATCAAGGACCCGGGCCGGGTTACGAATGCAGTAGTGGGTGAAGTGAAATTCAAGGTCGCGGACGTCGTTACGAATTCGAGTTATCATGCGAAGGACGGGGATGCGGCATTTTTGGAAATCGGAACGAAGCTGTATCGCGTGGAAGGTTTCTCGACGAGCGAAGTCCTTGCGGTGAAGAACGCAGCCTCCATTGGCGGCTATCGGTTGTATGTGGAAGAGAACTATGCTCAAACGGCCTTGAAGCATTACAAAGATATCGCCAAGGACAAGGTGGAGCGGATTGAACTGTTCCATCAACAGGATATTAGGCCGTATAAGACGTTAACAGGCGTTAAGTTGAAGCGATTCATTCAACTGCTGGACAGCGGTGAAGACAAACAAAATTACAACCCTCAATTCGGCGATCGCGACTCGGAGGATTATGAAATGGTTTTCTACACGGACGATCCGATCGCGTATGCGTTTATCCTTTATGACGACGGCGCCCATGTTTACTTCACGCCTTGGAATTACAGAATCGTCGACCAAGAAATTCGAGCCTTGATTCAGCCCGTATCCGGCTAACGAATCACAGAACTTACGGCGAGTATGGAAAGGTGCGAATGGCGAGCCAAACGACGAAGAGTGCCGCAATAAAGAGCACTGCCGCAAGTATGACGATAATCGCCAGTAGTTTCTTCAAACCGCTCACCCCTTCATAAGATGAAATTAACCCGTGAGCCGGAAAATAAAGCGCAAAGTGACCGTGCATGCAGCAGGGGGGTGATAACGCAACTTTAGTTCTCTTCGCAGCGTCAGGAAAGGAAAGAAATTCATATGTGGTCACTTTAGAGCTGCTAGGGCTCGAATAGGCAGGTGTTCATGTTGCGGGTTGTCAGGTACTTCATTCAATGGATGTCTATGATTCTCTTATTTTTCGCCGCGGCGCTGAGCTTGGAACTACTGGAGGGCTCGAAGATAACGACATCCGAATATTACGGCCTTCGAAATATCGGCTTGGTTTTCGTTTTCCTGATCGTCCTCGAAGCAGTGCTTTGCGCTAGTATTATGGTACCGATATCGATTCTAATCAGCAAGTTCGTGAAGGCTGCCTTCGGCCGGGTGCTGCTCTATTTCATCTTCGGCCTCATTGGCGGGAGTTACATGTTCAATCACTTGTATAATGAAAGTTATGTTCGGGAATTTGATCTGAATATCAGCACCGCGATCCTCCTATTCGGAGCCGTCGGCATCCTCTATGCCCTGATCGATCAGTATCTTCAACAGCATGCAGAACGCTGGGCAAATGGATAACTTCAAGAACCTTACGTAAAGGGGCTGCGAAATGGATCCGGATAAAGAAGTAGCAGAACTGAAGGAACGACTAGCGATGGTGGAGAGTAAGCTCCAGCAGAAATCGCGGTTTTCGAAAGGGTTAAAGTTTGCGGTAGGGTTTATTGTTGTCGTGATGCTCCTGTTGGTTACGATTGGCATTATACAATTTATAACGTCGTCTTCAACCTAAGGAATAACTTTGTCATGCAAGGTCAAACGTGGGCCATTGATTGCAGCATTCATAAGTACATATCCATTATGTCAACAGGCGAGAATCGTTCAGTTCACATAAATTGGACATCGCCCGCCCCATGAGTCAAAACAAACAGCTCCCGACGGAACGTCAACGTTCCTGTCCGGGAGCTGTTTGTTTGATGCGAAGAAAACAATATTAGAAGAAACGAACCAACTGCTCCGACACCGCTTCGTTCGTGCCCGTCACGCGGGTCTGGAACTGCGGCTTGTCGGACAGCGCTTGGATTTGAGCCGGCGCCGTTTGCTTAATATCGAGGATCCGGATGGCCTCGTCGAATTTGGCCGGATGCGCCGTCGACAGGGCTACGGTGACTTCGTCTTCCGCCGTGAAGCGATGAGCCGCCGCCACGCCGCAAGCCGTGTGCGGATCGAGCAGGTAGCCGTATTCCTTGTAGCAGCTGCTGATTTCGCTCAGGCACTCGTCGTTCTGCACGCCGTACGCCGCGAAGTCGGCCTGCACTTGCCGCAGCGCCTCGCCGGCGATGACGATGCGCCCGTCGCGCTTGAAGTCGTCCATCAGGCCGGAGACAATGCCTGCGTCCTCGCCGTTCAAGTAGTACAAGTAGCGCTCGAAGTTACTCGCCACTTGGATGTCCATGGACGGGCTGTGCGTACCGCGGAACTCGCCCGGCTGGTAGACGCCTTCCGTGACGAAGCGCTCCAGAATGTTGTTCTCGTTGGTCGCCAGGATGAGCTTGTTGATCGGCAAGCCCATGCGTTTGGCCATGTAGCCTGCGAAGATGTCGCCGAAGTTGCCAGTCGGCACGCTGAAGTTGACCTTCTCGCCTTGGCCCTGCTTGGCCAGCTGGAAGTAAGCGTAGAAGTAATAAACCGTCTGCGCGAGAATCCGCGCGATGTTGATGGAATTGATCGCGCGCAGGTGGTACTGCTGCTTGAAATTGACGTCGGCGAACAGTTCCTTGATGATGCGCTGGCAGTCGTCGAAGTTGCCGTCGACGGACAGGTTCAGCACGTTGGCATCGTCGACCGTCGTCATTTGCAGCTCTTGGACTTTGCTGACTTTGCCATGCGGATGCAGGATGCAGATGCGAATGCCTTCCTTGCCGCGCACCCCTTCGATCGCGGACGCGCCGGTATCGCCGGAAGTGGCGCCAAGGATGTGGATGGTGGAATTATGCTTCTTGGAAATATAGGCGTACAGATTGCCAAGGAATTGGAGAGCGATGTCCTTGAACGCGAACGTCGGGCCGTGGAACAGCTCCAGGATATGCAGGCCGTTATTCACGCGGCGTACCGGCGTGACTTCGTCGTCGCGGAACGTGCCGTAGCTTTCGTCGACGAGCTGCTTCAATTCTTCGCGGGGGATTTCACCGTCGACATAGAGCGAGAACAGTTCCAGCGCAAGCTCCGGATAAGAGAGCTGCTGCCAGGCGTTTAGCGTAGCTTCGGATAATTGCGGGATTTGCTTCGGAACGAGCAGTCCGCCGTCGTCGGCCAGTCCCATTAAGACGCCGTCGATAAAACCGACAGGTGCGATTTTGCCTCGTGTGCTGATGTAATCCATAACGATCCCCTTCAACAAATTTTCAACTATTGTATCAAAAATCGCGCTTAATTCCCAATATAATTTCAATATCGCGGGATTTGACACGAATCCGGGCACGGAGGATACTAAGCATAGCAATAGCTGGGAAATTATCATTCGTGAGCTGCAAGCAAAGGAGAGAACAATCATGGACTATCGTCGTCTTGGCAGGAGCGGGCTCGCCGTATCGGCGCTCGGGCTCGGCACGAACGCATTCGGCAAGCGCTGCGATCGCGCGGCATCGACCGCGATCATTGACTGCGCCCTGGACAGGGGAATCAATTTCATCGATACGGCCAATATATACGCGGGAACGGAATCCGAAACCATCATCGGGCATGCGCTGAGCGGCAAGCGCGACAGAGCCGTGCTCGCCACGAAAGCGGGACTTCCGCGCAGGGAAGGACCGAACGGAAGCGGCTCGTCCCGGCATCATCTGCAGCGGGAGCTGGAGGAGAGCCTGAAACGGCTTCAGACCGACTATGTGGACGTGTACCAAATCCATACGTTCGATCCCTATACCCCGCTCGAGGAAACGCTCCGCGCGCTCGACGACTTTGTCAGCGCGGGGAAAGTGCGCTACATCGGCGCATCGAATTACGCGGCCTGGGAGCTGACCAAGGCGCTCGGCATCAGCGAGCTGCGAGGGTTCGACCGGTACGTCTCCGTACAGACGAGCTACTCGCTTGCCGATCGCACGCCGGAGCGCGAGCTGGTGCCGGCTTGCCTGGATCAGGGAGTCGGGATCATCCCGTACTTCCCTCTTGCAGGCGGTATTCTGAGCGGCAAATACGCGTCCGATCCGTCGGGCACCGCGCCGTCCGGGTCCAGGGCGGAGACCGACAAAGGCTTCAACCGATTCATGAACGAGCGTGAATTAGCGCTGGGCCATGCGGTCAAACGGATCGCGGAAGCGCACGGTTATCGGCCGGGCGCGTTGTCGCTGGCATGGCTGATGGCCCGTCCGGCCGTATCGACGGTCATTGCCGGCGCCACGAGGGCCGAGCAGCTGGAGGACAACCTGAGCAGCCTCTCGATCGCGATGACCGCGGAGCTCGAAGCGGAATTGGAAGCCGCAAGCGCACCGTTCCGTCACGGCGAGCCGTTCGCGAATTACCGGCTTCCTTAAGCGGGGACGATGAACGAGAAGCAATAGGAACGACATGTAATGATGAAGCTGCTTCGTGCGGGGGCGAATCCCCAGTTACGACGCGGCTTCTTTCACTTGTAAGGGTGATTGCGGATAGCGGCAGCGGGAAATCGCTCATCCGGCTGCGCGTTTACTGACAGCAGATTATGGAAAAATTAAGAGGGAATACCGACAAGGAGACTTCTTAATGGACGCCAACGCTGACCCGCAACCAATTTCTCCCACGCTGGCTGTCAATTATGCGGCTATGAGAAGCATCTATTCGAATTGCAACGATGTCATCTTCCGTGAATTGAAATTCGGGGGATCGACTGAATCGTTAATCGTGTTCCTCGACGGCATGGTCAATGTGGACGTGCTCGATCAGCATATTATTCGCGCCTTGCAGCGCGAGTCGCCCCCGCTTCATGATGAGAACGCCATGGATGTGCTCGGGGCAGCGCTGTCCATATCCAACCTGCAGACGGTCAAAACAGTCCAGGATGCCGTCTCGCATATCGGGAACGGCTGCATCCTTCTCTTCGTGTCGGGCTTGACGCAATGCTTCGCCATGGGGTTGGCCAAGTGGGAGAAGCGTTCCATCGAGGAGCCGGGCGCCGAATCCGTCGTCCGCGGTCCGCGTGAAGGATTCACGGAGACGATAAGCGTCAATCGTTCCATGCTGCGCCGCAAAATCAAAACGCCTGCGCTCAAAATGCTTCCTTTCCGAATCGGGCGCCAAACGCAAACGGAAGTGAACATCGTCTATATCGAAGGCATTGCGGGCGAAGCGCTGGTCGCCGAGGCGCAGGAGCGGATCACGGGCATCGACATCGACGGCATTCTGGAAAGCGGCTACCTCGAAGGATTGATCGAGGACAATCCGTTCTCTCCCTTTCCGCAAATGCAGGCCACGGAGCGCCCGGACGTTATCTGTGCAGGCCTGTTGGAAGGCCGGATCGCGATCCTGGTCGACGGGACGCCGTTTGTATTAGTCGCGCCTACGACGCTGTTCTCCATGTTGCAGTCTCCGGAGGATTATTATCAACGGTTCTATATCGGGACGCTGATTCGCTGGCTTCGTTATCTGTTCTTCATCATGACGCTCGTCTTGCCTTCCTTGTACGTATCTATTCTCACGTATCACCAAGAGATGGTTCCGACCTCGCTTCTGCTCAGTATCGCGAAATCGAGAGAGGATATCCCTTTTCCCGCGCTTGTGGAGGCGCTGCTGATGGAGATTTCCTTCGAGGCGCTGCGCGAGGCAGGCGTCCGATTGCCCAAGCAGGTCGGCGCCGCGGTCAGCATCGTCGGGGCGCTCGTAATCGGGCAGGCTGCAACCTCGGCGGGACTCGTATCCGCGCCGATGGTCATGGTCGTCGCGATTACCGGGATCGCTTCCTTCATGATGCCGCAATACAGCAGCGCGATCGCGATCCGGATGCTGCGTTTCCCGATCATGATTCTAGCAGGCATGCTGGGTTTGCTCGGGTTGATGCTGGGCCTCATCATCGTCGTCGTCCACTTATGTTCGCTGCGTTCCTTCGGCGAGCCTTACATGCAGCCGCTCGCTCCGCTGAAGGGCGACGAATTGAAAGACGTGCTCGTCCGCTCGCCGATATGGATGATGCGCAGACGGCCGAATCAGAACGGGAAATCGCCGAATCCCAACCGGCAAGCACCCGGCTTAAAACCAGAACCGCCAAGAGGGAATGAGTCATCATGATCGAAAAAGGCCGCATTTCACCGCTGCAGCTTGCCATATTCCTGCATCCGGTCATCGCGGGGACAGTAGTGCTCACCGTTCCGTCCATCACGATGAATACGGCCGGACGCGACATGTGGGCCACGCCCGTCGTCTCTTCCTTGTTCGGAGCGCTGGTAATCGTCGTGATGTGCAAGCTTCACGAGCGATATCCGCGAGAAACTTTCGTCCAATACTGCGAATCGATTCTAGGCGCGTATGTCGGCCGGCTGATTGCGTTGTTCTATCTGGTTTCGTTTCTGTACACCAATGGACTCGTCCTCCGGCAGTACGGGGAATTCATAGCCGCGACGTTTCTGATGGAGACGCCGATGGTCTTCGTCCTCCTCAGCCTGATTGCCGTAAGTGCCTATGCGGTGCATCAAGGCTTGGAAGTATGGGCGAGAGCGTCTCAGCTGCTTACCCCGATCGCGCTGGTGTTCGTCCTGTTCATGCTGGTACTTATGATCCCGGACATGCAAGTGAAGGAGATGTTTCCGATCATGGAATACGGGCCGCTGCCGCTCTTGCGGTCGACGATCGTACCCTCCTCCTGGTTCTCGCAGTTTTTCTTTATCTCGTTTTTCTTGCCGTACTTGGCGAAGAAGAGCATTTCCGCCATGAAATGGACGTTCATCAGCCTCGCCACGATCATGGTTACGATTTTGATCGTTAATTTGGCGGTGCTGCTTATCTTCGGCAATACGAATAAAGGATTCAATTATCCGTTTCTCAATGCCGTACGGTACATTTCCTTGTCCGATTTCCTAGAGCATATCGAATCCCTGTTGATGGCGACCTGGCTTGTCGCGATTTTCATTAAGGTTACGATGGTCTATTACGTGACCGCGCTCGGGAGCGCGCAGCTCCTGCGCTTATCCGACTATCGCATGCTCATTGCCCCGATCGGCCTGCTGATGATTCTATTCAGCATTTGGTGCGCGCCGGATTTCCAGGAGCTGAAGCAGCTGATAGGCGGCAGCGTCCCGTTCTTCTATCAGCTTATTCTGATGGTCATTCCGCTGCTGATGCTCGGCGTCGCCTTGGCGAGGGGAGCGAGGTCATGAACCATCGGCGGCTATTCCGCGCCTGCCTTCTAGCGGCGGGCCTGGTCGGCACATCGCTGCTCGCGGGCTGCTGGGACCGGACGGAAGTCAACGATTTGGCGCTCATTACGGGAGCGGCGATCGACAGGTATGATGATAAGCAAATCCAGTTATCCGTGCAGATCTTCATCCCACGGGCCTCGAGCGGAGGCGGAGGAAGCGGCGGCATGGAGATGGGCGCCAAGGGCGGCGTCGGTTCATCCAATACGTTCGTCATTTCCGCCATCGGCGAGAACATTGCTGACGCACTGTCGCATTTGCAGGAGAAAATGCCGCGCAAACTGTTCTGGGGACACGCCGAAGTCATTATTTTCGGGGAAGCCGAGGCCAGGAAAGGCATTCGGGACGATGTGGACTATCTCATGCGGGCTCCCCAGCCGAGGGAACGGGCATATATCTACGTCAGTCAAGGCAAAGCAAAAAATTCGCTCGATATCCCTTCCGTACTGGAACGGGACTCGTCGGAAGCCCTCCGGGAGATCGCCAAAAGCAAGGCTTCGATGAGCGTGACGATGACCGAGCTTTCCAAAATGCTGACCGGAGATTCGGGTGCCGCCGCCCTGCCTTGGATTAAGAAAAATGCGCCGAATTCCAAAAAGAATCCCGACAAAGTGGTCAGTTACGCGAACGGAACGGCGATTTTCAGAGGAGATCGGATGATCGGCGTGGTAGACGAGACCACTACCCGGGGCATTCTATGGCTGCGCAACGAGATCAAATACGCCGTTGTAACGGTGAACCCGGAAGGCGCGAAAGGTAACGTATCCATGAAGCTGTTGAGGAGCAAGACCAAGCTGATTCCGCATATCAAGGACGGCAAATGGAGCATGACGGTTCGGATTCGCACGGAATCGGATGCGCTGCAGAATACGACGTCACAGAATTTGATGTCGGGTACGCTGGCTGCCAAGCGCGTTCAGAAAGCCATGAACGCGGATATGTTGGCTCGCGTATCGCTTGCGCTCTTGAAGGTGCAGCGGGAGTTGAAAGCGGACGTCTTCGATTTTGCCGGGGAATTCCACCGCGCTTATCCGAAAACATGGCACCGCGCCCAGAACCGGTGGGACGAGCTGTTTCCGGAGGTCGAGGTCACGGTGCTGCCGGATTCCCGGCTGCTTCGGCCGGGCTTGTCCGATGTGAAGGCGACGAAACAGAGCGGAGAGAACGAACGATGACCTGGACTGCGATCCCTAGCTTGCTGACAGTCAGTTTCTTGATTACCGTCCTCCAGTGGCGATGGATGCGCAGATCGCCCAGGAAGGAGAGAATCGTCTACTGGACGCTGCTCGCCGTCGCTTGGCTATTGGCGGTTCTACTGTTCTTCTTTCCCCAACTGCCGGGTCCGAGTCAATGCATCGACGCGCTGTTCGGACGTATCGGCATACATTTGATTAACGGCGGGCGGGCTGGCTCATGAAGAAGGAGATGCTCATCGGCGGAAAACAGCTGTTCTGGCTCGTGGCGGCCATGCAAGCGGGGATGACCATTCTGCTGACCATCAATCCTGCTATCGCGGCAGCCAAGCAGGATGCTTGGCTGTCGATCATCGTCGCGGGCTTCCTGGGACTGTTCATGGCTTATGTTCATTCCAGGCTCAGCCAACGGTTCCCTTCACGAACCTTCATCGAATACGTCATGCTGATCGTCGGCAAATGGATCGGCCACGTTATCGTAGGTCTCTACATGGCGTTCTGGTTTGTCGTGCTGGGCATGATCCTGCGGCAGTATTCGGAGTTTATATTATCGACGATTTTGCCGCGGACGCCTATGCTCGTACCGATGCTTGGCCTGCTTCTGACCGCTGTCTATGCCGCATTGTCGGGTATCGAAGTGATCGCGAGATGCGCGGAATTATTCGGACCGTTCGTCTTGCTCGGCATCCTCGTCCCGCTCGTGATGACGATCAGCGGCGCGAAGATCAATAACCTGCTCCCCTTTTACGCGGATACGGGGATGACGAAGATTCTGCTGGGCTCGCTGCCGACAACGGCTTTCCTCGGCGACTGCATCATGCTGCTCGTGTTGTATGCGTTCGTGCGGGAGCCGAAATCGGGGACGAAGCCCGCCTTGTTCGGCGTGGGCCTGTCGGCGTTGCTGACCAGCATCGCCACCTTGCTGACCATCGCGGTGATGGGGCAAGCGGCAGGCGCAGGCGATACGTATCCGTATTTCAATTTGATTCGCAGCATCTCGTATTTCGACTTTGTTCAAAATCTCGATTCGTTCGTGATCGCCATCTGGATCGTAAGCGTCTTTATCAAAGTGTCGCTTTATTTCTTCGTTTGCACCTACGGGAGCGCCCAATGGCTGAAGGTGCGGAAATGGCGGCGCATGGGGTGGGCAGTCGTCCCGATCGTTCTTCTCATCGCTTGCATTCCCCGCGACTTCGTGGACAGCTCCGTTATCTTCCCGCAGCGTATCGCGATTCCTTACCTGCTTCCGATCCATATGCTCGGCATCCCGCTGCTGTTATGGGCGGTCGCCGTCATCCGGCGGGTCGGTCAGCGGCCGGCCGCGCGGAAAAATTAACCCTTGCGCCGGGCGCCCGGTTCTTGCGATACTTAAACGTATAGACAACGGCGGATCGACTTTCATCCCTCTCCAAGAGCCGGAGAGGGATGTTTGCGTCTCGCGAACGGAAGGCAGATGGAGATGTCGGGAGCACGGAACGATTTTTTCGCGCGCAAGCACGCAGAGCTTGGCGTCGCTTTGAACGAGGTACAGAAGAAAGCCGTCCTGCAGACGGAGGGCGCGCTGCTGCTGCTCGCTTCGCCGGGCTCCGGCAAGACGACGACGATCATTATGCGCATCGGCTACTTGATCGAGGTGAAGGGCGTTCATCCTTCGCGGATCAAGGCGGTCACGTTCAGCCGGGCGTCGGCGCAGGACATGAAGGAGCGGTACGGCCGTTTCTTCCCGGACCATCCGGACGGCGGCGTGCAATTCTCCACCATCCACAGCTTCGCGTTCGAGGTCATGCGGGAGCATCTGCGGAGGTCCCGGATGTCGTTCCAGATCATCGAAGGCGAAGTGGAACAGCAGGAGGATGAAGAGCTGCCCCTGCACAAGAAGCTGATCCTTCGCGATTTGTACCGGAAGGTGCGGAGCGAGAATCTGACCGAGGATCAGATGGAAGAGCTGACGACGTATATAAGCTACGTCAAGAACAAGCTGATTCCGGAGCGGGAATGGGAGTCCGTCAAATGCGACGTGCCCGAGGCGGCGCTCGTGGCGAAGGAATACGAATCGTTCAAGCGGTCGTTCGCGGGCAAGCTGTTGGTCGATTACGACGATATGCTCGTGCTGGCGAACGGCGCGCTGGAGAGCGGCGGCGAACTGCTCTGGAAATACCAGAACCGCTTCGATTATGTCCTGACCGACGAAAGCCAGGATACGTCGCTCGTCCAGCATGCGATCATCGAGAAGCTGGCGAGAAGGCATGGCTGCCTGTGCGTCGTGGCGGACGACGATCAGAGCATCTATACGTGGCGGGCCGCGGAGCCTCAGTACCTGCTCGATTTCCGGAATGTGTTCCCTGAGGCTTCCGTCTTGAAAATGGAACAGAACTACCGGTCTTCGCGCAACATCGTGGACATCGCGAACAAGTTCATCAAGCGCAACGAGCAGCGCTACGACAAGAACATGTTCACCCGCAATCCGAGCAACCGGCCGATTTATCTCAAGCAGCTCGACGATTACAAAGGGCAAGCGAAATACGTGGCGGCAGCGATCGAGGGCACGGAACAGCTCAGCGAGACAGCCGTGCTGTACCGCAACAACGCTTCGTCGATCATGCTGATGAACGAGTTCGAGCGCCGCGGCATCCCGTTCTACATGAAGGACGGGGACAACCGGTTCTTCTCCCATTGGGTGCTGGAGGACGTGCTGGGCTTCATGCGCATGGCTTACACGGACAAGCGTCCCGATCTGCTGGAGAAGATTCATACGAAGATGGCCGGTTATATCTCCAAGGTGCAAATGGCCGCATTGGCCGGCATCGACAACGGGGAATCCGTGTTCGACAACCTGGTCAGCCACGTGCCGCTGCAGGATTATCAGCCGAAGCAGCTGCTGGAATGCAAGGAGTCGTTCCAAGCGATGCGAAGCATGGAGCCGCGGGCTGCCATCCGCTTGATCCGGTTCAAGCTCGGCTACGAGCGGGCGATCGACCGGATGTGCGAGCGGCTCGGCTTCCGCAAGGAGAACCTGATCGGCATCCTGAACACGCTGGAGGATATTGCGGATGGCCTGGATACGCTGGAGGATTTCGCGAACCGGCTGAAATATTTGGAGGCGGTCATGAAGGCGTCCAAGAAGAACAAGCACGCGGACGCGGTGACGTTCTCCACGCTGCACAGCGCGAAAGGCTTGGAGTTCGAGCGCGTGTTCATGGTCGATCTGATCGACGGCATCATTCCATCGAACGAGGATATGAAGAAGGTGGAAGGCGAAGTTTCGCCGCTTATGGAAGAAGCGGTGCGCCTGTTCTACGTCGGCATGACAAGGGCCAAACGCGAGCTTACGCTGCTCAGCTACGGCAAGCGCGATGGCGAAGAGGCGAAGGAATCGCAGTTCATGGCGGCCGTGCGTCAGCTGCAGTCGCCGCAGCAAGCGCCGGCTCCGGCTGCGGCCGTGCGCCGGCCGGAGGCGGCATGGAATACGGAGGCGCCCGGGCGGCGATCGGCATCCGGGAAGCCGGCGGCGACGGGAACGAAACGGCGGGCAAGCGGCGCTGCGGGCTCCGGCGTCACCGTGACCGAAGGCCGTCCGGGCGAGCAGCCGTCCGAACGCAATCCGCATGCGCTGAAGAGCTTCGACGGGCTGAAAGCTGGCGATGCGGTCATGCACGAGGCGTTCGGAGCGGGGAAATTCCTCTCGGCCAGCCGCGATATGGTCGAGATCGACTTCGACAACGGCAAGCGCAAGCTGTCCGTTGCGGCTTGTATCGGCATGGGACTGCTGTCGCGTCCGTAAGCCTTCTTTTTTGTCCATGTCCCGCATAAGCTTGGAAGGGGAATGCGGACAAAGGCAAGGAAGGGGGCTGCCACATGCGCAGATGGGGCAGACGAGGCTGGCGGAGCAGGGGCGTCCGGCGCCGCTCCGGCGGCAATAGCGGCAGCGGACGGAAACCGAAACGGCGCAAACTGCTTCTTTTTCTGGCGTTTCTGTTCCTGCTGTTCTTCTTCCAAACGTTTATATTCGTGGAACGCAATCTTCAGAAACCGTTGATGACCGTCGCGCAGGTCCGCGTGAAGCAGGTGGCGACGCAGGCGATCAACAAGTCGATTACGGAACAAGTGGCGGGACATACGGACGCCGACAAGCTGATCGAGTGGAAAACGAACAGCAACGGCAAAATATCCGGCTTCATGCTGAACTACGCCGAACATATGCGCATCACGTCGGAGACGATCGATACGGTTCAAGCCACGCTCAACCATATGGGCGACATTCCGGAGAAAATCCCGCTCGGCCAGGCGCTCGGAAGCGCGATCATCGCCTCGTTCGGTCCGCGCATTCCGGTCAAGTTCGAGCCGATCGGCGCCGTGAAAGTAGATTTGAATACGCGGCAGAAGGATGCCGGCATCAATATGATTCTCGTGGAAGTGTACATGCACATCGTGGCCGAAGTATCGATCATCATTCCTTTCGATACGCAGCCGGAACTGGTGGAAACGGAAATTCCGATCTCCTACCTGCTCGTCGTGGGCGACGTGCCGACGTATTATTACGACAACAACGGCAATCCCGTCGGCGACTCCGCGCCGAATGCGCCGAGCATCGCGATTCCCTCGAATCCGGGCAAGGGATCGGCCGACAGCTCCGCGGACGGAACCGCGAACGAGAACGAGAACAGCTTGCCGGCCGGGACGTCCGTTAAGGAAGAGGACGACGTGCCCCGGTCCGAATAAACGAAGAAGAGCGCTTATCGGCTTGACCCGGATAAGCGCTCTTCTGTATTGGCGATCGTGCCCTTACCGTTTGCGCAGACTGCGTCTTTCTTCGATTTCCCATTGCCGCAAGCTTGGGTACGGATCGAAGGACCATTCAACGAGCCCGCGGTCGCGATAGATGCCGTAATGCAGATGCGGCGGGAATTTGCCCTGCGTTCCGGGACGGCCGTAGCCGGAGCTGCCTACCCAGCCGACCACTTGGCCCGGCTTCACGATGGTGCCTACGTCTATTGTCTTGTCATAGCCGCTTAGGTGCGCATAGTAATGATAGTAGTTATTGAGGTCGCGGATGCCGAGCCTCCAGCCGCCGTAAGGGTTCCAGCCCTTCACCTCGATGACCCCGAAGCAGGTGCTGCGCACGGGTACGCCGTGATTGGCGAAAATATCGGTGCCCTCGTGAATGCGGTATCCGCCCCAGCTGCGGCGGGTGCCCCAGGTTCCTTTGTACGAATACGTGGAACCGATCGGCACGGGAAACGCATGCTGGAACAAGTTCAGCTGGCCATAGTTTTCATACAGCCGCGCGAATTGGCGGATGCGCTGCACCGCCCGCGTATTGTGATAATACTGCCATAGCCCGATGGCAAAATCGTCTTCTTCCGTTCCGAACTGGAGCAGGTGGTTGGCCATGGCGTACAGCAGGTCGGTATCGTTCGTGCGGCTGGCAAGTCCGTCGCCGTCCCCGTCTTCGCCAATGCCGTGGAACCAGTGGATGGACAGAGGGAATTGGTCTTCGCTGTCCGGGTTCAACTCGCCGGCCCATTCCGTGTCGGCTACGAACACGCTGACGTATTCGCCCAGCTGGGAACGGGTCTTGGGGCGCGCCTTGGTCAGGGTCCGCTCGTATTGATCGATAGCGGCCAAGCGATACCAGGGAATGCCGGTTACGACGCTGATTTCGTCATACAGAATTTTCCGTTTGGCATAAAGCTCGTCTTGGGTTACTGTTTTGTTCGGGACCGCTGCGTTCGCGCGCACGGGCAACGGCTGCAGGAGCAGCGAGAACGCCAGCGGCAATACCGCCATGAGGCGGAAAGCATATGATTTCACATGGTTCAGCCTCCAAATAAGATGCCGGCCGGGATCCGTTCCGCAATAGCGCTGACGGACCGTCGTCGAACCGGTTTCTCCGCGAAAATGGATGCAGCTTCAGCGGCGCTGCTCTGCTGTTATGGTTTGCAAATCATTGGTTTTTATCCGAAACATGCTATAATAAGACGCAGAGTGAACAGGAAAGCAGAGGTACCGCATAAAATGAAGACGCAGGAAAAACAACCGAAGCCGGATTGGCTCCGAATTAAATTAACGACGGGCGGCAATTACGCCGAACTGAAAGATATGATGCGTTCCAAGACGCTGCACACGGTTTGCGAGGAAGCTCGCTGTCCGAATATATACGAATGCTGGGCGAACCGCACGGCGACGTTCATGATTCTCGGCGACATTTGCACGCGGGCCTGCCGGTTCTGCGCGGTGAAGACCGGGCTGCCGACGGAGCTTGATCTGCAAGAACCGGAACGCGTCGCGGAAGCCGCGGAACAGATGGGCCTTCGCCACTGCGTCGTCACTTCGGTGGCGCGCGACGATCTGGCCGACGGCGGGGCAAGCATTTTCGTGGAAACGATCAAAGCCGTTCGCCGCAAGCTGCCTCTATGCAGCGTAGAAGTGCTCATCCCCGATTTCATGGGCAATTGGGATGCGCTTCAAGCCGTGATGGACGCGAAACCCGATATTTTGAACCATAATATAGAGACCGTCGCAAGGCTCTCGAACCGGGTTCGCGCGAAAGCGAAGTACCCGCGCTCCATGGAGCTGCTGAAACGGGCGAAAGAAATGCAGCCTGACATTCCGACGAAGTCGAGCATCATGCTCGGCGTCGGCGAGGAATGGGATGAGATTTTGCAAGCGATGGACGATTTGCGCGCCGTAGACTGCAACATTTTGACGCTCGGTCAATATTTGCAGCCGACGCCGAATCATATGCCGATCGCGCGCTATGTTCATCCAGACGAGTTCGCGAAGCTGAAAGAAGAAGGCTTGAAGCGCGGCTTCAGCCATGTAGAGTCCGCACCGCTCGTTCGCAGCTCCTATCACGCGCACGAGCAGGTCAAATCCGCGGAGGAAGCCCAGAGCGCATCCCTGTGAGCTTAGGCTTGCGAATTAGTTTTGCTCATTATGCCGGCTAACCGGCAGCGAACCGTGATCGCAAAACTTTTAAGGAGTTGAGAAGCTGTCTTGATCCATATTAGCGGAAGAGCCTACGCATTGATTCATGAGAACAGAAACGGTTGGAATCTGGAAGCGTTCCGCGAGCGGTACAGCGAAGTGCTGGAACGCTACGATTACGTCGTCGGGGACTGGGGCTACAATCAGCTGCGGCTTAAAGGGTTTTTCCGCGACACCCATCCGAAAGCGACGCGGGAGAGCGTTATTTCCTCCATTGCGGATTATATTAACGAATATTGCAATTTCGGCTGCGCTTACTTCGTTCTGGAGAAGCAGCCTGGCGGCGTGAAGCAGGGCGAGGACGGGGAGCTCGGCGAAGGCGGCGAGATCGAAGTCATCGAACTGCCGGACGGCGCGGAGGAAGCCTATCTCACGGCTTCCCGCACCATCGCGGCGGCCAAGGCAGCCGATGCTCCGGCGGCCGAGAATCAGCACGTGAAGTTCATGCCGCGGCATGAGCGGGATTTGCGCCGAGAGCAGCAGCGGAACAGCCGCAAGGAAACGGCCAAGGAGCCTGATAAGGAGCGGGAAGGCTCGCGCGACAACCATCGCAAGTCGTCCGGCAAGGACCGCGAGCACGGCGCCCGCCAGGGACAGCAAGCCGGACGCGGCCATCAGTCTGAGCGCGGCGATCGTCCGGAGAAGAACGACCGCGGCGGCGAACGGCCGGAGCGCCAGCATCGCGGCGACAGGCCGGAGCGCAGCGGCGAGCGTAATGACCGCGGCGAACGTCAGCCGGATAACCGCGGCGATCGTTCGGACCGCGGACGCAGCAAGCAGCGTCATTTCAATCAGAAAGCGCCGGTTGCGGCAGCTTCCGAACCGAACCAGCCGCATAACCAACAGCATCACCAACAGCATCACCAACAACACCACCAACAACAGCAGCCGTCGAACAGAAACAAAGACGCTGCGCCGAAACAGAGCTAACGACGAAAACGCCGGTTCATCCCTCGTGGGGTGAACCGGCGTTTTTTGGTTGCATCGCGTTGCGCGATTATTTGAGTTATAAATACTGCACGTTATACAGCCGCGCGTAAGCCCCGTTCAGGGCCATCAATTCCTCGTGCGAGCCCTGCTCCACGATCTCGCCGTGTTCGATCACGACGATGGGGTTCGCATGCGTGATGGTCGACAAGCGGTGGGCGACGACAAGCGTCGTCCGGTTGCGCGCCAGCTCCGCCAGCGATTCCTGAATGGCATGCTCCGACTCCAGGTCCAGCGCCGACGTCGCTTCGTCCAGCACGAGAATGGCGGGATCCTTCAAGAACACGCGGGCGATGGCGATCCGCTGTTTCTGTCCGCCGGACAGCTTCACGCCCCGCTCGCCGATTTCAGTGTCGTACCCTTTGGGTAAGGAGAGGATGAAGTCGTGGGCGTTCGCTTTCTTGGCTGCCTCCATCATGGCTTCTTCCGACGACTCGGGATTGCCGAGCAGTACGTTCTCGCGCACGGAGCCGCTGAACAGGATGTTGTCCTGCAGCACCATGCCGATATGGGAGCGCAAGCTTTGCTGGGTCATTCCGTCAATGGGCCGGCCATCGATCAAGATGCGGCCTTCCTGCACGTCGTAGAACCGCGCGAGCAGGCTGACCATCGATGACTTGCCTCCGCCGCTCATGCCGACGAGGGCAGCGGTGCGGCCGTGCGGGATCGTCAGATTGATATGCCGCAGCACCCACTCCGTCTCGTCGTGATAGCGGAAGGAAACGTTGTCGAAGACGATATCGCCCCGAACGGAAGGAAGCGCGGCGGCATGCGGCGCATCCTTGATTTCCGGCTGCTCGTCCAGCAGCTCCATGACGCGATCCAGGGAAGCCGAAGCTTGGGTCAGCTCGGTCGAGGAATTGACGAGCCGGCGCAGCGGCGCATAGAGCCGGTCCAGGTAGCCGTAGAACGCGACGAACTCGCCGAGCGTCAACGTTTCCTGCACGACCAGGTATCCGCCGCAGGCAAGCACGAGAAGCGGCGCGATTTCAGTCAGCGTGTTGACGATGGATTGCGTAAGCGCGTTCCAGCGGGTGAGGGCGAATGCCCGCGTCAGAAACGTCCGGTTGCGGCTGCCGAACTGCTCCTCCTCGTATTGCTCCAGCGTGAAGCTTTTGACGACGGGAATGCCGTTCACATGCTCGTTCAAGTACCCCTGCATGTCCGCGAGCGCCTGGGAACGCGACCGGGAGTAGCCGCGCAGCCGCTTGTACAGCTTCTTGACCGCGTAGCCGTAGAACGGCAGAATCGCGATCGCGACGAACGTAAGCGGCACGTTCATGTTGAACATGATGACGAGCGCGATGACGAGCGTGAACATATCCAGCCAAATGTTCATGAGGCCGGTTTCGACGAGCGCTTTGGTCTGTTCGACGTCGTTCATCATCCGCGAAATGATTTCACCGGATTTGCGGTTCTGATAGAAGCGCAGCGACAGCTGCTGCAGATGGACGTACAGCTTATTCCGGAGGTCGTAGAGCACGCGGCTCGTCGTGAATTGCGCGAAGTACTGGCGGTAATATTCGATCGGGTAGCGCAGCACGACGAAGATCAGGAAGGCCAAGCCGATCGCTTTGAACAGCTTGGAGGTTTTGTCGGCGGCGGGCAGGCTCGAGAGCAGCACATCGTCCACGACGTATTTGATGAACAGCGGCAGCGTAAGCGGAATCGCGAACTTGATGGCGCCTATGAACAGCGTTAAGGCGACGAGCCAGCGATACGGCTTCACGATGCGATAGAAAGCGCGGTACTGGTTCATGGCTATTTCACTTCGTAGCCGAGGAACGCTTCGCGCACCCGGTTCCAGAACGGGAATGGCCGGTAGCGGGCAAAGCTGATTTTGCGCGCGGATACGCTGCACCGGATGGAACGGATATCGGATCTCGTGATGTTCAGATGGTCGAACGTTAATTGCAGCCGCTGGTCTTTGCGGGAAATAATGTCGCAGTGGTGATGCTGCGGCAGAACGACCGAAGAGCCGAGCGTGCGGTATACCCGATTGTTGATGGACGCGATTTCCGCGATCTGCAAGCATTCGATGGACGGATGGATGACGGCGCCGCCCAAGCTTTTGTTGTAGGCCGTACTGCCGGACGGCGTCGATACGACGATGCCGTCGCCCCGGAACATCTCGAAGAGCTCGTCGTTGATATCGATTTGAGCGACGAGCGTATTGTCCACGCCCTTGAGCGTGAATTCGTTAACCGCGATATAGGTAGAAAGTCCTTCGGACGTATCCAGCACGATTTCGGCAAGCGGATAGCGCACGATCTTGGGCTCGTCCTCCGCCATCATGCGGACGAGTTCCTCCAGCTCGTCGATTTTCCAGTCCGCGAAGAAGCCGAGATGGCCGGTGTGAATACCGACGAAAGCAAGTTCGTCGATGCGGTCCGCGTGCGTGTGAAAAGCTTGCAGCAGCGTTCCGTCGCCGCCGATGGAGATGACGATCTCGGGCCGGTCGTCGTTACGGGTAAAGCCCCGGGCGGCCGCAAGCCTATGGAAATCGGCGGCGAGCTTCTTCGACAGCTCATCGCCTCTGTCAATGACTACGTAATTCAAAAGTTGTAGCTCCTTCCGTACAGCCGGAGCCTTCAAGGATAAGAACCGCACCCTGCATCGCTAGGACGGCTCTGCCTTGCGGCAAACGGCCTGTATCTCCTTGCATCATAGCCGAAAACCGGGGCGAATACAACGTTACAGGGCAGGACCGAGCCAGCCCCAGAGCGCATAAACGAGCGCGGCGGCGATGAAGCCGTGAAGGAGACGCGCGATCAGAAAAGGCTTGTAGCGCAAGTCCGTGCGGCTCAGCAGGCTGGCCACTTGGGCATGAACGGAAAGGCCTGCCCAGGACAACACGAACGCGGCGATCGCGACTTGGTGAACGAGGCCGCTCCCGGCGGCGGAGCCCGCGGCGCGCGCGCCGAGCGTAACCTCGAAGGTGCCGCTTACGACGGCATCCGATAGTGCGGGAGGCATGCCGACGAGTCCGAGCACCGCGCGGATGCCCCCGCCCAGCATGTCGATGCTGCCAGTCTGGCGAAGCAGTTCCATGATGACGGAGAAGACGACGACGAGTCCGCCGACGACGATCATCAGGCGCAGCGCCGCCTGGACGGCATCCTGCAGCAGCTTGCCGAGCGGCCGGCCATCCATCATGCGGGCGACATGCATCGCTTCCAGCGCCTCGGCTACGCGGCTCTTGCGGCGAGCCCCCGCGCGCCGTTCCTTCTTCTCGCTGCTGGCAGGGGCGTGACGATCATGGAAGCGCATGAGCAGGCCGATAATGAGCCCTCCGAAGTAATGGGCAGCGGCAAGGACGGGAGCGAGCGCTACGCTGTGGAAGAAACCGACCGATACGGCGCCGATCAGGAAGATCGGGTCGGACGTCGTCGTGAAAGCCACGAGGCGCTCTCCCTCGGCCCGGTTGATCAGTTTCTGCTCCCACAGCTGCGCGGTCAGCCGCGCGCCGACGGGATAGCCGGATGCGTAGCCCATCGTGACGACGAAGCCGCCGATGCCCGGAATGCGGAACAATGGCCGCATAAGCGGATCGAGGATTTTGCCGAAGAAATGGACGATGCCGAAGCCGAGAAGCAGTTCGGAAATGACGAAGAAGGGGAAGAGAGCCGGGAACAGCACTTCCCACCAGATGGACAGGCCGCGCAGGGAAGCCTCCAATGCTTGGGCGGGGAAAGCCGCGAGCAGCAGCACGAGCACGGCTGCCGACCAAGCGGGGATGACGGACGGACGCAGCAGAAACCGGACGATATACAAGGGGATCTTCCCTCCTAAATGCCAATTGAAAAACAGGCTATTACTGCTATATGTCGGGGGGCGCGCATTCATCACTTGTCCATGCGAATCTTGTCCCGGAGGCCCAGTTATTAGGAGATATATTAATTTAGAAAACGCTTGCAAAACGAGGTGTATTTTAATCCCGGTTATGGTACAATCGGATTAAGACAAACGCTTGAGGTGATGACGATGAGTATAATTGCCGGCATTCTTGTCTGTGCTTTCGTGTACGTCATCCGCGAGTCGCTTATAGCTCCCGGAGAAGAGGATTATGAAAGTTGATCCAGTTCTTTAGTCGCACCATCATACTACTGCCGCAATGCCCTCCTGCGCGAGGGCATTTTTTTGATGTTCATGGTTCATGCCCGCCTGTCGAAAAAGGCGTCCGTCCGGTTCAATTGCCTGGTACGAATAGTGATGGCATGAAATATCCTGAAAAAATTTCAAAAAAATAATTCCAAAGACCTACAAAACGGAGATGAAAAAGACGATGAATAACTATAGCACTATTTTCGAGGCGGTTGGAGGAGTCGAAGGCATCAAAGGAATCGTTCAGGCCTTTTATCCTAAAGTACAGAAGCATCCGCTGCTGGGACCGCTGTTCCCGGCGGACATCGACCCTGTCATGGAGAAGCAAACCTTGTTTTTATCCCAGTTTTTCGGCGGTCCATCCCTGTACTCCGACCAGTACGGCCATCCGATGATGCGGGCGCGGCATATGCCTTTTCCGATCACGCCGGAGCGCGCCGAAGCTTGGCTGAGCTGCATGCGCGCGGCGCTGTCCGAGACGGATTTGCCGATGGAGCTGCAGGAGCTGATGCTGGATCGGCTTTCGGGGCCGGCGCATCACTTTATTAATCAACCCTAAACCTACGATCTGGAGACGTGATGACATGGAACCTTTATACGAGACAACCAAAACCTGCCTTTGCTGTGAGGGTTCCTTTGCAACGTCGCGTGTCCGGCCAAGCTTCAAGAAGTCGATCCGTCAGGATACCGACTTCTGCGCTTCCTATAAAACCGAGATCAATCCGGACTATTACGTTGTCTTCGTCTGTCCGGACTGCGGGTTCGCCTCGACGGAGAACGGTATTACGGCGATGACGGATGCCCAGCGGAAGAAGTATTACGAGCAGATCGGCGCGCGATGGACGCGCCGCGAATACGGAGGCAGCCGGACAAGAGAGCAGGCTTTGGCCTGCTATAAGATCGCTTTGCTCTGCGCGGGCGTTATCGGGGAGAAGGAACGGATCGTCGCAGGCATTCTGCATCACATCGCCTGGATCTACCGTTCGATGGAGGACCGGGAGCAGGAGCAGCGTTTCTTGCGTTTTGCGCTCGATGCGTACGTTACGGTGTTCGAGACGGAAGGCGTTTCGCTGAACAATGCGAAGCTGATGTATTTGATCGGGGAGCTGAACCGCCGCATCGGGGAGCCTCGCTTGGCCGTACGCTGGTTTTCCCGCGTCGTGAACGACAAGAAAATCACGGATGCCGCAATGATTCGGGCAAGCCGGGAGCAGTGGCAGCTGATCCGCGAAGAGCAGACGGGGCTCGACGACGAGACCGCTGCGGGTATCGCGTAGTATCGAGTAGTATCGCGTAGCAGGTTCGACAATCACGTGAGCAAAACCAAGAAACCGCCTGGGCATGAAGCCCGGGCGGTTTCTTGGTTTATTTACGTACGATGGCAAGCCTTACGCGCGTCGCAGCACGGTATCAGTCAGCAGGTAGTCCTGGTCGACATCTACGACAGTAACGCGATTATGGCAGCAAGGGAAGACGAGCAGCCGCTTCTTGCCGGTGTGGATATCCGAGAGCTCTCGCGGCCGAAGCGGGAGCAGGACGTTATCCTTGCTGCAGAAGGGACAGGAAGGGACATACACGTCCTTCATGATGATGTCGTACGGCAAGGTGCGCTCGAACGGAATCACGGGTTGCCGTCTCCCTTGTCTTCGGGCGTGCTCTCGGGACTAGGGGCCGCTTTCGCAAGCTCGGCGATTTTCTGCAATAAAATATGCTTCGGCATATGCATGAGATGCTCCAGCGGAACGTTCAATTCCTTGGCCAGCTTCACGGCTGTCTCGGCGGAAAGCTGCAATGGTTGGGACATCGGTGTCAACTCCTTATCTTCATTGGCCCTTGTTAGGAAAGGAAACCGGGACGGCATAGGATTGGTAAAAGGGACAACATTACCGTTATAATCAGTTATACACCGATGCTGCTTAATACGCAACGTACGCCCGGCCGTGCATTTGAAGCACGAACGGTTTGCCTTTAACTACACTTCTTACACAGTTACATTAGGAGGGACCCTTATGACCACGCAATATCCGATTACTTGGGATTTAGATGTCATTTACGCGGGCGGCTCAAGCTCCGCGTCATTTCTGGAGGAGCTGGCCGGCATGGAGCGCGATATCGAAGCGCTGTACGGCGAGCTAGCGACATTGCCGCAAGGAGCGGCTCCATCCACGGAACAGCTGACCAGCTGGACCGCTGCGGTGCAGTCCATCCTGCTTCGTCTGCGTCAGTCCGATTCGTTCGTATCCTGCCTGCAGGCGCAGCAAATGAAAGACGCAGCCGCGAACGGCCTGAACGATCGCGTGAAGACGATGTCGGCGAAGTTCAACGCCGCGCTGACGAGCTACGACGAGAAGCTGCTCCGCACCGACGAAGCGTCGTGGAAGGCTTGGCTGCAATCCAGCGAGGCCGCGCCCGTTGCGTTCGTGCTGAACGAGCGCCGCGAAGCGGCGAAGGAGAAGCTGCCGCCGGAGCAGGAAGCGCTGGCCGGGGAGCTGGCAGTCGACGGGTATCATGGCTGGGGCGATTTTTACAATACGATCGTTTCCCGGATTCGGTTCGAGGCGACGGAGGAAGACGGCACGGTCAAGCAGCTGTCGGCCGGACAGATGTTCAATCGGCTCTCGAACAGCAATCGTTCCGTGCGCGAAGCGGCTTTCCGCGAATGGGAACGGGTGTGGGGCGAACAGGCCGACCTGTGCGCGGATACGCTGAATCGCATTTCCGGCTTCCGTATGAAGCTGTACGGCAAACGCGGCTGGGCTGGTCGTTCCGCTGACGCGGAACTGCTCGCCCATGCATCCGGGGATGCCATCCTGAAGGAACCGCTAGAGATGAACCGGATGAGCGAAGCGACGCTGAACGCGATGTGGTCGGCGGTTACGGAAGGAAAGCCGAAGCTTGTGCGCTATCTTGAGCGCAAGGCGAAGCTGCTCGGGCTCGAGCAATTGGATTGGCACGATGTAGCTGCGCCGATCGGTCAGACGGAGAAGAAAGTTTCATACGACGAAGCGGCGGCGTTCATCAAAGAACAGTTCGGCGCTTTCAGCCCGGACTTGGCGGATTTTACGGAGATGGCGTTCAAAGATGCATGGATCGAGGCGGAAGACCGCCCCGGCAAGCGTCCCGGCGGGTTCTGCACGTCGTTTCCGAAGAGCGAGCAAACGCGTATATTCATGACCTACTCCGGCACGCCGGATAATGTGTCGACATTGGCGCACGAGCTCGGCCACGCGTATCATCAGCACGTGATGAACGATCTGCCGCCGCTGGCGCAGGAATATGCGATGAACGTGGCGGAGACGGCATCTACGTTCGCCGAGATGATCGTGGCGGACTCCGCGCTGGAAGCGGCAACGGAACGCGACGAGAAGCTGGCGCTGCTGGACGAGAAGCTGCAGAACGCCGTGGCTTTCTTCATGAACATCCATGCCCGGTTCCTGTTCGAGACGCGCTTCTACGAGAAACGCCGCGAAGGCATGGTCGGCCAGGAAGAGCTGAACGGGCTTATGGAAGAGGCGCAGCGCGAAGCGTTCAGCGGCGCGCTCGGCGAGCTGCATCCGCATTTCTGGGCGGCGAAGCTGCATTTCTATTTAACGGATGTCCCGTTCTATAATTTCCCGTATACGTTCGGCTATTTGTTCAGCGGCGGCATATATGCCATTGCGAAGAAAGCGGGGCCGTCGTTCGCGGGTCGCTATGTCTCGCTGCTGCGGGATACGGGGCTGATGACGGTCGAGCAACTGGCCGAGAAGCATCTGGGCGTTCGATTGGATCAGCCGGACTTCTGGCGCGAGGCCGTGTCGCTGCTGCTCGAGGACGTGGACGCGTTCCTGGCGCTGACGGAAGAATAGGCGATAGGCGGCGAATTTCGATCGGCGAATGAGGAATGAAAACTTCCATGCCGTGGAATACTGAAGTCTAGAAGGAACGGTGCGGCCTGCAAAGGCGTCTGCGCCGTTTTTCTGCCCTCACGGCGGAACGCAAGACTTAGGTGATCACGGAAAGGGGATTGGTTATGCAGCTGGAACAAACATTTGTTATGGTTAAACCGGACGGCGTTCGAAGAGGACTGATCGGTCCGATCATCGCGCGGTTCGAACAAAAGGGATTTACGCTTGCGGCCATCGAGCTGCTGCGAATTGACCGTTTGCTGGCAGAGCAGCATTACAGCGACTTGCGGACGAAGCCGTTCTTCGGCGAGCTTGTCGACTATTTAACTTCGGGGCCCGTGTGCGCGATGGTCTGGCAGGGGGAACATGCGGTAGAGAACGCGCGTGCCTTGATCGGGAAGACGAATCCCGTGGAAGCGTCTACCGGTACGATCCGGGGCGATTTTGCGATGGATATTGCAGGCAACATCGTGCACGGTTCGGATTCCGCGGCAAGCGCGGCACGCGAAATCGGCTTGTTTTTCGGCAAGCAGCCGGTATCTTCTCATCCGTTGGACCTCTATGCCAGCGAGCAAGGACATGGCGGCGAACAAACGGTGCATTAGCATTGCATCGGCTTATCGGACGAATGGACAAAAGGAAAGCCCTCGCGGTCTCTTATGGAGAACGGAGGGCTTTCGTTATATAAAGGGAAGGGGTAGCGGATAATTAGAACGATTCGTTAATGACCAATTTGCTGAGCGGCAAGCGGCCGGACGGACGCGCTGGCGTAGCTGCCTCGCCGAGGGCGATCATCATGACCGGGATGAAGCGGGAAGGGATTTTCAAAGCTTCAACCAGCTTCTCTTTGTCGAAACCGCCCATTGGCACGGTGTCGTAGCCTTTGGCTTTGGCTGCAAGCATCAGCTGCATGGAAGCAAGACCGGCATTCTTGTTCGCTTCGTCGCGCGCAACTTGCTCGAACGCATAGGCGCCTTCGATTTGCTTGATCATCGTGTCGGCAACTTCTTGCGGCATGTGGCCTGCTGCTGCTGCGCCTTCGAAGATTTCGCGGCCCGTGATTTGCGCTTGCAGATCGCCAAGAACGACGATTACCGCGGAAGCGTCGGATACTTGTTTTTGGCCGTAAGCGATCGGAAGCAAGAAGTCCTTCTGCGCTTGCTCTTGAACAACCAGGAAGCGCCATTGCTGCAGGTTCCACGAAGATGGAGCTGCTGCAGCGAGTTCAAGAATTTCGTTCAGCGTTTCTTGCGGGATAACAACGTCTCTCTTATACTGACGGACGGATTGACGGGCACGCATGACTTCTTCTGCTGTCAGGGCAGCAGTTGTATTGGTTTGGCTCATAATGACAACTCCCTTTTCATATGGATGAATTGTAAAATTAAGTAACTCAAATTTTGATATGTTACTAACGTAAGTATAATTTACTTACAAAAGATAAGCAACTAGTATTTTGGCATGGAAACGGATACATCGAAAAAATAAAAGGGGTTGACTGGCGGCTTGAGTACGTGGTAAATTATGGGCAATTGAATTTATGTCGCTACGGAAGCACCGTAACCGCGCAGATAACTGCGTCGTTATGGTGCTTTTTTTGCGTTCTTTTCATCCTCGGAGGAGTGTGGAATCGAAGATCATGAACAAACGAAATCTGATTGCGGCCGTAAACGACAGCGATTATATCGAGCGTCTTGCCGAATATATCCGTCATTCGTCGTTCGGCGAGAACTGGCAGCTGACGGCATTCACTAACGCAGCGGCGCTGCGCGGATTTATCCGCAGCGGGTATGCGATCGATCTGCTGGCCGCGCAGCCGGCCATGCTCGGCGAGCTGGGCGATCTGCCCGAGGATCTTACGACGGCTGCGTTCGTTGATTACTACGGGCAGTCCAAGTACGAGAAGGAATTGCTGCAGTTTCAGCCGCTGCCCCAGCTGCTGCAAGCCATTACCTCGCTGTATGCGGCCGAGGGAAACCAGCTGCCTAAACCGGCGCTTCGCGGGAAAGGGCCTGTTGTCGTAACCGTGTATTCCGCCTCGGGCGGGACGGGGAAGACGACGCTTGCGCTGCAGCTCGCCCGTCACGCCGACATCGCAGGGCTTCGATCGTTCTATCTCAACCTGGAACAATGGAATGCATCATTGCCTTTGTCCTCGGATGGAAGCGCGGGCGGCGATGATTTCTCCAAACTTCTATATGCGATCCAATCGGATTCCGATCAAGGCGTATCCGCCGTGTTGGCCTATCGCAAACGGTATCCGGCGTACAGCCTGGATGCGTTCGTCCCTTGCAATAATCCTGACGAGCGTCTGGCGCTCGGGACGGACCAGGCGAAGAAGCTGATTGCCGCCATTGCGGCTGCCGGCAATTACGGCCTCATTGTCGTGGATTTGGACAGCAGGATGGATGCCATGCACGCAGCGGTATTCGAGGAAAGCGATGCCATTCTATGGCTAACGACGCCGGATATCGCGAGCTTTCGCAAGAATGAGCTGGCGATTTCATTCGCCGACAGGAAGTTCGGACCGGAATTCAAGGCACAGAAGCCGAAGTTCAGGTTCGTGCAGGTTGGAGGCGCGCTGAATGATAGAACGTTAACGGATGGAAAGCAGGCTCGAATGGATGCCGTGCTTCCGTTCGTGGAGGAATGGGCGGGCGGCGAGTATTTAAGCGGGACAGGGGCGATGGTGCCGCAATATCGGGGCGCCGTGGACGCACTGCTCCGCAGGCTCGGCATCCTGTAGGAGGCGAGGACATGAGCGAAGAAACGATACAGCTCCTGAAGGAACGCATCCGCGGGCAGCTGGCATTGGACAGCGCCGTCTCGGACGGTGAATTGACGGGTAAGATCGAGCGCGTCGTGTTCGAGTGGTGCATGGATCATCCGCTGCCGGCAGGCGAGAAGGTCCAATTGGTGCGGCGTCTATTTCATGCCTTCCGCGGTCTCGATCTAATTCAGCCGCTGATGGACGATCCCTCCGTGACGGAAATCATGATTAACGGTCATGAGGAGCTCTTCGTCGAACGGGGCGGGCAGCTGATGCGAATGCCGTTCGCGTTCGAGAGCAGGGAGCGCCTGGAAGACTTGATCCAATCGGTTGTGGCCGGCGTGAACCGTGTCGTTAATGAATCTTCTCCGATCGTGGACGCCCGTTTGAAGGACGGATCCAGGGTACATATCGTGCTGCCGCCGATCGCGCTGAAGGGGCCGACGGTGACGATTCGGAAGTTCCCGGAGAAACCGCTATTAATGAGAGATTTGATCGGGCTAGGAGCTCTGCCGGAAGAGGCGGCCGGCTTTCTGGAAAAGCTGGTCAAAGCGAAATACAACCTGTTCATTAGCGGAGGAACGGGCTCCGGCAAGACAACGTTTCTGAACGCGTTGTCGCAATTCATTCCCGAGGACGAACGGCTGGTGACGATCGAAGATGCCGCGGAGCTGCAAATCGTCTCCATCCCCAATCTCGTCAAGCTGGAGACGCGTAATGCCAATACGGAAGGAAAGGGAGCGATCTCGATGCGCGAGCTGATTCGGGCTTCGCTTCGGATGCGGCCGAACCGCATTATCGTAGGCGAGGTGCGCGGCGGGGAAACGATCGATATGCTGCAAGCAATGAATACGGGCCATGACGGGTCTTTGAGTACCGGCCATTCGAACAGCGCCCGCGATATGATCGCGCGTCTGGAAACGATGGCGCTGGCAGGCGCCGATTTGCCCGTCGCCGTCATCCGGCAGCAAATCGGTTCGGCCATCGACGTTATCGTACATCTGTCCAGGCTTCGCGACCGTTCGCGCCGCGTCACGGAAATCTGCGAAGTGACCGGCATCGTGAACGGAGAGGTCGTCATGCAGCCGCTGTACCGTTTCGAGGAGGAAGGGGAGGCGAGCGGACGCTTGCTCGGCGAATTGAAGCGGACCGGGAATGAGCTGCAGCGGACATGGAAATTAAAGATGGCGGGCATCACCGAGATTTGGGGAGGCGAGGGCGCATGAGGATGCCTGTAAGCCCAAAGAAACCGATACGCCCGAAGAGAGATTGGATAGAATGGGCAGCTTGGCCGGATTCGGAGGCAGCAAGAACGAGGGCCCGCGACGCCGGGGGCTTGGTCCAGTATGCGGATTACCGGCTGACCAAGCGGCAATTCGTAACGGCGGCGCTGGTCGGGGGCGGAGTCGTATTCTTGGCAGCGTTCTTGTTTTATCGGTCGATCCCCGCGGCGCTCGTATTGTCTGCAGCCGGAATCGTCGTTCCCAGAGCGTACCGCAAGTTCCTGCTGGAACAACGCAAGGTGCGGCTGGCGCAGCAGTTCAAGGAGGCGCTTTACTCGATTGCTTCCTCGCTGGCAGCCGGCCGATCCGTCGAGAACGCCTTTATGACGGCGCATGAGGATTTGAAACTGATGTATCCCAGTCCGGAGACGGAAATCGTGAGGGAATTCGACGTTATCTCCGTTCGTTTGGGCATCGGGGAGCCGCTTGAGCAGGTGCTGACCGATTTCAGCAGGCGGGCTGGAATCGAGGATATTACGCAATTCACGGATGTGTTCACGACATGCAAGCGATCTGGCGGGGACATGGTGGACGTTATTCGCCGTACGTCCCAGATGATCGGCGAGAAGCTGGAGGTACAGCAGGAAATTTCCGTCATGGTCGCTCAGAAGCGGTTCGAATCCCGGATCATGATGGCGGTCCCTTTCGTCTTCTTGGCCTTCTTGAGCTTAACCGCGCCCGAGTATATGGCCCCGCTGTACAGCGGGGCGGGATATCTGTTGTTGACCGGAGCGCTGTTCGCACTGGGCGGATGTTATGTCCTGATGTCGAAAATCATGAAAATCCGCTTGTAAGGAGTCGGCGTTGATGGTGGCTGGTTGGGCGGTTGGAATACTGCTGACGGTAGTCTGGTGTTTCGCGATTATCGTGAGCCAACGGAGTGGCAGAGGCAAGAGAGATGCGAAAGAACGCTGGCTGTCGGCGCCGTTCCGGTATTTGCTGGAGCGGAGCGGGCTGCCGGATCGTTTCCAGACGCAGACGGCCGGCTTGCATGGCAAGCTGCTCCTGCTGCACGGAAGGGCTTGGACCGCTGAAGCGAGCCGCGGATTTATCGCCGAAGCAATCGGTTTCGGCTATATGGCCGCATGGGCAGGCGCCTGGTTGAGCGTCTTGAGCAGCGAGCCTGCATTGCTCGGTTTGGGGCTGTTGCTCGGAGTCGTCATTCCGGCGGCAAAATGGAGGGAAGTCGAAGGCACGGTAAAGCGCCGAAAACAAGATATCGTGCTGCTGCTGCCGGAGCTGCTCAATAAGTTGATGCTGCTGCTCGGCGCGGGGGAAACGCTGCAGCGCGCCTTGGTTCGCTGCGCGGAGCGGAATGACGAGCAGACGCTGCATCCGCTGCTGCTGGAGCTGCGCCGCGTGAACGAATCCGTCCGCAACGGCGAGTCGTTCGCCGCGGCGATGGAAATGTTCAGCCGGCGCTGCGGCGTACAGGAAGTGTCGGTGTTCACGACGACGATGCTGCTCAATTATAGACGCGGCGGAGACAGGCTGGTGCTCTCGTTGAAGGAGCTGTCTTATGCGATGTGGGAGAAGCGCAAGGCGATCGTCCGCGCTCGCGGCGAGGAAGCGTCTTCGAAGCTGGTATTCCCGCTTGTCGGCATCTTCTTCGTACTGATGGTGCTTGTCGCGTCGCCAGCGATATTAATGATGCGAGGTTAATAGGATCGACAAAACATTCCACTAGGGAGAGGATTCATATGCGCAAATTGAAGCAGGCGGTACGTTCGTTTTGGAAGAACGAGGAAGGCTTGGGTACGTTGGAGGTTGTGCTTATAATCGCGGTCGTTATTATTTTGGCGCTGTTGTTCAAGGACTGGATCATCGGCCTGCTCAAAGATCTGATGGGCAGCGCGGACGAGAAGGCGAACACGATTTTCGATGAGAGCTAATCGCTGGCTCGCCGAATTGGCGAAACGGGAAGACGGCAATTTTACGTTGGAAGCGAGTATGGTCTTCCCCGTGCTGTTCCTCATCTTGATTGCACTGCTTATGTTCAGCATGTACGCGTATCAGAACGTCGTCTTGTATCACACTGCTTCGCTGACATCGGAGCGGACGGCCTTTCGCTGGGACAACAGTTCGCGGGACCCGCTGAGCGGAATCGCCCCGACGGGCGAGTACGATGGATTGTATTGGCGGCTGGCGGATAACGGCGCGCTGAAAACCTTATTCGGCTTCGGATCAGAACAAGGAGGCGGCGAGGGAATTGAGATTGCAGTCGGGGCAAGTATGAGTGTAGACCGGGGTAGCGCAGCAGGTAATTCAGGCGATGGGGCGGGTGATGCGGGCGAAGGAGACAGCGGTGGAGATGGTGGTAGAGACATTGGCGGGGACGGGACGTCCTTGCCTGTGCGCAAAATGAAGGCGGAAGCCGCGCGAGTCGGCGGCCCGTTCGAAGGAACGATGCATTATTCCGGGACGCTGGAGAAGCGAATCGGTCTCAAGCTGCGCCAGCCGATCTCTATTCATCCGCTCGAAATGCTGCTCGGTCATTCGAGTCCAGTAACGGCAGGCTCCGCATCCATCGTCGATCCGGTCGAATTGATTCGCAACGTTGAGCTGGTGCGCTATTATACCGGGAAGTTCAAAGGCGGTATGGATAACGATAAACGCAACCAGGCCCAGAAGATATTAGGCGGACGGAAGGCGCTAAGCCCATGATCGGCGGGCGGCGAAACGGCCGGATTGCAGCATGGCGGCGCATTCGCCGCCGGCCGGGCTTCTCGATTTGGCGCCGGGAGGACGGGGCGGTTTCGATCTATCTGATCGTTTCGACGGCAGCCATGCTGTTGTTCACGTCGCTGTTGATCGATTATGCGAGAATCGCCGCGTTCAACAGGCAGACCGAGCTGGCCGCGCAGTCCGGCATTCGTTCCGCTTTGTCCGCTTACGACGAAGCGTTATATGAACGGTACGGTTTGTTCGGCGCGGGAGGAACGGACCGAAACGAGCTGTTCGCGCAGGCAGCGGACAATAATTGGCCGGACCAAGAAGAGAATGGCTTTCAGCTGCTGCGAATCAAGCGCGAGGCCTCACATGTGGACACGCAGGAAGTGCTTGGCAATCAAAAGGTGTTTACGCGTCAGGTGCTGGAGGAGATGAAGTATAAGGCGCCGATCGATTTCACGATGGAGATCGCCTCGCGTTTCGTACCGATGGGCTCGGCAATGAAGGAAGCGACCGCGACGATCAGCGTGCTGGAGGATGTCAGGAAGCTGTATGAGGAACGCGAGCAGCATCTCAAGCGAGTTATGGAGCTTCAGCAAGAGAGCGCTTCGAACGTATCCCGCCTGGAGGACGAGCTGGGGAGTGCTTCAGGGATCGTCAGCGGTTACGGCAGTTATGAAAGCTGGCGTCAAGCTGACGCTTCCTTGGACGAAGAAGAGGAGCCGGTGCATACGAGCGAAATCGCCGCTTATGTCAGCCAGTCGCAGAGTGAGGCCGCGTCCGTCAAGCGTGCCGCCGACGCCGGGTTGGAAAGCCGCCGCGGCGATACGCAGGAAGCGTTAGCCGAACTTCAAACGGCGGAGCAGATCAACGCAGCCATTGCATCCGCAGTTGAACGTATGCGGGAGTCGCAGGCATCCAGCGGTTTCGATCATTTGGCGGATGCGGATATTGCGGGAAGCGAGAGCTCGTCCATGACGACGGAAGAGCTATTTCAATATGGGGAAACAAGAGAGTCCGCCGAAGAGCTTGTGTTGGAATCGGGATGGTTTACCGCGTATCGGACTGAACTAAACGAACAACTGACTCTTTATGGGCAGATTGCGTCAGTATCGTCATCTTTCCAGTCCGCGGTTCTCTCGGCGGTATCCTCGACTGGGGGAGGCGGAGCGCTAAATGCAGCTTGGTCGAACGTGAATAATGCCGTAAACACGTATTCGGCACGGTATTTGAACCCGGGAACGGTCATTCAAGCCAGGCAGGACGATTTTCAGCGCCGGCATGCCCATGACGGAGAGCGCAAATCCAAGGAGGCTGCGGCCAAATCCAAATGGAGCGAAGTCAAGGCGCTGCTTGGCGGCATGACATCTGCCCCAGGCCAGGAAGAATTGAAACGGGATTTCGACGAAGTGAAGAAGCTGGCGGACGATAATTTGCAGTTTAATGAGGCTGCGACTGAGACGAAAGCAAGTGAAGATGAATCGCAAAGCACCGACAATCCAGGCGATGAAGCGGAGTCGGCGATGACCTCCATGGGATCGATGTTCGGCGGAATGGCCGATCTGCTGGCGGGCATCCGCGATCCTCTCTACGTCAACGAATATGTCAGTCATCGCTTTCGCAGCTTTGATCCCAAGAAGCTGCAGGGGATTTTTACGGGCGGTGACCAGGCATCGTTCTCGGAGGCGCTGGCGCTCCAGAATCAAGAAATCGAATATATCCTCTATGGGTTTCAAGAACCTGCTGCGAATATCGCTGCCGCTGCCGGGGAGGTATTCGCGGCACGGCTGGCGATCCGGACGATGGAAGGATTCATCGAATGCCGGGCGCTTGGACATCCGCTGCTCGTGTTGGCGGCGGCTGTCTTGTATGGGTTAGAGAAGGCGGTCGCGGATATGGTTACTCTGACGAATACGGGAAAAGTGCAGCTGTCGAAGTACGTTCCCGTCGATCTGACCTATGCGGATTATCTGCGCGTATTCCTTATTCTGCACGGCAGCGGAGCCCAAGCGAGAACGGCTCGCATCATCGCCGTCATCGAGCATAATACGGGTGCCGATTTAGCCCAGGCAGCGACGGGCTTATCCGGTGAAATGACGTCATCGGTTAATCTATGGTTCGTGCCCGGGTTAATGAAGATCTTTACGGCAGCAGACATATTGAGTGGAAAGGTAAATGACGGCCGTTATGAGAGAACGCAGTCGATCGGAACTTCATACGGATAGAAGGCGCGGCGAAGCGGGCAGTATTGCGCTCGAAGCGAGTTTGGTGCTGCCCATAGCGCTGATGGCGGTTATGTTCTTCATCTGTCTGATTCAAATGAGCGAGGCGCAGATGGCGCTTCATAGCGCAGTCTCGCAAACGGTCCGGCAAGCCGCAGCGAATATCCATCCGATTGATCTCGCCGTGCAGGGAGCGCAGAACGACAGTGCCGATCAGGCTGGCGAGAATGATGGAGATTCATCATCCGCGGACACGTCCGGGGACGCTTCGCAATCGGGTGGAGACTCGTCATCCTCCAGCGACGACAGGGCTGCCTCCGGCAGCAATATGCCTGCCGCAAGCGGTAATACGTCAACCGCCTCCGGCAGCAACATGCCTGCCGCAAGCGGTAATACGTCAACCGCTTCTGGCAGCAATTCGTCGGCCGCCGGCGAACCGCTGCCTGCAGTCCGATTCTTGGCAGACAAGCTGGAGAGCTGGCTGCCCTCGCCGTCCGGTCCGTTGTTGGCTGCGGCTTTGAGGGGCGATTGGGACACCATCGTGGATACTGCGGCTGCAACGGTTGGCCGTTCCGTTATCGAACCGATGCTTCGCCACGAAGCGGATACGTCCGTCCTTGATCCGGAACGTCTGCATCTTTCCAAGATCTCGCTGCCTGATCTGAAGAACAAAGATGATTTGTGCATTGCCATTGAGGCGGAATATGCATTCAAGCTTGGTTTTCCGTTCACGCGCAAGACTATCGTTCTCACTGAACGCGCGCAGGAACGGGTATGGACACCGGATACGCTGCCGTCGCCCAGGCTCGGGAGTGATGCCGATTCCGAGCATGCTCCGATCCAAATCGTGTTGATCGAGCCATCCCCCGCAAGGCCTGGTCACCAAGCAAGGGTAGTCGTCAAGTCAAGTCCGGGGCGCAGCTTATCCATTCAAGTGCTCTATAAGAGCGGCCGAAGCGTTGCCAGACATTTGGGCGATATCGTAACGGACGGCGACGGCGTTGCGGAGTGGTCATGGCTGGTGTCCGGCAATACGACACCCGGCACGTGGGAGATCGTCGTGACTGCAAGCGACGGAACGACGGCTGCCAGACATTTTGTCGTACAGAAGAAACCGGAAGGGGAGGAAGGAACGAATGGATAATACGGTGACCTGTATCTTGGCAGCGTTGTTCGTGGGCGCGGCATTTATTAGCGACATTCGGACGATGACCATCCCGAACGGGTTAAATATTGCCTTCTTCTCGCTCGGCGTCGCTTATCACTTGACCATTGGCGGCGCGGACGGAGGATTGCAAGCGATAGCCGGGGCGGCGGCAGGACTCGCTCCGTTAGTGATGCTCTATCTATTAAAAGGGATAGGGGCAGGCGACGTGAAATTTTTCGCTGCTTTAGGGGCGGTGGTCGGCGTCGAAGCCGTGCTGCAAGTATTTATGTACGCCGTCCTGTACGGCGGGTTAATGGGGCTTGTCATCCTGTTCGTGAATCGCTCATTCGGCAAGCGGCTCCTGCTCGGGGCGGTGTGCGTATTGACTTCCAATTCCCGGCTGCAGGCTTGGGAAGCGAACTTCACGGATTCGGGGAGCATGCGGTTTCCATTTATGATCGCGGTCCTCCCTGGGGCTGTGACAGCTTGGTGCATGATGACGTTGTAATGAACTTAGGAGGAATCGAAGATGATGATGGACGAGCTTCGGGTCGACTTCGCCATGAAACGCGGCCACGAAATGATTGTGGACTTGAAGTCCGGCGTGACCAGGGAACAACTGGACAGTATCGAAATTCAAATGCTGCAGGGGCAGCGGATTCCGAAGCTCTTGCCGATGGAATGGATCGATATTGACGGCTGCATCACGTTCCGCTATCCGCTGAACGGCAAACGGATGTTAATGCATCGGCTTCAGACGCAGCGAATGACGATGTTCGATTTCTATACGCTGCTGCTGACCGTCGTCGAAGCATTGGACGACTGCCGGCATTATATGCTTCGCGCAGATTGCTTCCTTCTGCACGAACAGTATATTTTCATCGGCGATCATTGGGATGATGCGGTGCTTGCTTACGTGCCGCTTCGCGAGCAGCGAGCGGTTTCTTCCGCAGGAGAAGCGGTGCTGGCTATGGCAATCCGCTGGGTAGGCGATATCGACGAGCCGGATGGGATCGGCTTGCAGCAGGTATTCCAGCATTTGCGGGGGGAGCATGTGTCGTGGGATCAGCTCCGGCAGACGCTGCTCGCATTGCTTGGAGCCAGCCTGAAGATAGTCGCGGTTGGGGAGGTACAAAGCGGCGAAGCTGCCAGGGGGGAGAAAGCAGCAGCTACGAAGGAGCAAGCTGCCTCTGCTAGTCCTCCATCTCTACGATTAGAAGGAGTTTCTATTCCCTTCGAGCAAACGCAGGCCGACCGGTCCGTGATCCATCACGAACGAGTGCCGGTGGAACAAGGTTGGGACAGCTTGAAAATAGCGGGCCGTTCTGACCAGGCAAGAGAGGTTGACCTTCCGTTAACCGAGATTCAAGAACAAACCAAAGGTTCGTCCAGGACAGGATGGATGATCGGTGCGGGAGCCGTGCTCGTCACTGCGATCATTTGGCGGTTCCTCTATTTAGCGGCGCCTACGCAGACGAATATGCTCCTTTCCAGCGGATTGACATTGATGATTGGAGCCATCGGTCTGATCGCGTTGCGTCGCGTCAAGGAAAGAGACATGGCCGGAGAACGTTCGGAGGAAGCACACACAGGATGGAGCGGCGGCGGAAAGGAATGGGCAGCTGACGATGATTTTGTGCCGAATTCGGTCGTTCTGGGTGCGGGAGGCTCGGAACGATTGGCCGGCAGGACCAGCGAATCGGCTGCAGCCTGGGATAATCGCCGGCTGGATGCGCGGCAGAATCCAGGGAATGAGGCACGGCAGGAAGCCTATCAAAGCCAGCGGCAGGCACCTCAACAAGAACGAGGAGTAGTTGATTCGCCGAATTCGGGGGGAGTCTCCTTCAAGCCGCAAAGTATTATGCCGCTCAAGGCAAATGACGCGACGGTCTTGCTCGGTCAAGAAGCCAAGGAGACGCCGGACGAGAAAAGCCATCTGCCTTGGCTGGAGAGGCAGACGGAGGGGCAAGCCGAGAAAATCCGGCTGGAACAGCGGCAGTTTATAATCGGCCGTTCTAATGAAGGAACGCATTACATGGATCAGGCATCCGGCATTTCAAGAGCCCATATGGAGCTCGTAGCCAGCGATGGCCGCTGGTCCGCCAAAGATATGGGGTCACGGAACGGAAGCAAGTTGAATGGCAACGCGATGGTGCCATACAAAACCTATGACCTCGCGGATACCGACGAGCTTCAACTGGCCGGCGATCAGGGGCCAGTTTATATTTTTCGAGCAGGTTGAATGATAGATAAGGGATCAATTGATACTTGCCAAAAGGAGAGATTTCGTCGTTCTCAAGAACGAGAATCTCTTTTTTGTTTTTTGCAGCTGTCCAAGCAAACCTCTATTTCGTTTGTTTCCAGTATTTAGTTGAATTGGTATACTGAGAAAGGATGACCTCAATGAAACTTACATTAGGCAAGTATGATGAGCAGTGCTTATTCGTATTTTGAAGGAACGTTTATAGAAGAGCCGATTTCTTACAACACATTATTCACACTTCGGGCCCATTCGGTCCTCGGTCCGGCAGATGTTAGAAGCGGATTCGGGGATGGATTTTCATTAGCAGGGAAGAGGAAGCAGCCGGATACATCTCACCACCTAACCGCGCCGTGGTGCTTGGAGGACTTGCTCCTTTATTTGAAAACGAGAGCAATTAAGAAGGAGAAAATTTTAATGGATTATTTATTAATATTAATAACTTTGGTTGTTGTGATTGGGTTTGCAGGGATTATAGGAAATCAATATTCCGGATTGAAGAAAATGGAATCAGTTCAAAAATCATTAGATGACATAAATCAAAAGTTACGGGAAATGAAATCTAAATAATGTAAAACTGAAACAGTAAACGATATAAGGGAATCCAAGGATAATGTGAGTAGTTCAAGAAGTCGGGGACATCACCTAACACCATATTCACGCATCGGGCATACGCCCATAAAAAGACGGAGGTATTATATGAAACCTGAGGTTTATGAATTTCAAGAGAAGAAAGTAATTGGAATAGGAAACATAGAAAGCCCTATAAACCCTGGAGATGTTTGGCCTATTTTATTTTCAAGAATTCAAGAAATACATGGTCGCAAGAATTCTCCTGAAACTCTTGGGGTTATTAAGAGAAATAAACCAGGGTATTTAGCGGGGATAGAAGTTGCACAAATGATAGAAATTCCAGAAGGTATGTTTTCTTATGTGATACCAGCTGGTCAGTATGTTGGAATGACTCATAAAGGCCCATTAAGTAAGATTGGTGAAACATTCTATACCCTTATAGATTGGCTAGCGTCAAATAATTATGATCAACATGACATTGTATGTTTTGAAGTCTATGATGAAAGATTTAAAGGTGAAGACCCAGAAAGTGAATTCGATTCTTATATTCAAATTATATGATTTATGAAGGATAACACTAAGAAGTGTGGTGCGTCGGCTAACACCGCATTCACGCTCAGGGCTTTGCCCTCGGTCCGGATCGAAGTAGAGAAGCTTGGAAGTGGAATTAGCCGGACACATCCGACATTCGTCGGATGTCTTGAATACACAGAACGTTATCTGAAATCAGAACTATGCTGAAAGAACTTTGAAAGGATGATTTTCATTGGGTGGAATTGCTCGGGTGTTCATCTCAAAAGAATAAATAGTAACGAAAATTACAAAGCCGAATATTCAACAATATAAACCTGTACCTTCTTTAGCAGGACAAGAAGTTCTAGAAGTTACTATGTATTACGAAACCCTTTCAAGAAGACCTTCAAAATTGAAGATTGTTGAATTTGACCGAATACAACTTGATAAGACTGGTGGATATGTTACATCAGACTATGAAAGAATTTGGTATGACAACTCCGGAAGAGATAGCTAAAGAGGATCGACCGCTGGCTGTACCGGTTGCACCTATTATTCCTACAGTTAAAGAGAAAGATGTCCTTTATTCATTTCTTTATGTTAAGTATCCAGAGATTGCGAAACAGGCTCCCCGAATAGTAGAATCCAGGATTTTTTTTTCGAAAGAGACATATCAAAAACATTTAGACTTCGTTAAACTGGCAATTAAGATTAGAAATGAATTATCTTCCTAGTTAATTCAAAGAGGGTGCTGACATCCTATAACACCGCATTCACGCTTCGGGCTTTACCCTAGGTCCGGACCGAAGTTGAGAAGTCTGGAAGTGGATTCAGCCGGACACACCCGTCATTCTTCGAGCGTCAAGAATTCAAGAACGTTATACGACAGTGAGGAGATATTAATTCAAAAGGAGAATTCTAAATGGGAATCTATGAAGGCTTTAAGATTCGGAAAGATGCTGGTGAGATATTAAAGATTGAGGAACTATCAACTGACATTCTTAAAACCATGTTTATTGATGAAGAGATATCAGATTATATGATTTCAAAATTGTTTGATGTGAAAGAATCAAAGATTTCCTACCAACGGAAGAAACATGGTATTACAATAAGGAACTCAATTCTAGATGATTTATTATTAGCGAAATCTGAAGACTCAAGAGAAAAGAATATTGCAGTAAAGAAACAATTACTTGTAGAGCAAAATATTACAATGATTTCTAAGGCAATTACTCATTTTACTTTAGGAATGAACCAATAGAAGATATGCATGCTAGTCCAAATGATCAGCTATCTGAAGCAGATATGAAAACATTAAATAAATATATGGTAAATAGGATAGCCTATATATTCAAACTAATTATTGAAGAAAGTTGGATTGAACTTGATTTCTTAATTAGAAGTACAGATGGAATGTATGGAAGTCAATGGGATGAAGCCGAACCTGATGATGGGGGAACAAGGCGAATTATTGAAATGATGTTAAGGAAATAAAACTGTGGGCTAATCAGAGCACCGTCGCATAACACCATATTCACGCTTCGGGCCATGCGGCCCTCGGTCCGGTAGAAGTTAGAAGAGGATTCGAAAAGGAATTTCAGTAGCAGGGAAGCAGATTCAGCCGGACACATCCTTCCACCTAACCGCGGTCGCGGCGAGGGGCTTCGCTCCTTTAATGTGGAAGGACGTCGTGAATACAAGAAGGTTTATCCGAAACCTCTTATAGCTACAAAGCTAGTAATTATCAAATCAGTATCGAAATGTGAGAATTTAATAAATACAACCATTAGTATTATGAGGTGATTTGCAATATGTCGAACAGAGACCATTCAACAGTTGTTCAGTCAGTTAAAGATTTTCTTGGCACTGATGAAGATTTAAGCCCACAAGAGTTATATGAAATGCTATATCGGTATCGCTTAAAAACACATCCCGATTTATTTAAAGAGACGGACGAAAAGTCTGAGGCCGAGGATCGATTTAAGACATGTTATAAACACTTAGATAATCTATCAGAATATATGATGAAAGAAAGAATGATAAATCCTAGGGATATAGTCGTGTATGACAAGGATTTTGAGATCGTTCAGAGTAAACAAGAGTTGCTGAAGAGTGAAAGGGAATTAGAAAGATATAAAAATGAAATACAGTATCTTCAATTATCATGTAGTAATTTATCCGATAAAGTCAAAACTTTGGAAAGTGAAATTAAATCATTAAAATCGACTAAAGTCACTGAAAAAACACAAGAGTTAGTTGCTTCTTATAAACCAACGGTGAGGAACTATAGGGCACTGGGAATTACGTTTGTATTGTCTGCTCTGATTGCAGTATCTACTCAAATAGAACAACTTAGCGGTACTGTTTTTAAATATTCGCCGCTAAATAAATCTTTACTAAATTCTATTGTTTTTGTTATTTTTCTTTTGGTTATCACATTGTATTTAAAGAGGTTCATTGAGCACAAAAAAGTAGATACGTTTGCTAAGGCTGTAAAGTCGCAAGGTAGCATTAATGGTTTTTATGAATACTTAACTGAGAATGCTAAAGACAAGGAATTTAGCGAATTTGAAGTTTACCAATATATTGAGTTGAAATTTACGCCCAATAACTTTATTAAGAAACATTTTCACTCTAAGATTATCAAGGTGAATGAGGAAGAAACGTATGAAATTCTAAAAGAAATATTTATATATAGTCTCTTTGTTAAGAATCTAATTACATATGCTGGATCTGAAAATCTAAAACAAAAATTTAAAATTAAAAATTCCAATTCATTAAGATTTGACGAGTTAAATCTAGACTTTGAGTTTTAAGAATAATCAAGTTTTTAAGTATACAGCTATAAGAGCGTCTCTATGAAGGGGCATCGGAAAACACCATATTCACGCATCGGGCCATACGGCCCTCGGTCCAGCCGAGGTATGATATATCTTGAGGATGCAATTGGCAGTAGCAGGAAGCATATTCAGCTAGACACATCCGCACCGACTAAGCACATCGCGCCCGGCTCCTTCGGGGCCTTAAGTCGGTGGAACGTCGTGAATATAAGAATGTTATACACAATAGCTGCAGTACAGTACAAATAAATTAAAGGGATGACAATTCCCAGGTGATATTATGGCATTGAATCATGAATTCTTTTTTCTTCCCAATGACTTACATCCTAGTAATCGAATAGAGTGGTATTATCACAACCGGAATACCTGGAAACATAAAGTGGAATTATCAGATGACATAGTTACCTATATAATTGATTTTCTTAATTGGGTCCCCACCTACAATCCAGAGACTAAAGTTGAAGGCTTTGGACTTAATTATTATGGCATCACTTTTATAAATAATGAAGGATCTAAGAAGCTTTTAAATGTCTTGAACAGTTGGAGTTCATTGATACATGAGGCACCAGATATTATCAACTTTAAGGGTCCGACAATATGGCGGGAAGAACCGGATGGAGATACCTATTGGGAAGAAACACGTAATAAAATCTCCAAAACAAAATATCTACTTGAAATTCAAAAACTAATTGATTTTGCAAAACAGTCTTCAAATAACAAAGGATACATAATGCATTACGGAATTTGAAGAACGGTTGAAAGTATTTCAAGACGGCAACTACTGAGTATAACACCGTATTCACGAGGGCTTACGCCCTTGGTCCGGACCGATGCAGAAGTGCCGAGGGTAGATTCAGCCGGGCAACCCTGCGAGGCAAAGTCTGGCTCCCCGTTCCCTACGGTCACTTAAGCCTCTCGGGTTCGCGATACACGAACGGTAGGCAACATTGCTGAAGACTATTTATCTATTTTTGGAGGTCTTTTATGTGGGTTTCATATGAAGAAATTAGAAATCATCCTCCTGATTTTAGAGTTAACTATCGATTTTATTTAACAGAAGAAGGGGGAAGAAGAAATTTACCTTTCCAGGGATATAGAAGTGATTTTTCTTATGAGGGAGACGATATTAAAGAAACGGGGATTTACATGATTCATCCGGAATTTGAGGATGAATTAGGGGAAGTCATATTTGAAGATAATATTCAGGTGCCTCAAAGAGGCACAGCAAGGATGTGGGTGTTAATACCTGAAATGAGGAGCGAAATACATAAACATCGGATCAAGATTGGAGTTAAGGGATATTTTATGGAAGGATCAAAAAAAGTAGGAGAAATGGAAGTCATAGAAATAATGGGCTTATATACAAATCCTGAAGAAGATAAATAAAGATTTGCTAGCATATCAGTGAGGGTTCGTGAATCCAAGAACGCTAGCTGAAATAACCGAGACCATAAAGAAATTACGGTGGGATGGCCATGAAGTTTTCATACAAACTCAATAGTGTTGGCTGGGCTGATGTCCATCTTCAAATTGGAAGTTCAGAGATTTACATTTTTCCAAGCTATTTGTCAGAACCATTAATAGATCTAGTTAAATCCATTTAATTGCTAATCCCTGAATGTACTCCGTCTGATGTAAAGAATGTTGTTCAATTTGACTGGGAATCAGAACCTGCAATACATAGCTGGAGCATTAAAAAGATATCAAATGATAAAGTGCAAATAGCAATTACTGTTTTTATTGATGGCATTAAAGAGATTCCAGGCAAGTTAGAATTCAATGAAGAATGTGAACTGAAGCAACTAATTACAGAAGTCGTTATTTCAATGGAAACAATACTAAAGAATCATGGGATAGTTGGATATAGAAAACAGTGGAATGCCCAAGACTTCCCGCTTGGTAGTTATTTACAAATGAAATATTATTTATTGAATAACAGTAAATTCCCGTTAGTAATTAATAATCCAGATGAGTGGAATGAAAATCTAGAAACAAATCTCTTAGATGAATTGAACTTAATAAAGAAGAGTGTTTTTTAGCTATTTCGAGAAGAGGTGACTTTAGCTAACACCTCATTCATGCAGCGGCCTGTCGCCCTTGACCCGGACCTAAGTTGAGAAGCCTGGAAGTGATTTCAGCCGTACATATCTGACATTAGTTATTCGAAACATCTGTGCTTCTGTGTAAACATCAAGTACTTGGGAGGGATATCATGGAGGATTTTGAATCGTTTAAATATAACCTCGATTATAAGACAAGAGATAGTTTACTCAAAGTGGAGATAGATTGGGAAAATCGAGCATTAATGAGAAGAGTGGTACGATTTGAACCAGTAAGAATTAATGTATTAGAGAAATTAATGGAACTGAAATTTATAGACCCTGAAGAACGACATAATGATGCACCAAGCATTCAATTGTTCTATGAATTTTTAAGGAAGCACCAAAGCGTATTTGTATACGGATACGTTGTCTCACCTTTTCGCAATGATTATAGGGTATCAATTGAAGGAATGACAGTAATTGAAGAAGATATAACTGAATGTTTAAAGAAAGATTTTTTTGAGTTCAATAAAACAGCAAGTGAAATAAAAACTGATTCAGGATTAGTAAGTTGGTGGGACTGAAAGATATCTTTTGGTAGATAACTCAAGAAGACAGTTACCTCGGATAACACCGTATTCACGCATCGGGTCACCAGGCTCTCGGTCTGGCAGAGCTGGACAGCCCTGCACTGGCTAAGTCCGTCGGACCCGGGGCATGCGCCCCTTAAGCCAGTGAGGGTTCGTGAATACAACAACGTTATGTGAATTTCTCCAAGATCGAATGACAAATCATGAAGAGATGGAGTGTGTTTTATGGGAGCATGGGGAACGGGCATTTTTGAGAACGATGATGTCTTGGATTGGAAAGCAGATCTATTAGAATCAGAGGGCATAGAATTAATTAAAGAAACCATTGAGTCAGTCATAGATGAGGAATATGTAGAAGTAGATCTTGCTTCAAATGCTCTTGGAGCCATTGAACTTCTTGCTGCATTGCAAGGAAAACCAGGTGAAATACTAGTTAATGATTCAAATTATGTAGAAGGACTTCATGAATGGGTTGAAATACATAAAGGACAAGGAAAAAGCTTACTACCTATAGCTAAGAAAGCAATTAAGAAGATAAAGAAAGAGTCTGAACTAAAAGAGTTATGGGAAGAGTCGGAAGAATATAAAACCTGGAAAAATATTGTGAATGAATTAGAGGGCCGTTTGTAAATATTTCTAGGAGTGGAGCTCTTCACATAACACCATATTCACGCTTCGGGCCATTCGGCCCTCGGTCCGGCAGAAGTAAGAAGATCAGTAGCGAGGAAGCAGATTCGGCCGGACACACCTGCACCCCCTAACCGCATCGCGGCCAGTCGCTTCGCTCCTTTAGCTCCTTTAAGGTGGTAGGACTTCGAGAATCCAACAACGTTAGCCGAAAGAAGTTCTTACATGTTTGGAGGAGCTTATATGATTTTAGAAAAAGTTATAAATAGAATTGTAATACAAAGTGAGTATAAGGATTTTGTTGATAAGTATAAAGACAATATACTTACCGAATTTAAAGGTAAGATTCATAGCATTTATATGTGTGGCTCGATTCCAAAAGGAACTGCTAAACCTTTTAAGTCAGATGCAGACTTTACTATTGTATGTGAAAATCCCAAAGATATTGATTACGAAAGATTGTCAACTATTAAAGACAGGCTTTTGGAAGAATATTCAATAGTAACTAAAATTGATACGATAATTTGCTCAATTGACGATGTATTAAGTAAACCGAATGAGTGGGGTTTTTGGATTAAGATCATTTGTGTTTGTATATATGGTCATGACGTTGGTGAAAAAGTGCCACCGATAATTACTTCTCCAGCGTTCATTTTAGACTTAAATACAGAGACCAAGGAGGAAGTAGGTCGTATACATAATTTACTATTTAATGCTAGCGATAACACAATGAAAACTAGATATATGAAAGGTTATTCTAAGAGATTAATTCGTGCATTATACTCTCTGGTTCTAGAAGATACAGGTGTATGGCAAGATGACATTATTAAGATGAAGAATGCCATATTAGACTATTGCGAGATTGACTCCGCTTTAGTTGATTATCTGTATGCTTGTTACTTGGATAGTCATGTACCTGTTGAAGAGTTTCTAGGAATTGCAGATGAAGTTTATAGCTATTTTGAGAACGCCTTAAATACAATGGCTGCTTCCAGAACTTCCTTCGGCTAACACCGTATTCACACTCGGGGTCAATCTGAGAAGCGAGTGATCACATCCAGCCCCCCTAAGCCCGTCGGGACGTAACTGCATTAGGTGTTCGGCAAGCCTCACGAAGTAATAGTCAACACTAACTTAAAGATTGAAAGGAAAACAACATGAGATCAGTAGTTAAGAGATCAACTATCATTTATGGAATTTTTGGAATAGTACTAGGAATAGTCTTTTTTATTTACTCTCTAAATTCAAGTGATTTTGTTTTTAACATGGACGAGAAAGAGATCCATGGATATAAAGCTGGATTAATAGCCGTTGTCTTTATGCCAATTATAATGGCAATTGTCGGAGCGGGACATGGAGTCATGTTTTGGTTCCCTTTTATTTATATTTATCGGAAGATAATGAAAAAGTGACAGGCTAACTACGTCGCGGCCATTCCCTCTGCTCACATAAGCCAATGAGGGTTTGTGAATACAAGAACGTTACATATAAAAGGATCGCATAATTTGAAAATCAATGAGGGAGTATTATGTCTCCGAAAAAAATAGGTGCAGTAGTTTTAATAATAGCAATTTGTACTGTGTTATTAAAATTAATCGGCGGATCATCACATAGTGACAATATCAGTGAAACGATGGAATCAAATATTAGGAATAGCTTTTATAAATTCGGAATGATGACGAGACAACAACGAATTCAAGATGCTTTTAATTACTATAAGCAATTAGGATTTTATAAGGATACACAATTAACAGTGGAGGATGTGACTGAGAAAATAAATAAAGAAAATCAATTTAGTCAGTTTTTTGACCCTTTTAGTCCATCCGAAGAAAATTACTATTTTGCTTTTGGTGATCTATTCGTGTGGGGGTTAGACAATAGTAAGACCTGGTTCAAGGACCTCGAAATGGATGTCGTTGAAGGGAATAATGCTTATGTAAAGACGTTAAAAGAGTGGTCTGATATTTCGCAAGGTGAATTTATACTGACAGATGTTCATGAAGAATGGAAGAGTACAGAAGGTCCAGTGAATGTATACTTCACACTAAACAATAAGCAATACAAATATAAATTATCAAAGCAAAGTGATTTCATTAACATGGAGATATTGAAGGATATCAATAAACTTATTGATGACACAGGATTCCAATATTATTCGATAGCCATGGATCAAAGTGTATTTGTTGTTTTACTAACAGAAAATGAAAAAGAAAGAATAGAAAGCGATCGAGCAGTTCCTTTTGATTTACCTAACCGAAATTCGGCCGGCACCTTCGGGTCCGTGCTGCTGCTGGATGTCCAGATTTATCATGGCACGAGGTTCCACTATATTTTAAGAAGATATTAAAAGAACTCAACCTTACGGATAGCCTCGACAACAATATTGAAAAAGTAAAAGAAGAAGGCTTTTTGGGAGAATATAAGAAAGGTTTACGACTGGGGGGAGAAATTCTTAAGAAGTTTGAGAACATACGCAAAGAAATTGGTTTTTATGAAATGGTGGGTTTAACAATAACTGGTGATGACGATGAAGGTGAGCATACGAGTGGTTATCATACTTTGGACGGAAAGCTTTATGGAGATCAGCTAGAGAATGAAATTCGTATTCACTTAAAAAGGGCAGGTAAGATTTAAAAGCAATTAAAGGTAATTACAGCGAGCCTAAGTCTGATGAACCGTTCGCTGTTGTTCGCCTCAGCCTCTCGAGTTCGTGAATACAAGAACGTTAGATGAAAAGCAAAGGAAGGTAATTGATGGACAAATTCCAGAAAAGTCTTCTTTTAAATAATCTGATCATATTATTTGCGTTGCTCAATGCTTTTCAGCATTTGTACGGAGATATTAGAAGTATGCTCGATCTAACTCAATTATCTAATGGCACCATAAAAGATGTAACCTATTCGTATTTAAGTAGTATTACAGTTTACACAGATCGTGATACTTTTCATATTTATATATTTTATCCACTTATAGTTGCTTTTTACGGTATTCTTTCTAATCTGCTATGTCTTTTAATTAATTATCGGAAGAGCAAATGAGTTTATTTACATACAAGAATCCTATGAATACAAGGGGAATTGAATGAGAAGCAATACAAGATACCTTATAATTCTGATTGCTATCCTCCTAGGTATAGGCTTAGCATACTACTCTTATAATCAATATCAGATAATAAATAGTAACAAGTATAAGGCTTTAAAGTACTTGAAGGAAAACAATAAAACTCAAACATTTGAATATGTTGGTGAATCTAAAGAGGAATGTTACATGATGGTTGGGTGTGAAACCGAAGTCTACTTTAAAGGTGAAGATAACCGAGAGAAGATAACAGTGTTGATTCATAATGGAAAAGTTGTACCTATGTTACCACTAAATAAGATCATGGAATAATAGCAGCCGGACAACCTTGCACTGGCTAATTCTAATGACCTGCGCACACGTACTTAACCAGCACAAGAAAGAAAGGATAATCTACATGCTTATATTTAAAGCTACGAAAGATACGTTGAAGGATCTTAAAATTCAGCCTGGAACAGTTGGTAAATCAGATTTATTTTTCTGTTGGCATGTAAACATCTTTAATCTATATCGAAAGAAACATTACGTGTTTATGAATGATCTTACAAGATTGAGTCTAACAGTCACCGGCATAAGATCGGGACAGAATCAAAAACTTAAAGAACTATTTCTGAATGGCTTAGATGGAATAATAGATTTATCTATAAGGCTATAGATTATAAAAATCCAATTGAAGTATTTATTAAAGAACTTAAGCAAAGATATACAAGTTAAATTAAGAATATTTGAAGAAGGCACTGGTTTCATACAACACCGTATTCACGCTTCGGGCATTCGCCCTCGGTCCGGACAGGGCATAAAACCTTAACCAAGAGGTGACTGTATGCGTTTATCAGCCATTTTCGATGAGCAGAAAATGTATAGATACAGCCTTACGCGTGAATGGGATACCGGGCTGCCGAGACTCTTATATATCATGTTAAATCCAAGCACTGCAAGTGAGGTTACTGAGGATCAAACTTCTAAGCAGTGTTTGTTTTTTGCAAAGAAATTGGGATTCGGCTCGTTTGAAGTCGTTAATTTATTTAGTTTCATTTCAACAAATCCCCAGAAATTAATAGAATCCATGGATCCAATTGGCAAGGATAATGATAAACATATCATCGAAGCTGCGGCAAGATCAGAAACGATCGTAGCTGCTTGGGGCGAAAAACATTTTCTAAATAAGCGAAATCAAGTTGTTATGGATATGTTGCAGCAGAATGGTTTTGAACTTTTTTGTTTGATGAAAACAAAGTCTGGCCACCCCAGGCATCCATCAAGATTAAAGCATGATATTCGTGAGTTGATACCTCTATTTTAAAGGACAAGATAGTGGAAATGATATTATAGTTTACATGCATGACGGAAAGGTTGTCCCTGCGGCAGCAGCTTAACTTAGGAATTAAGGGTGGGAAGAGCAATGACGGTAAAACAATCTATCGCGTTCATTGGCCAAGAACTTTCACTAACCTTGAACACTTACGATGAATGGTTTGATTTACGTTCAGATATGCTTAGCTACAAACCGCATGAAGGCTGGAGCATTGAACAAATCCTCGAGCATGTTACATTAACGAATTACTTTCTATTAATTTTGATTCGTAAGGGGAAGAAGAAGGCTCTAGACCTTGCGGCCAAAGCGGATCTCGCGCATGCCGTTGCCAACTACCCTGATAATTTAGTTGATTTGGATAAGATTGCAGCACACAAGTCTTTCAAATGGATCAGACCCGAACACATGGAACCGACCGGTGAGAAGACATTAAGTGAAGTGAAAGCGTTATTGCAGGAGCAGATCCATGAATGCATAGAAATACTGAAAGACATCCCCAACGGCGAAGGGATTTTGTATAAAACGACCATGACGGTCAATAATCTGGGAAAGATTGATGTCTATCAATATATTTATTTCTTATGCCTGCATGCCAAACGCCATATTACTCAGATGCAAAGCGTGAAGGATGAGTTTAGTGAGAGTGAGCGGGGGAATAGATAATCGTGTTTTACCGCATAGGCGAAGTGCAGGACTTTGATCGATTAGAGTGGTCGTGGGGCAAATATAACGATACTAAAATAAAATATATGGAAGCTGTCCAAGCGGGTACGCAGGAGTTATGGGTGTGTGAGTCAGAAGACGGCAAGCTAGTTGGTGAATTACAGCTCGTGTTCGATTCACCGGATCCCGATCAGGCAAACGGAATCAATCGGGCCTATTTATGTGCATTTAGAGTCCATCCGGCCTATCAGGGCAAGGGAATTGGAAGCCGTTTAATGGAGCGTGTTTTCGAACGGGCGATCGAGAAAGGGTGTACGGAGCTCACGATCGGCGTCGAATTGGATGAAGAACAGTTAATCAAGATGTATAACCATTGGGGATTCATAGAAGCTATTAAAATAAAAGAAATTGATCATCATGATTTCACTTCGGAAGGCGGCTTCAAGCAAGTCAAGCCGTTTACGCTGTATAAGAAGGTAGTATAGGAGGGAACGACATGGAAGCTTTCGCAGCCTATCTAGCAAGCATTGATAACCCGGAACATCAGGCTCGAACGGAAGAGGTTTTGGCTTGGGTAGCCGAACAATTCCCCCAACTCGAACCTAAGATTGCATGGAATCAGCCGATGTTTACCGACCACGGCACGTTTATCATTGGCTTCAGCGTAGCCAAGAAACATTTGGCTGTTGCCCCTGAGAAGGCAGGAATGATCCGGTTCGCGGATGACATTGAGCAGGCTGGTTTCGGCCACACCAAGGAGCTGGTACGCTTCACTTGGGATCGTCCGGTTGATTTCGCATTACTCGGGAAAATGATCGCGTATAATATCGCGGATAAGGCGGACTGTTCAACGTTTTGGCGGAAATAACAGCGGCTGGTTGTATGCCTAAGGAGACATCAATGAACGAAGACAAGGCTCTTAATCCCCGAAAGGAACGAACCGCTGCCTGCTAAGCGCAGCTAAGTTCGTCCCAGTAACTGGCCCAAGGCCTCTTTCAATGTCGCATACCGAAACTTGAATCCGTGTTCCAGCGCTTTGCGCGGAATGGCTCTGGATCCTTCGAGCAGCAGGAAGGAGAGCTCGCCAAGCGCCGTCTTCAAGAGAAAAGGCGGCAGCGGAAACCAATGCGGTCTTCCGGCTGCTTTGCCGATTGCCCGTCCGAAGTCATCGTTGGTCGCCGGCTCGGGCGCGCAGGCGTTGACGGGACCTTCGATCTGCGGATTATCGATGCAGAATATAAGCAGACGGACCATATCGTCTTCGTGAATCCACGGAATCCATTGTTTCCCGCTGCCGATCCGGCCGCCCGCGAATAGTCGGTAAGGCATCGCCATCGCCGGGAAGGCGCCGCCTTTCATCCCGAGCACGAGACCGATGCGCACCTTGACGAGGCGGCTCGCGGGAATGCGGTCCGCCGCGGATTCCCACTTCTGCACGACGGAAGCGAGAAAGTCCGTGCCTCGCACGCCGCTCTGTTCGTCATGGGCGACGCTGGCATCCGTTCCGTAAATCGAGATGCCGGACGCGTTCACGACAACCGGCGGTTTATTGGCCAAGGACGCAACGGCCGAAGCGATCGCCTGGGCGGCATCCAGCCGGGATTGCAGAATGGCCTGCTTCCCTTCCGCAGTCCAACGCCGGCTAATGGATTCTCCGGCCAAGTTTACGATGGCGTCGCAGCCATCCAATGCGGCAGGCGTTTCGGCGAGCCGTTTCCACGATACGCAGGAAAGGTTGGGCTTCGTTTCCCGCAGTCTCTCGGACCTCGAGATTACGGTGACTTCGTCCCCGCGGCGCAACAGCGCGTCTACAAGCAAGCTTCCGACATAGCCCGTTCCTCCGGTTACCGCCACTTTCATTCCGATCGCCCCCATTATTCCATCCCTGTAGGATCTCAATTGCTTCAATGGTACAACAAAAGCCGCCTTAAGGGGCGGCTTATTTATTCAATAAATGCGAGTACGGTTTGTAATCGATCTGTTCTCTTTCCAGAAACGTGATCAGGCTGCGGTAATCGCGTTTCGGCGTTGCCCGAATATAGCCTTCGATACAGTGGTTGCGCGACACTTCGTCAGCTCCGCCTTCAACCGCCACTTGCGCGATTTTGGCTGCGATCGAATGTCTGGCAATATCGCGGAAAGCGCCTGGAACCGGCGCGACGAGCTTCTCCAGAAACTGCTTGGAGTCCTCGGGCCACATGCCGCGGCTGCGCTCCACCCAATAATTCTGCCAGTCCAGCTTGGACTTGCCGTCCCGCTGCGGGAGCACCTTCAGGAATTTGCGGAACATGAAGTATCCGCCGATCGACATGAAGACGATCATGACAACCGCCCAAAACAATATGAAATACATGAACCAATCCGGAGCCATCGTAATCCTTCACCTCTTGCCGCGCATTATGCCTCATCCAAACGAGAAATCTTTCCTATTATAAGCCAAGCAGCGCACTTCTCGCAACAGAAGGGAAAATCCGTAACCTAGATTTATTCCGCCATTCCTTGTAAAATAGGAAGGACAAGCGTTTAACTGCGACCTGCATCCTGCAGAAGTCCGTCGTATAAACGAAAGGAGCGAAATTCATCCCATGTTGAAAATCGGTTCGCATGTTTCATTTTCCGATAAAGGGCTGCTTACCGCAGCGAACGAGGCCGTATCTTACGGCTCCAGCACATTCATGATCTATACCGGTGCGCCGCAGAATACGCGCCGCAAGCCAATGGAAGACCTGTATATTCCGGAAGGCAAGGCAGCAATGAGCGAGGCGGGGATCGACGAAATCGTCGTGCATGCTCCGTATATTGTTAACCTCGGTTCCTATAAAGAAGACACGTTCGAGCTGGCGGTACGATTCCTGCAAGAGGAAATCCGCCGCACGGATGCGATCGGCGTTCGCAATATCGTGCTGCATCCGGGCGCGTACACGGACAAAGACGCGGAATTCGGCATTGCCCGGATCGCCGAAGGTCTGAACGAAGTGCTGAACGGCACGAAAGAAACGAATGTCAACATCGCGCTTGAAACGATGGCGGGCAAAGGAACGGAAATCGGCCGCAGCTTCGAGGAAATCGCGTCCATCATCGATAAAGTCAGCTCCAACGACAGACTGACCGTCTGCATGGATACCTGCCATATGCATGATGCCGGCTATGACCTCGTCAATGACCTTGACGGCGTATTGAACGAATTCGACCGGATCGTCGGCTTGAACCGCGTGGCGATCGTGCATGTCAACGACAGCAAGAACCCGCGCGGCGCCGGCAAAGACCGCCATGCTCCGATCGGAGCGGGCTGGATCGGCCACGACGCTATCCGCAATATCGTCCATCACGAGGCGCTCAAGGGCCGTCCGTTCATTCTCGAGACGCCGTGGATCGGCCAAGAAGACAAGACGCAGCGCCCGATGTACGAAGCGGAAATCGCTTTGCTTCGCGGAGACGCGTCTACCCGTTTCGGCGGCCAGTTCCTGGACGACGTCGAACGGCTGCACCACTTCTTCAGCAAGCAGGACATCGACCATCGCCAGTTCGTGCTGAACGTATGGGACGTGCTGAAGAACGATGCCAAAGCGAAGAAAGCCGATCCGCGCGAGCCGATGGACCGCTTGTACGACCTCGTTGCCGAGCATCGCGTGCTGCCCGATCTCTCGGAAGAAGCGGTCAACCAGCGCATTACGGCCTGGTTCGCAGGCAAGACGCTGCTCGTAAACGCGTAAGACCGGCTTCGGCCAACGCTAGTTCTATCATTTGTTGACGGAAGGAAGACAATTTTCATATGCAAAATAATGATCAAATCCAGCAGTCCTCGCAGCGGCCGGACAAGTCCGGCCGCGCGCGAATGCTGATATCCTGCCCGGACCGCAACGGAATCGTTGCGGCCGTGTCGCAGTTTCTCTACGAACACGGCGCGAACATCGTGCAATCGGATCAATACACGCTGAACCCGGGCGGCGGCATGTTCTTCATTCGCTTTGAATTCGATCTGGGCGACCTGGAGCGCGAGCTTCCGGTGCTTCAAGAGGATTTCACCCGCGTGGCGGACCGTTTCGAGATGAAATGGCATACGTTCCGCGCGAGCCGCAAGAAGCGTCTCGCAATATTCGTATCCAAGGAAGACCACTGCCTGCTAGAGTTGCTCTGGCAATGGCAGGCGGGCGACCTGGACGCGGAAATCGCGATGGTCGTGAGCAACCATCCCGATATGAGAGGGCTTGTCGAATCGTTCGGCATTCCGTTCCATCATATCCCGGTTACGCCGGATACGAAGGCCGAAGCCGAGAAGCAGCAGCTTGAGGCCGTAACGGGCAAAGCGGACATTATCGTTCTGGCGCGGTACATGCAAATCATCTCGCCTAAATTCATCGAGCAGTTCCCGAACCGGATTATTAACATTCATCATTCCTTCTTGCCGGCGTTCGTCGGCGGCAAGCCATATGCGCAAGCTTATCAGCGCGGCGTCAAAATCATCGGCGCAACGGCGCATTACGTGACGGAGGAGCTCGACGGCGGTCCCATCATCGAGCAGGACGTCCAGCGCGTCAGCCACCGCGACGATGTCGACAATCTCAAACGGATCGGCCGCACCATCGAACGCGTCGTGCTTGCGCGCGCCGTGAAGTGGCATGTGGAAGACCGGATCCTCGTTCACCAGAACAAGACGGTCGTGTTTAACTAATTGCATAATCGCAACGCAGGCTTCATTGCCAAAAGCGCGTCAGCCGGGTTTTCCCGAAGCTGGCGCGTTTTTTTGCGTGCGCGATCGGAACTCTTGGATGGATAATTGGAAGGTCGTTCCATGGGGAGCGGGCTTTTCTGGGAAAGTACCGTTTTAACCGCGTCCGGTCTGCCGCGTGAGGAGATTTATTGTCGAATTTACGGACAGCGAAGCGATTAGGATGGAAATGGCGAAGTGGTAGTGGTACAATATTTCAAAGCCAGTGCGGGAAATCCGCCGTTAGAACACATAGAGAGAACCAATGCAGTACCCATTGCGATTTAGGAGGAGTTTACGTAATGACAGTTACTCAGAAATCCATCGACCAGCTTTCCATCGACACCATTCGCACGCTTGCGATTGATTCGATCGAGAAAGCCAATTCCGGCCACCCGGGCATGCCAATGGGAGCCGCTCCGATGGGCTATCAATTGTTCGCGAAAACAATGAACCACAATCCATCCAATCCGACTTGGATCAATCGCGACCGCTTCGTGCTTTCCGCAGGTCATGGTTCCATGCTGCTGTACAGCCTGCTTCACCTGTCGGGCTACGATCTTCCGATCGAAGAGCTGCAAAACTTCCGTCAATGGGGATCGCTGACACCGGGTCACCCGGAGTTCGGCCACACGGCCGGCGTAGACGCAACGACAGGCCCGCTTGGACAAGGGGTAGCAATGGCAGTCGGCATGGCAATGGCTGAAGCGCACCTCGGCGCGACTTACAATAAACAAGACCTGAATATTATCGATCACTTTACGTTCGCGATCTGCGGCGACGGCGACCTGATGGAAGGCGTGGCAAGCGAAGCGGCTTCGCTCGCGGCTCACCTGAAGCTCGGCAAACTCGTCGTGCTGTATGATTCCAACGATATCTCGCTCGACGGCGAGCTGAACCTGTCGTTCTCCGAGAACGTGCAAGGCCGTTTCGAAGCTTACGGCTGGCAAGTGCTGCGCGTAGAAGACGGCAACGATCTGAACGCGCTGGCGAAAGCGGTAGCGGCGGCACAAGCCGACCTCAGCAAACCGACGCTGATCGAAGTGAAGACGACGATCGGTTACGGCAGCCCGAACAAAGGCGGCAAAGGCGGCCACCTCGGCACGCACGGCAGCCCGCTTGGCGCTGACGAGACGGTATTGACGAAGCAGTTCTACGGCTGGGATAACGAAGCTTTCCACGTGCCGGCTGAAGTCAGCGCGCACTTCGCCGACGTGAAAGCAAACGGCGAGAAAGCCAACGCGGCATGGGATGCGCTCTTCGCTTCTTACAAATCCGCTCATCCTGAATTGGCGGCTCAATTCGAGACGGCGATCAGCGGCAACCTGCCTGAGGGCTGGGACAAAGATCTGCCGGCTTACACGCCTGCAGACAAAGCATTGTCGACGCGCGTTGCATCCGGTAACGCTCTGAACGGCTTGGCGAAGAACATTCCGAACCTGATCGGCGGTTCCGCTGACCTTGAGAGCTCCACGATGACGCATCTGAAAGGCTTGCCTGTCTTCAAGCCAGGCAGCTACGAAGGCCGCAACGTATACTTCGGCGTTCGCGAATTCGCGATGGCCGCAGCCGTTAACGGCATGAGCCTGCACGGCGGCGTGAAGCCTTACGGCGCAACGTTCTTCGTATTCACGGATTACCTGCGTCCGGCAGTACGTCTGTCCGCGCTGATGAAACAGCCGGTCGTGTTCGTGCTGACGCATGACAGTATCGCAGTCGGCGAAGACGGCCCTACGCATGAGCCGATCGAGCAATTGGCTTCCCTGCGCATCATCCCGCAGCTGACGGTTATCCGTCCAGCGGATGCGAACGAAACGTCGTCGGCATGGGCATACGCGTTGTCGAACGCAGACCAACCGGTAGCGTTGGTGCTGACTCGCCAAAACCTGCCGGTGCTGGAAGGCACGAACGAAAACTCTCGCGAAGGCATCGTCAAAGGCGCGTATGTCGTTGCTGACGCAGCAAACGGCAAACCGCAGGCACAGCTGATCGCGACGGGTTCCGAAGTTCAATTGGCGGTTGCCGCTCAGAAAGCACTCGCGGCGGAAGGCATCGACGTTCGCGTCATCAGCATGCCAAGCTTCGACCTGTTCGAGCGTCAATCGAAAGCTTACAAAGACTCCGTCATTCTGCCGGAAGTCAAAGCGCGCCTCGCGATCGAAATGGCTTCGCCGTTCGGCTGGGAACGCTATGTCGGCGATCAAGGCGCCGTGCTCGGGATCAATACGTTCGGCGCATCCGCGAAAGGCGACCGCGTCATCGCGGAATACGGCTTCACGGTCGAGAACGTCGTCAGCAAAGTGAAAGCATTGCTGTAGTCCCCGTTCGAAGCTCGCCCGTTAACCGCGGGGCTTACGTCGCTTGCCAGATAAGCGTTCGTGAGCCCCGCTTTGCATAGCAATCATTCATACGCAGAGGAGATTATGCCCTTATGTCCCAGTACGAGAACGTAACCGTAATCAAGAAAGCTAACCTTTACTTCGACGGCAAAGTATCCAGCCGCACCGTTCTGTTCGCGGACGGCACGAAAAAAACGCTTGGCATCATGCTGCCAGGCGAATATGAATTCGGCACGGATGCCAAAGAAATCATGGAAATCCTCGCAGGCGACCTGAAAGTACTGCTTCCGGGCGACTCCGAATGGATCAGCATTTCCGGCGAAGGCGAGTTCACCGTTCCGGCTAACTCCAAATTCAAGCTGCAAGTCGCTTCCATCACGGACTACGCTTGCTCTTACATCCAAGAATAAGCGACCGGTCAAACGGTCGACCGATCACAAACGGTAAAACGGTACAAAGATAAAGGTAAAACAAAGGCTGCTCCACCTCGCCGCGCATGCGGTAGGTGAAGCAGCCTTTTTGTTGCGCTTGGGGCATCGGGCCGCCGATTTAGTCGGCCGTGATGATCTGCTTGTTGATGTAATCTTCCAGCTGCAGGCGCTGGTACGGCGCGAGGCCTGCCAGCATGCAGCCGTAGCGGAACCCGTCGCCGCTCGGCTCGATGCGAATGATGCGGCCCGTGACCGGAGGCAGCGCGGCATCCTGCGGGAAGTAGATGACGACGAACATATCGCGCTCGAGCGGAGCGTTCGAAATAATTTGCAACCCGCTGTCCGAGAGATCGCGCAGCGTGCAGTCGATCAGCTGGCCCGTGAAATTGCCTTCTTGTTCCCATTGGTACACGGACATTTTCAGCGGCACGTTTATCGCGAGGCGCTCGCTGCGTCTGCGGTCGCCGAATTTCGCGGACGATGTCTTCTGGTCCGTCGCTGCGGCAGGTTCGGCGCTCGCTGCAGCCGTGAAATCTTCCGCATCGCTGTAGTTCGTGATGCGTTTATTGATCCACTGCTCGTAGCTGTGCGCCAGCGCGGAGAGGTCGAAATCGCCGAAGCCCATGGAATCGCCGATCTGGTACAGGCTCTTGACCGTCTCGAGAATCGGCGTCGGCGTCTTCAGCTCATCCGACATCTGCGAAGCGAGGCGCAAGTCCTTCAGCATGAGCGCGAGCGAGAACTGGACGCTGAAGTCGCGCTCCAGGAACTTGGGCGTCTTCAGCTCGGCCATCTTGCTCGCCGCGCCGCCGGACTGTACGAGCTCCAAGAACGATTTCGCATCGATGCCTCCGCTTGCGGCGATCGCCATTCCTTCCACGAGCCCGGCAACGTTGATGCCGACGACCGTGTTATGAGCCAGCTTCGCGGTCGAACCGCTACCGCCTGGACCCATCGGGATGATTTTGCGGCCCATCGCTTGGATGACGTCCTTCACTTTATGCAGCACTTGAATGTCTCCGCCGACCATGAAGGTAAGCGTGCCGCTCTCCGCAGCCGGCTTGCTTCCGGTAACGGGCGCATCGAGGAAATCGCCGAATTTGCCGGCAATGTCTTGATGCAGCTGGCGGGAAAGCGCTGGCGAGATCGTGCTGCTATCTATGATGACGGTCCCCGGCATGAGCGCGCCGAGCAAGCCGTTCTCCCCGTAATAGACCTCGCGGATGGAGTCATCGTTGCTGATCATCGTGATGACGATCTCTGAGGCACGGGCAATGGCCGCGGGCGTTTGCGCTTCATCCGCGCCAAGCTCGACCAGCTTCGCCGCTTTGCCCGGCGTACGGTTGTAAACCGTGACCGGATAGCCCTTCCGCAACAAGTTGGCGGCCATAGGTTCGCCCATGACGCCTAAACCGATAAAACCGATTTTGAACATGACTGACATCTCCTTTAGTTTTCCGTTATGTAGCTGCGTCCATTTTATCATAATTTTCGGACAAGCTGTATTCGCGCCGCCATTCCCTTGTATTTGCCTATGAAATCCATTATCCTTATCCTGTGTAAAAAGGACTTGTCCGGCGGCGGCTTGCCGCTCGGGTCACTACGTGCGAGTAAAACTTTTAGGAGGTCTTCAAGCAATGAGTAAAGCGGTAAAGTTTGATTACAGCAAAGCGCTTGGCTTCATCGGCCAGCACGAAATCGATAATTTGGCACAACAGGTTCGCACGGCGCACGATCAGCTTCGGGGCGGTACGGGCGCAGGCTCGGATTACCTGGGCTGGATCGATTTGCCTACGAACTACGATAAAGAAGAATTCTCCCGCATCCAGAAAGCGGCCGAGAAAATCAAATCCGACTCCGAAGTGCTCGTTGTCATCGGCATCGGCGGCTCTTACCTCGGCGCGCGCGCGGCGATCGAGATGCTTTCGAACTCTTTCTATAACCTTCTCCCGCAGGAACAGCGCAAAACGCCGCAAATCCTCTTCGCGGGCAACAATATCAGCTCTACATATGTGACGCATTTGCTGCAGCTGTTGGAAGGCCGCGACTGGTCGATCAACGTCATCTCCAAATCCGGCACGACGACCGAGCCGGCGATCGCCTTCCGCGTATTCCGCGAAGCATTGGAAACCAAATACGGCAAAGCCGAAGCGCGCAAACGCATCTACGCGACGACGGACCGCGAGAAAGGCGCGCTCAAGAAGCTGGCAAGCGAAGAAGGCTACGAATCCTTCATCATCCCGGACGACGTAGGCGGACGCTATTCCGTGCTGACGGCTGTCGGCTTGCTGCCGATCGCAGCTGCGGGCATCAACATCGAAGAGATGATGCAAGGCGCTGCGGACGCGTCGGTCGCGTACAACAATCCGGACCTGGCCGAGAACGAAGCGTACCAATACGCAGCGGCTCGCAACGCGCTCTACCGTAAAGGCAAAGCGACGGAAATCCTCGTTAACTACGAGCCTGCCCTTCACTTCGTGTCGGAATGGTGGAAACAGCTGTACGGCGAAAGCGAAGGCAAAGACTACAAAGGTATTTTCCCGGCGGCCGTCGATTTCTCGACCGACCTGCACTCCATGGGACAATTCATCCAAGAGGGCAACCGGAATATCTTCGAAACGGTCATTCAAGTAGAGCAAGTGGCAGAGCAAATCACGATCGCGCACGACGACAGCGATTTGGACGGCCTGAACTTCCTGACGGGCAAAACGATGGACTTCGTGAACAAAAAAGCGTTCGAGGGCACGCTGCTCGCGCACACGGACGGCCAAGTGCCGAACTTCGTGGTGAACATCGCGGACATGAAGCCGTACACGTTCGGCTACCTGGTTTACTTCTTCGAAATCGCCTGCGGCATCAGCGGTTACCTGCTTGGCGTTAACCCGTTCGATCAGCCGGGCGTTGAAGCGTACAAGAAGAACATGTTCGCGCTCCTGGGCAAACCGGGCTACGAGAAGGAGAAAGCCGAGCTGGAAGCTCGCCTTTAATCGAGAGCCATGCTGAACAGCTATCGGACGCTGCGGCAGCAGGGCAGCCAAGAGATCGTCATTAAGAAGTCGCGCTTCATCGGTTACGGCAAGCCCGTCGCTTCCGAAGAAGAAGCGATCGCATTCATCGAAGAGCTGAAGAAGCAGCACTGGAATGCATCGCACAATTGTTCGGCGTATGTCATCGGCGAGCGGGACGAAATCCAGAAGCAGTCGGATGACGGAGAGCCGAGCGGTACGGCGGGCAAACCGATTCTCGAGGTCATGAAGCATCAAGGTCTCAAGAACGTCGTCATCGTCGTGACCCGTTACTTCGGCGGGATCATGCTGGGCGCAGGCGGATTGATTCGCGCTTATACCGACGGTGCCGTTGCGGCGATCGAGGCGGCCGAGGCCATCACGAACGTGCTGCACCGGGAAGTCATCGTAGATGTCGACTATACCTGGTATGGCAAGCTCGAGAACGAGTTCCATGCGCGCGGCGTCCGCATCGGCGGAACGGAGTTTACGGACCGCGTCGTGATTACGTGCCTGCCTGCCGCGCCGGAAGCGGAACGGTTCGCGGCGTGGATAACCGATTTAACGCAAGGACAGGCCGTTCTGATGATCGGCGAAGATAAGTATTATATTGACGGCGAGTAACGCTCCCGCCGTCCACAGGAGCTCCCCAGCGGTCTTATGACAGCCGCTGGGGAGCTTTTTGTTCCTTTCTTGACGCATAATTATTTTCGAGATTCGATAAGCATACCGTGTAAGGAACTTCTGCCTGTCTTCTGAGCAGAAAAGACGGGATTGGCGAAGGATTTAGGATTGACTAGACATCCAGTCGTCTGCTAAAGTGTTAATACCAAGTAATGTAATAGGGATTATAATTTGATTCCAAACCGCGATTCCTCAAGGAAAGCGTCAGGAGGTTATTCAGCTTGAATTTCATAATGCGCGGCCGCTTGTGGAGCTTCGGGTTTCGCAGCACGATCATGCTCTATTTTATTTTACTCGTCGTTTTGCCGATTATAGGCGTCTACTCTCAATCCTTGAAACTGGGCTGGTCGCCGTTCTGGGAAAGCGTGACGGATCAGCTGGCATGGGAAGCCGTGCTGCTGACGATCAAGCTCGCACTCATCTCCACGGTCATTAACGTGCTGCTGGGCACGATGATCGGTTGGGTTCTCATCCGCTACCGGTTTCCGGGGCGACGGCTGTTGAACAGTCTTGTCGATTTGCCTTTTGCGCTGCCGACCGCAGTCGGCGGCTTAATGATATTGCTGCTGCTAGGGCCGAACAGCTTCGTCGGCGGCCTTGCGGATAAGCTGGGTTTTGAAATCGTCTTTCACGAACCGGCCATTATAGTGGCGATGATATTCGTGACGTTTCCGTTCGTCATTCGCGGCGTGCAGCCGCTCTTGGAAGAGTTGGACAAATCCGAGGAGGAAGCTTCCTATACGCTCGGAGCGTCCAAAGCAAGAACGTTCATGCAAGTGATTTTCCCGTCCATGCTTCCGGGAATTATCAGCGGCGCGATGCTGGCCTTCTCTCGCGCGCTGGCGGAATTCGGCGCCGTCGTCCTTGTGGCCGGCAACATTCCGGGCAAGACGCTGATCGCGTCGGTCTATATTTTCGGCGAGATCGAGAGCGATAACGCGCAAGGGGCTGCCGCGGTATCCGTGCTGCTGCTGACGCTGTCCTTCCTCATTCTCGGCGCCGTCAACCTCGTTCAGGCGAGGAGGCAGGGCAAATGAGAAAGTTATGGATCGCGCTCACCTATCTCGTGTTTCTGATTCTATTGGTTGCGCCGCTGGCGAAGATATTCGTCGGCTCATGGGGCGATGGCTGGAGCGGCTTTACGGAATCGCTTACGCGCGCACAGTCCCTTCACGCACTCATGATGACCGGCATTCTGGTCGTCATCGTCACGCTGCTGAATACGCTGTTCGGCGTCATGCTGGCGATTTATCTCGTGCGGGCAACCTGGATGTCGCGCCGGGTCAAAGGGCTGCTCAACAGCATCGTCGACCTTCCGTTCGCGGTATCGCCTGTCATCGGCGGTTTGATGATCGTACTCGTATTGGGACCGAATTCGGTTCTCGGGGCATTCTTCGAAGATATCGGCATTAAAATCGTCTACGCGCTGCCTGGCATGATTCTGGCGACCTTGTTCGTAACGTTCCCGCTGATGGTGCGGGAGGTCATGCCGGTGCTGCAAGAAATCGGCGCGCAGCAGGAAGAAGCGGCCTCTACGCTCGGGGCTTACTCGTGGTATACTTTCTGGAAAGTGACCTGGCCGTCTATCCGCTGGGGCGTGATTTATGGCGTCGTGCTGACGGTCGCCAGAACGCTCGGTGAATTCGGAGCCGTTCTCGTCGTTTCCGGCAATATTATGAACAAGACGCAGACGGCGACAACGCTCGTCTATCAGGATGTCGAGAACTTCAACGTGACGGAAGCGAGCAGCGTGGCGCTGGTGCTGGCCGCTTTCTCCGTCGGATTGCTGCTGCTTATGGAATGGGCCAAGAAGAGAAAGGAAGTGCATTGAACGATGCATATCGAGGTGCGCGGTTTAAATAAACAATTCGGCGATTTCCATGCCGTACGCGAGGTTAGTTTCGATATTGCCAAAGGCAAGCTGATCGGCCTTCTCGGTCCGAGCGGCGGCGGCAAAACGTCGATCCTTCGCATGCTGGCTGGCTTGGAAACGCCGTCGTCGGGCGATATTATCTTCCACGGCAAACGAGTGAACGATTTGCCTCCGCAAGAGCGGGGCATCGGCTTCGTGTTCCAGAACTATGCCTTGTTCAAGCATATGACCGTCTACGACAACGTAGCGTTCGGATTGAAAGTGAAGAAGGAAGCGAAGGACGTCATCCGCGAGCGCGTCATGTCGCTGATCGAGCTGACGGGGCTCAAAGGCTTCGAGCACCGCTATCCGCATCAGCTGTCCGGCGGTCAGCGCCAGCGCGTGGCTTTCGCACGGGCGCTCGCCCCGCAGCCGCAGCTGCTGCTGCTCGACGAGCCGTTCGCGGCGATCGACGCCAAGATTCGCACCGAGCTTCGCACCTGGCTCAAAGAGATGATCGAGCGGCTCGGCATTACGTCGATCTTCGTCACGCATGACCAGGACGAGGCGATCGAAGTGGCGGACGAAATCATGATCATCAACAAAGGGCGCCTGGAACAGAAGGGAACGCCATGGGATATTTACAAAAGCCCGCAGACGCAATTCGTGGCCAGCTTCATCGGCGAATCGACGATCGTCGAGCACGTGGAGCAGCTGAAGGGCTTCGAGGAAGCGGCTAATTGGCCGGGAACGAAAGCGCTGATCCGTCCGGAATATATCGAGATCGGCAAACGCGGGGACTTCCGGATTCCGTCCGCGACCGTCGAAGGCATCGTGCGGCAACTGCATTTCCGCGGCAGCGAATGGATGGTGGAAGTGGAGATCGAAGGCATTAAGCTGATCACGTACCGTTCGCTGGAGAAGGAAGTGCTGACGCCGGGCGAGCCGATCAGCGTCCTCATTCACCGTGCTTACTTATTCAACGACAACGACACCTGGATCATGGAGAACAAGATGAAGGAAGATCCGATGCCGATTTTCATTTAACGTATCGGGAGGCCATGCGAAGCAAGTTCGAGTTTCGTGACCGTCTTCATGAATGCAGTCTTCCTACCTCATAGAAAGTGTTGTGTGCACAATGAAACCTACCCTACTAAAAGGATGGCGATTTGCAGGTGCGGCGCTCCTCTCCATCACCCTGCTGCTGACCGCGGCATGCGGGAAGGACGACACGGGCGGCTCGGCCATCGACGGCAGCGGGCAGCCTGCTGCTCCGAAAGGCAGCGTAACGCTCGTCATCGGCGCTTACTCCGTGGCGAGAGATTCCTTCGCCGAACTGCTGCCGGCTTTCGCGAAGCAGTGGAAAGCGAAGACGGGGCAGACCGTCACGTTTCAAGAGTCGTACGAGGCTTCGAGCACGCAAGCGCGGGCCATTGCCGGCGGCTTCGAGGCGGATGTGGCCGTCATGGCGATGGAAAGCGATATCGAGAAGATCCAGCAGGCCGGTTTCATCACGAACGACTGGCGCAAGCAGTTCGGTGACGCCGGCATGATTACGCGCTCCATCGCCGTTATGGGGACCCGCAAGGGCAATCCCAAGGGAATCCATGATTGGGGCGACTTGACCCGCAAAGGCGTCAAGGTGCTCTATCCGAATCCGAAGACGTCCGGCGGCGCGCAATGGGACATCAATGCGATGTACGGCGCGGGGTTGAAGGAGTCCGAGGCGAAGACAGGCAAGAAAGACCCGGCCTACGCGAAAGCGTTCCTGAAAAGCATCCATCGCAACGTGGAGTCGCTGGACAAGAGCGGGCGCGCCTCCATGGCCGCGTTCGAGTACGGCTTCGGCGACGTCATCATTACGTACGAGAATGAATTGCTGTCGCGGATCAGGCAGGGCGTGGCTTACGAAGAAGTCGTGCCGTCCTCGACGATTCTGATCGAGAATCCCGCCGCCGTCGTCGACAAGAACGCCGACAAGCATGGCTCGCGGAAAGTCGCGGATGCGTTCGTCGCTTATTTGCACTCGGAGGATGCACAGCGAATTCTTGCCAAGTACGGCTTCCGTCCCGTGAACGCATCCGTCATGAACGAGGTCAAAGGCGATTTCGTCACGCCTCCAGGCTTGTTCGACATCTCCTACTTGGGCGGTTGGAACGAGGTTCGCAGCACGCTCTATTCGCCGAAAGGCGTCTGGTATCAGGTGCTGGCTGGCAATTAAACAAAAAGCAGCGAATGAAAAGCAGCAAGTGACCATGAAGCAGAGCTTATAGCTTCGAAGAATGAAAAAACGGCCTTGACCGCAAATGCGGCAAGGCCGTTTTTTCATGTTAAGCAGCTCGATACAATAGCGATGGGAATACGATCGGCTTTTACTTCCCGAACGTAATCGCCTGCTTCGTATACGCGACTCCGACGCCCAGCACCGTCGTGAAGAAGTCGGCAGGCACATACAGCGTACCGCTGATCGAAGCTGGCGCGGCGCCGAGGGAGAACGAAGCGTTTTCCCCTGCGGCGTAGCGGTTTTTCCCCGTGACGATGAAGGATGATTGGCCGAACCCGGTCAAGAATGTTTTATGGCTGCTTGCGACGTAGGTGATTTTGAAACCGAGCGCGGCGGCAATCGGGCGCAGCGGCACCATTGCTTGGCCTCCGGAGGCGACGTACAGGTGCGCGCCTTCAACGGATTTGCCTCCTGCCATTAGAGGCAGCTTGTTCGCATTTGCCGGGAAGGATGCCAGGAAGTTTGGAACGGCAATTGCGAATTCAGGCATGCCGGCGGCATACGGCGCGATTTCATACTGTTGAAAGATGATATAAGCGACGCCGTTACGGATATAGAATGCTTGATCGTCGGCGATCGTACGGAAAGGCGTATCCAGGAAGAAGTCGTCAGGACGCTTGGCGATTTCCGCTTTGACCGCTTTGTTGATGACGGTCTTGTAGTCCGCCCCGAAAAAATCCTTCAGCTTCAGCGGGGATGCTTGCTCCGAGTTGCGGATGTTGTAGGTCGTGACGATGGTACTGCCATGCGCGCCGCCGGTATAGGTGTACGTGTAAACGCGGAACGACAGTACGCCTCGCGCGGCCGCGCTGCCGTCGGAGAGCAGTTCGCTTCGGACCGTGATGCCGTAGGCGCGGAACGGATATGAGCTGTCGTTCGCCGCATAGTCGTCCTTCGCTTGTTTCGAGATAGCGTCGGCGGCGGCTTGGACGCGCGCAGCCAGATTGGCGTTCAGCGTATTCTGATAGGCCGTATCCTTCATGCCGGTGATGACCGGTATTTGCAGATCGGTTTCCAGCTGGTCCGTCGTCTGCTGGACGCTGCGGAACGTGAGGTGCGCGGCATCCGAAATAGGTGTAGCGGAAGAGACGACGGCGATCGGCTTGGCAGTCGGCATGTCTCCGGCTGAAGCGGCATCCGCGGCGAATGCGAATGGCGCAGCGGCGCTAAAGATGAGTGCGGTGCCCATAAGGGCTGCGGCGGCGGTTTTGACAATGGGCTTGCGTGAGCGGGCGTGATTGCGGTTGGTCATCTGAATCCCTCCATGGTTTGTCTAGTACCAATATATACACACGCGGCTCCAGGATCGTAACAAAACGGTAACGAGAAAGTTACAGAGTAGGTTACAAGAGCAAACGCGCTGCCGCCAGCATAACAATTCGTTATTCATTCCATCATAAGGATTGATTTCTCTTATCGGAGGGCCGGCGGTATAATGGGAACCAATCCCACCGTATCTGTGGATTCCATCTCGATCAACCCAACCATTCCAATCTCTCGGAGGCGGCAACTGTCATGACGATACCATACACGATGAAGCCGCTCGGCTTATCCGCACTGCTTCTCCGCGGCTGCAAGCAGCGTGCCGGCGGCATTGCATTCACGTTTCTCATCGCCGCCGCCGGCTGCGGACTCTCGTTCCTGCCCGGTTTTCATTATGCGGGGCAGATGGCCTGCGCCATCCTGCTCGCGATCGGCTATCGGCATTTCATCGGATATCCGCAGCCGCTGAGGTCCGGTATCCAGTTCGCCAGCAAAAACCTGCTGCGTTTCGCGATCATCCTTTACGGCGTCAAGCTGAACATTACGGCCATCTATCGCGATGGACTTGGCCTGCTCGCCCGAGACGTCGTCGTCGTGCTGTTCGCCGTCGGCTGCACGATGCTGCTGGCGAAATGGATGCGGGCCGATCTCAAGCTGTCGCTTCTGCTCGGCATCGGCACGGGCATTTGCGGAGCGGCGGCAATCGCGGCCGTGTCCCCGATCCTCCGTTCGAAGGACGAGGATACGGCGGTGAGCGCGGGCTTGATCGCGCTGGTCGGCACGCTGTTCGCCGTTGCTTACACCTTGCTGCGGCCGCTGCTCGGCATGACGGACCTGCAATACGGCGTCTGGTCCGGCACGAGCTTGCATGAAATCGCGCATGCTGCGCTGGCGGCTTCGCCGGCCGGGCAGGATGCCTTGGCGCTCGCGCTGCTGGCGAAGCTGGGCCGCGTATTCCTGCTCGTTCCGATGTGCCTGGCGCTCGTCTATATCCAGCGCGTCATCAGCCGCAGGCGCGGCAGCAAGACAGGAGAACATAGCGAGAAGCAATCGGCGCCCCTGCAGTTCCCTTGGTTCCTGCTCGGCTTCGCGGCCATGAGCTTGCTGGGCAGCAGCAGCATCGGGCACGCCTTCATTCAGGCCCAGCCTGCATTCATGAATGGCCTGACGTTCTTGACGACCTTCTTGCTCACGATGGCAATGGTCGGACTCGGACTGAACGTGAACCTCCGCAGCTTGGACGGCGGCGTGCTGCGCTCGCTCGGAGCCATGCTCGTTACCTCGGTACTCTTGTCGCTATGGACTTACTTTTCCATATAATGAGCGGCATTGGTGACGCGGGAGCCATGAATCGGTATCCATCCACGCTTCATGCCGAATCCCGCACGAAAAAGAGCTGCAGCGTCCCGTCCGACCTGGACGGAAGCTGCAGCTCTTTCATTGTATGCGCACGTTATACCGTTTGCAGAATGAAGGTATCGATGACGTGCTTGACGCCTTCTTCGTTGTTCGATTTGGTCACGAACTGCGCGATTTCCTTCAGCTTCGGCAGGGCATTGCCCATTGCGACGCCAAGCCCGGCGGCTTCGATCATCTCGTGATCGTTCCAGGAATCGCCGATGGCGATGACTTCGTCGAGCGTACAGCCGATATGCTCGGCCATGAAGGTGATCGCGTGGCCCTTGGTGCCTTCCTTGTGCGTCACTTCGAGGTAATGCGCCTTCGATTTCGTAATATGAACGCGGTCCCCGATGAGCGGAGCCAGCCGTTCTGCCATTTCGTCGAGGCGGGCCGGATCGTCGATCATGAGCATCTTGGCGGATGGCTGCTCGATCAGCTTCTCGAAGTCGGGCTCCACGACGAATGGGATGTTCGACAGCTTGGAGTAGCCGCGCGCTTTCTCGTTGCCTTCCCGCACGTACAGGATATCGTTGATGTACAGCTGCAGATGGAGATCGTTCGCTTCGCAGAACGCGATCAGCTCTCTGGCCGCGTCTTGCGGTACGTAACGTTCGTAGAGCACCTGCTCGTCGAGCAATGTCTTGATCATCGAACCTTGGTAAGTGATGATCGGCACGTTCAGTTCGATCTGCTTGGCGATCTTCTTCGCCGACGGAAACATCCGTCCGGTCGCCAGCGTAACGAATACGCCGCGCTCTATTGCTGCAGCCAAGGCTGCTTTCGTCCCGGGCGTTACGATAATATCGTCAGTCAACAGCGTGTCGTCGATGTCGATGGCAATCAGTTTGTAGGTCATTCTCTCGCGCTCCTTCTCTCTTTAGCTTACGCATTTCCATTGATTGTAGCGGAAAACGACAGAGGGAACAAGCGTTATATTCGTAAAGCGCGCGTTCCCGCGAACTGCTGCCTGTAGGCGCTCGGCGTCATGTTTTCGCTCTCCTGGAACCGTTTATTGAAGTAGCTCGCCGTCTCGTAACCGGACAAACGGGCGACTTCGCCGATGACGAGCTCCGGGCGCTCCACGAGAAGCGCCTTCGCCTGCTGGATGCGGCACATGGTCAGAAAAGCGAGCGGCGTCTGGCCGACGGCGCGCCGAAACCAGCGGCAGAACGTATAGCGGTTCGTGGCGGCGCGCGCGGCCCAGGCGTCCAAATCGAACGGCTCGGCAGCGGAAGCCTGCAGCTCGGGGAGCAGCGCAAGCATGCGCTCGACGGCTGTCGCTTTGCCGGCGCTCGGGCCTTTCATCGGCGTGGCTTGCTCGATAAACTCCGCGAGAATGCCGTACATCAGCATCGAGACGCGGCTGGGGTGAAGCAGCTTATGGCGCTCGATCTCGATCAGCAGCTCGTCGATGCGCGTCTCCAGCTCGGCCGAAGTGCGAAGCCGCCATGGCACGGAGCGATGGAAGCCGCGTTCCTTCAGGTCCGCCGAAACGGCGCTGCCGTAGAAATGAACCCATTTGATTTCCCACGGCTGCTCGGGATGGGCGTAATAGACCTGCTTATCGCCGGGGAAATAGAGAAAACAGTCTCCGGCTCCAAGCTCCTGGCGCCGGCCGTCGATCTCAATATAGCCGTACCCGGATACGATGAAATGAAAATTGAATTCCTGCATCGCGCCGGTCTGCCGGAATACTTCATGCTCGTGGGATGGGAAATAGTGGCCTGCGGATTCCGGGAAACAGTAGAAACGATCGCCGTTCAGCAGCGGCAAGGTGAGATGATTTTGCAGCATGATTGCTCGCTCCTATACGCATGGATGTCAATATCGTTCTAAGTCATCAATATATTTCGATGTTGCGCGGCGCAATCCTTTATTAAACTAGAATTACGAGTAAGCGTTCCATTCATGCGCTGGCCGCAGGTTGAAGAGAATGGATTAGACCCTCAATATCGAATTATGAAGGAAAAGGGAGAGCTGAAGGAATGAAACGAATAGAGGTTGCAGGCATACCCCAAGGGATAACGAAGCTGATTCAAGGCTCCATGATGCTGAGGATCGAAGATATGGATTATTCGGGCGGACTGTTGGACGCTTACGCGGCAACGGGAGGCAATGCGATCGACACCGGCCATATTTATGGCGCGAGCTCGGCGCAGGCAATCGGCAAATGGATGGAAACGCGCGGCAATCGCAGCGAATTCGTCATCATTGGCAAAGGCGCGCATCCGTACGAGCAGTCGCGCATGACGAAGGCTTGCATTCAAAGCGACTTGGTGGAATCGCTGGAACGTCTGGCGACGGATTATATGGATATGTATCTGCTGCATCGCGACGATACGAACGTCCATGTGGGCTACATCCTGGAAGGCTTGAATGATCAGCTGGCCTCTGGCCGCTGCCGGGCGATCGGCGCTTCCAACTGGAGCGTGGCGCGCATCCGCGAAGCGAATGAATATGCGGCGAAGCACGGTCTGACCGGCTTCAGCTGCAGCAGCCCGAACCTGGCGCTTGCGCGTCCGAACGAAGCGCGGTGGGCGGGATGCGTGACAACGACGGCGGAAGATGAAGCTTGGCATGCAGAGTCCCAGCTTCCGATCCTGTCGTGGTCGTCGCAATCCGGCGGCTTCTTCACGGATCGCTATTCGCAGGACAACCGCGAGGATGCGGAGATGGTCCGCGTCAACTACAGCGACGAGAACTGGGAACGCAAGCGCCGGGCAACCGTGCTGGCGGAGAAATACGGCGTGACGGCGAACCAAATCGCGCTCGCGTACGTATTGAACCAGCCGTTTCCGGTCGCGGCGATCATCGGACCGCAGAAGCCTTCCGAGCTGGAAGACAGCGTGAAGGCGCTGCAAGTCGTCTTGTCCGCGGAAGAGAGCACTTGGCTGAACCTGTCGTCGGAGAAAGTGCCTTCGTAATTTCAGACGCCATCAACATTCGAAATCCAGCCATACCATCGTCTTTGTAGAAGATACCTGCCATTAATCATAGCCCCCTCCGGGACATGCAGACAGCCGAATGTATTCGCTGCGGGCATGCGCCCGGGAGGGGGCTGTTTTGCGGCTTGCGGCATGTGCGCCGGACGAACTTGCGACAGCTCTTCGAATGCGATAGAGTGAGGAAACAGGTTGATTGTGGAAGAGGTGTCGGAATGAACAAGTTTGGCGAGAAAGCGATGAAACAGCGGAGGACGACGGTCGTTGTCGTGATGCTCCTTCTTCTCGTGGGCGGTTTCGCGGGCGGCCGGCTCAGCATACTGCTCCAGTATCCCATCGTCAAGGATAAGGCATTCGGCAATTTATCCTACGCGTACAACGAAATCATGCATGATTACTTGAACGGCGCCCAGTCCAAAGCGCTGGTCGACGGCGCTGCCGAAGGCATGGTGGGTTCGCTGCAGGATCCTTACTCCGTGTATTTGTCGGAGGATAAGGGAGAAGCGTACGTGCAGTCTTACCAGGATCATTTCGTCGGGATCGGCGTGGAGATTCGGCAGCAGGACGGCGCGTTCATCATCGACAGCGTCATTAAAGGGGCGCCGGCCGAGAAAGCGAAGCTGTTGAAAGAAGACGAGATCGTCAGCATCGACGGCAAAAGCGTGCAAGGCTGGACCTTCGACGAGCTGAAAGAAAAGCTCCAGGGCAAGTCCGGTTCCACGGTGACGCTGCAGGTTAACCGGTCCGGGAAGACGATGACGATGAAGGTCGTGCGCGGCGACGTGCCGGTGCTGACGGTATATTCCGAGATGAAGGCGGGCGGCATCGGCGAAATTACGATCAGCCGTTTCGCGGAGAAGACGGCGGACGAATTCGATGCGGCGATCAAGAGCCTGCAGAAGAAAGGCATGAAGTCGCTGCTGCTTGACTTGCGCGGCAATCCGGGCGGGCTGCTCAACCCGACGATCGAAATCGCCAACCGGTTCGTGCCGAAAGACAAGACGATCGTTCAGGTCGTCTATAAGGGCGAGAAGCGGGTGCTGACGCACAAGTCCACTCAGAAAGAGCCGTGGACGCTGCCGATCGCCATCCTTGTGGATGCGCACACGGCAAGCTCGGCCGAAGTGCTGACTGCGGCGCTCAAAGATACGGCCGGCGCGCAAGTTGTCGGCGAGAAGACGTTCGGTAAGGGGATCGTGCAGAACTTCAACCAGTTGAAGGACGGCTCCGTGCTGAAACTGACGGAAGCGCAGTGGCGGACGCCGGACGGCCAATGGATTCATAAGAAGGGCATCGATCCTAACGTTGTCGTCGCGGCGCCCGATTATGCCTTGCTGCCGAGACTGGACGCCGGTCTCAAGCTGACCGTCGGCGATTACGGCGATAAAGTCGTCACGGTGCAGAAGATGCTCCAAACGATCGGGTACGATACCGGCCAAGGGTCGGGAATTTACGATGCTGCGACGTCCGAGGCGGTGCGATCCTTCCAACAGAAAGAATCGCTGCCTGTCACCGGCGATATGAACGATCTGACCGCATACCGCGTATTAACGAAATTGATGGATAAATACAAGGTGGAGGATCCGCAGCGCAACAAGGCAATGGAGCTGCTGCAGGCAGCCGAATCCGGCGCTGCAGCTAACAAATAAGCAAGCGGGCAATCCCTAATTTTCGGCTTGTTTCCCAATGCGTTCGCTCTCCATCTCGGATGGAAGCGGACGCATTGCTATGCTTATATGTAAAAATAACTACTTCCATTGCTTGTTTCAGGGCTCTGTGATATGCTTGTAAAAATTTATCCGGAATCCAATATGCAGGAGGCGACATTTTTTGGCACACTATTACATGGAACCGTCCCGCACCTTCAGTGAATTTCTGCTGGTGCCGAACCTGACGACCAAAGCTTGCAACCCGTCCAACGTTTCGCTCAAGACCCCGATCGTGAAGTTCAAGAAGGGCGAAACGCCGAAGTACTCGCTCAATATTCCGTTCTCTTCCGCCGTCATGCAGGCGGTATCCGACGACCGGATGGCTGTCGCGCTGGCACGCTGCGGCGGCATCTCCTTCATCTTCGGATCGCAGACGATCGAGGCTCAGGCGGAAATGGTTCGCAAAGCGAAGAGCTACAAGGCGGGCTTCGTTGTCAGCCGCTCCAACCTGACGCCAAGCCATACGCTGAAAGACGTGCTTGAACTGAAGGAACGGACGGGACATTCCACCGTTGCCATCACGAGCGACGGTTCGCCGAAAGGCAAGCTGCTCGGCATCGTGACAGGACGCGATTACCGGATCAGCCGCGATGCGCAGTCCAAATCCGTCGGCGACTTCATGACGCCGTTCTCGAAGCTGATTTACGGCAAATCCGGCATTACGCTCTCGGAAGCGAACGATCTGATTTGGGATCACAAGCTGAACTGCCTTCCCGTCGTGAACGAAGAGGGCAATCTGGAATACCTGGTCTTCCGCAAAGACTATGACGAGCACAAAGAAAACCCGACCGAGCTGCTCGATGCGAACAAAAGCTACATCGTCGGGGCGGGCATCAATACGAAGGATTATACGGAACGCGTTCCGGCGCTCGTCGAGGCCGGCGTAGACGTACTGGTCATCGACTCCTCGGACGGTTATTCCGAATGGCAGAAGGAAACCATCGAATTCGTCAAATCGAATTTCGATGACGTCAAAATCGGCGCAGGCAACGTGGTCGACCGCGAAGGCTTCCTATACCTCGTTGAAGCGGGTGCGGATTTCATCAAAATCGGCATCGGCGGCGGTTCCATCTGCATTACGCGCGAACAGAAGGGCATTGGCCGCGGACAAGCCTCCTCTTTGATCGAAGTGGCGGCGGCGCGCGACGAGTACTACCAGCAAACCGGCATCTACGTGCCGATCTGCTCCGACGGCGGTATCGTGCACGACTACCATATTACGCTTGCGCTCGCGATGGGCGCGGATTTCGTCATGATGGGCCGTTACTTTGCCCGTTTCGACGAGAGCCCGACGCGCAAGCTGAAAGTCGGCAACAATTTCGTGAAAGAGTTCTGGGGCGAAGGCTCTAACCGTGCCCGCAACTGGGAACGGTACGACACGGGCGGCAAGGCGGGCCTTATGTTCGAAGAAGGCGTCGATTCCTACGTGCCGTACGCGGGCAGCCTGCAGGAGAACCTGGGCAAGACGATCCACAAGATCAAATCGACCATGTGCAACTGCGGTTCCATCTCGATTGCAGAGCTGCAGAGCAATGCTCGGATTACGCTCGTGTCCGCGACAAGTATTGTCGAAGGCGGCGCGCATGACGTGATTTTGAAGGAAAACAACATTACCGGCGAGTAAAATGACGAAGGCTGCCTGATCCATTGTGATCGGCAGCCTTTTATTGTTGGCGGCGATCATAACGTTTACTATAGCAGGAGTTAGCGGGAGAACCGAGAATAGTACGGTGTACCGCACGCGCGGGGTACCGACTACAAAGGGGGCAGCTGCGATGGAGATAGAAATTAGAGCAATCCGTGCCGAAGATCATGCGGCGGCGCATGCGTTTCAATGCGATTATCTGGACAGGGAGTCCTATGAAGAGTTTCTGCAACGCGCCACGGGCAATCCCGATTTATATCTGGCAGCGTTCGCGGGAGATGAGTTGGTCGGCATCGTCTACGGGCACCCGTCGCGAAGAGATGCATCCACTGCGGCACTGCAGGGAATCGCCGTCACGTTGGAGGAGACGAAGCAACTAGCAAGAACGGGGGTTGGTTCCCGGCTGAATGCAGCGTTTGAAGAGGCGGTCCGGCGAAGAGGCATGCGCAGAATCGATCTTGGCGCAGCCGACGATTTGAAGGTCGAGCGTTTTTATTTGAAAAACGGTTACAATCCTTACGAATTGGTCGCCATGGATGCCAATTACGAGCAGGTGGAGCGGGCAGCCGTAGCGGACTATGCTTCCGGCAAGGAGCTGCAGGAGCAGCTGCGAACCAAGCATCAGGCGCAGCAAGTCATCTTTATTTTCGATAAAATCATTGGTTAAATAAATCAAGGGGCACTCCGGCTCGCATGCATCGCGCCTAGTGCCTCTTCTTTTCTTTTCTCTATGCCAGCGTCTCCCAGCGTTCCCACATTTCCTTCGGATTGCGCTCGTACACTTCCGTTTCCCGGTACAAATAAGCATGCATGATGAATTCCCGCCGAATGGTCGCAAAGTCGGGATGATACGCCTTGATGAAGGCATTCAGTTCTTTCTCCGTGTAGCTGCGGCCTTCCTCCAGTTTCTCCGCAAGCGACTCCAGCACGATGCGCTTCTTCTTCAGTTGTGCGGGGATGTGCTTCAGTTTGCCGTCCGAAGTGAAGAAATTGCGCAGCACGGACTGCTTCAGCCGCTCGTTCTTCTCGTCCATCGGTTCTGCCTCCTTGATTTCGGCAGCCTCCGACTTCGTGAGAACGGCGCTCAACGAGCCTTCGTACTGTTTCAGAAAATAATGATCCAGCGAAAAAAAGATCGCATTCTTGTCGCGCCGTTCGTGAATGAGGCTGACCCCGCGAAGCTTGGCGGCATGATGAGTGATCGTGGCAGGAGAGAGGCATAGCTTCTCGGCCAGCGCTTGTCCGGTCATCTCGCCTTCGGCCAGCAGAACCAGCATCCGGATCCGCGTCGGATCGGCCAGCGCTTTATGGTAATTGACGATTTTGTCGAGCTGAATCATCGCGGCACCGCCTGTCTTGAGTTTGTTTAACGGTTATCTAATTAGATATTAATCTAACCAAATGGCCGCAGTCAAGCGGTATTCGCCCGAAGTCTGCGCATGCAGGATACAGAATGCAGAAGAATGCAGAAGGAGGGAGGCAGAAGGCAGATGTCGAGGAATGCGCGCATAACGCTAATAGGGATTCCGCTTGTCTGCTGACAACCGAAATCCCTATTTGTTCCATATCCATCTATTCAATTATTTACCGCTCTCCATTCAAAATGCTCAAACACATTTTCAGATTTTCACTTCGTTAACGACTCTCCATTCGAGCCATTAAGTCGAATCCTTTACTTGAATCATTACTTGAAATCCTTCACTTAAATCCTTCACTCCAATCATCACCTGACACCTTGACGTGAATCCTTCATTCGTATATTTTCGTTGCGTCCCCGCATGTCCCTTCATATTAACCCGAGCTGCTCCTTTCACGAGTTAGATTGGAACACGCTTCGCTGACATTCTCCAATGGACTATCCCCTCTCCGTATGAAAGTGGACTGCCGATCAACCAGTGTCGAATGCGTTTCCTTCACAATCTTCGGTGAGGAGCGGCGCTCGTCTTGTTTGATCTGACTTAAGTGTACAGGCATATTGATATTATGTAAATATTCAGAATATTATAAATTATATCAAATTCGGCCGAATTTCCTGCCTATTCCGCGCTAAGCTCGTCCGTATTTACAATTCCTTCATTTGACGAATGCTGTCGCCGATCTGTCGATTTGCCGCAGGGCGATCCGTCCTGATTTTATCCATCCGCTCATAAAATCATTGACAGTCGATGATCGTTGGCATATATTATAACCAACGGTTACTAACCAGCGGTTATAACGAGAGGAGCGGGAAAATAATGAAGGTAGAACAGATATCCGAGCATGTTTGGAGCTTGAGCACGTGGGTGATCATACCCATTCATGTCTGGGCGGTCGTGGAGGAAGACGGGATTACGCTTGTGGATGCGGGCATTTCCATGATGACGAAGGGAATAGCGGCCTTTGCCGAGAAGAAGCTGGGGCTTCCTATTCGCCGCATTGCGCTGACGCACGGTCATTCCGATCATACGGGAGCGATCCAGGGTCTGCGGGCTCGCTATCCCGATGCGGCCGTGCTTGCCCATGAGATTGAAATTCCCTACATGGAAGGACGAGTGAAGTATCCGCGCCGCAAGAAGGAGCAGCAGTCCGTGGAACGCGGGCTGGCGCAGCCTCTGGCCAAGAAGGAAGACGGAGCGCTTGAGATGGTTGGCGGACTTTCGGTGCATTTGACGCCAGGTCATTCGCCGGGGCATGTCGTATATTACCACGAGAAGGATGGCGTCTTGCTCGCAGGCGATTTGTTCACGTCGAAACGGGGGAAGCTGAAGAAACCGATGCCGATGTTCACGGGAGATATGGCGGAAGCGGTCAGAAGCAGTGAAATCGTTCGGAAGCTTCGTCCGAAACGGCTTGAGGTCTGTCACGGCAACGCGGTCATGAATCCGGCGGATCAACTGGATGCGTACCAGCGCAGCCAACGTTCGGAATCGGGGAGCGGGATCACGATTGAACGATGAAGGGCATAGCGTGACAAAGCAAACAAGCGCATCGGCCAACGATTGGCCGTCATGCGCTTGTTTGCTTGTCGAGCTGCGTAAGAATGGCGAGCCTGCCGTTCGCGCTATCTCGGGTTGAAGCCTTCTTTGAACGGATTCAGGAAGAGCTTTGGAATCTCGGTTTCGAACCGGACGAGCGTGCCCGTCGACGGATGCTTGAACGCCAGTACCCGGGCATGCAAGCCGAGACGGCCGATGGCTCTTGAACGGGAGCCGTACTTCTTGTCCCCGACGATCGGATGGCCGATGTCTTCCATATGGACGCGGATTTGATTCTTGCGGCCGGTTTCCAGAGCAACCTCGAGCAAGGAGAAATTCGCGTTGCTTTGCAGCACCTTGTAATGCGTTACGGCATGCTGCGCGTCGGTCTGATTGGAGGTGGAGTACATTTTCAGCGTCTTGCTTTCTTTCAAGTACGAAGAAATCGTTCCTTCCGGCTTCTTCACTTTGCCCTCGACGAGCGCGATGTACGTACGTTCCTCCACGCTGTCCTGCCATGTCGTCTGGAGCTGCTGCTGCACCTGCTCGCTCTTCGCGAACATCATGACGCCGGACGTATCGCGGTCCAGCCGGTGCACGACGAAGATGCGGTTATAAGGATCGGTGGTACGAACATGCGCCGTCAACTGGCGGTAAGCGGTCAATTCGCTCTCTTGGTCGGAGGCGATGGACAGTAAGCCGGCTTCCTTCAAGACGACGATCACATCATCGTCTTCATGCAGGATGGTCAGTCCGATCAGCGGCGGTTTCTCGACGATGCGCTCTTTGGATACCGTAACGGTTTGACCGGGCTGCAGCGGATGGTTGAACAGCTTCGCGGGCTTTCCGCCGACGGCGATTTGCCCGCGGCTCAGCATCGATTTAATGGCGTTGCGGCCTTCGCCGGTAACATGCTGGAGCAGGAAGGCCAGCAGTTCCGCCGGCTCCTTCACCTCGAAGCTGCGAACGGCTTGCTTGGCGGACGCCTTGGGCGCGGCAGAGGCCTTGACCGGCGACGGTCGCCCGGCGGCGGCGGATTTGCCTTGGCCTTGCGGACGCGGACTGCCGGAAGGCGCGGATTTGCCGCGGGCTGCCGGTTTGCCGGACGCTGCGGCGGTTTTATATGGACGTTTCTTTTCCATGGTTCATGTACGCTCCTAAACATTCATTCTATCTCTTACTATACCGAAAGAAGAGTTTCCTTACAAACTTAACCGGCGGAAACCCGCGTCCGTCGTGGGCGCGGATGGCGTGAGCGTGGGGGCGGCTGCCCTGCGGCGTGACCGCCGAGCCGCAAAGAAGGGCGTGACAGCCGAGGCGCAAAGAAGGGCTGCCGGCAGTCATGTCGCATGACTGGCCGGCAGCCCCTTGTGGGAGTCCGCGGTTAAATTTTCACGCCTTGCTTGTTGAAGACTTCGGGGAAATGATCGCCGACCAGCAGCTCGCCCGGCTTCACGTTGACGTAGGAGAGCATGACGTGCTCGCCGATCGGCTCGTAGCGCGTATGGCCCGGCATATAGTGAACGGCGATGGCGCGGCGTTTCATCTCGGAACGGTTGTGCGGGCTGCCATGCCACGTCAGGCAGTGGTGGTAGCCGACTTGGCCTTTCTTGATTTCGAACGGCACCGCTTCGACGTTGGCGTTGTTCGGCAGCATTTCCGGCTGCTTATGGAACGGTTTGAAGTCTTTCGTGCTGGACAAGTAACGCTGGTGGTTGCCCCACTTATGGCTGCCGGGCACCATCCACATGCAGCCGTTCTCGATGACGGCGTCGTCCAGCGCCACCCATGCGCTGACGAGATCGGCCGGCTGGATGATCGGCCAGAGCGGGTGATCCTGATGCCATGCCGTAGGTCCGCCCGTTACCGGCGGCTTGTATTGAACCTGGTCATGCCAGATCCGAAGCGAGTTCGTGTGGGACAGCTGCGCGACTTCCTCGCAAATTTGCGGATGGGCGGCGTGCTTCAGGAAGCGGTCGCTTGCCATCCAAATGTTGACGATCTGCACGACGCGGTCGCTCGCGATCATTTTCATGTTATCGTACGGGGAGTCGGAATTGAGCATGTCGTGGTTCAGTACCGGCTTCGTCACCGATTCGCCGTTCATGACTTTATCCAGCTCTTCGCGAAGCGATTCCACTTCCTCGTCGCTGAGCACGACGTCGCCTTTCAAAAAGCCATTCTTTTCAAATTCGTCCAACTGTGCTTGACTTAACATATTCCTATTCCTCCCTGAGCGGCTGTTATAATGGCGCCGCTTTGCTATGAAGTAAGCATATCGCAAGATGTAAGCGGTGTATTTACATATATAAAACAGGGCTTTGCACTTTTCTAATATCATCCGCGGTGCACGAGAAACCGATAAATATTGTATGAAAGGAGGCATGCCGAATGGAGCGGGGAGAAGGCGAAATTCTCATCGCGGCGCTTGAGGAGCTGCAGCCGACGGTCAATTTTGCAAGCCATGCCTTCATTGAGGCCGGGACGGTGTTCGGACCTCGGATCAATCCGGATTTTCAGTTCTTCCATCTGCTATCCGGCCGGGCGGCGATCGTCATCGGCGGCGACGCCCGCACGATCGGTCCTGGAGAATCCGCGTTGTACGGCCCGGATTGTCCGCATTCCATTACCATTCTGGAAGAAGCCGTATTCATCGGCATCCATTTTCAGTTCCGCCATGCTTCTCCCGTGCCGGTTCATCCGGCTTTCAACATCCACTATTGCGGCGAAGGGACGATGGCCGAGAGCCGGAGATACGTCTACAAGCTTGCGCTGGGCGCGGACGAGAAGCTGGAGCTTCCGCCTTTCATGACGATCGCCGGCATCGAGCCTACGCTGATGCGGATCGTCAAAGAGTATATGAACGAACAGCCCGGCTACGCCATGCTTCTCCGTTCGCTCATGACGGAGCTCCTGCTGCTGATGGTCCGCCATCGTCTGGCCGGCAGGCCCAAGTCGGCGGAGCAGAGCAAGATCGAGCCCGCGCTGCAGGCCATCCACCGGGAACCGGAGAAGAACTGGACCGTGGCCGAGCTGGCGGCGCTATGCGGCTATCATGCGATCTACTTCTCGTCCCTGTTCCGGAAATGCACGGGCGACAATCCGAAGCAGTACCTGATTTCGCAGCGGATCCGCAAAGCCAAATTCTATCTGCTCAGCGGAGAGAAGATGGAGGCGATCGCGGAACGGCTCGGGTATACGAGCGTGCATTATTTCTCGCGCAACTTCAAGGAGGAGACGGGGCTGACGCCGACGGAGTTCAAGCAGCAATAACGCGCCCGCGTCCCTATGAAACTTCCAAATAGTTTCACACCGAATTCATAGACAAAACCTGATGCGCAATGCTACCATGAAGTAATGTTAAATTTAGGAGATTATTGGAGGCAACACTCAGTGAATTTGAAATTCGGACTAAAGAAGAAAGTGCTCTCATCCGTACTTGCAGCAGGCCTCGTCCTTACCCCGGTCTCCATGTTCGGCGCATCGGGCTCCGTATCGGCAGCATCGGCTGTCAGCGCGCAGACAACCGCGATCAGCGTAACCATCGACGGAAGCAAGCTGGCGCTCAACCCGTCCCCGGTCTCCCAGAAAGGGACGACGCTCGTGCCTATGCGCAGCATCTTCCAGGCGCTTCATTCCAGCGTGACGTGGGAAGCGAACACCAAGACGATTTTTGCCGTGAAAAGCTCGACGCGAATTTCGCTGCAAATCGGATCGAAGAGCGCCATCATAAACGGTAAAGCGATCGCGCTGACGGCAGCGCCTCAGCAGATGAATGGCGCGACGATGGTACCGCTTCGCTTCATAGCCGAAGCGCTGGGCGCCGAAGTAGAATACAACGCGGCGCAGCGTATCATCCGCATTACTTCTTCGGAAGCCATCTTGAAGAAGAAAATGGATGAAGCGGCGAAGGCGCAAGAAGCGCTGAAGCCCAAATTGCTGACGACGGAACAAAACGTACAGAAGAACGACGGCAAAGTCGTCATGATCACGACGGATAAAGGTTTAGGAAGCGGGGTCGTCATCGACACGGACGAAATCCTGACCAACTACCATGTCATCGCGGACGCGGAGAAAGCGACTGCGACGCTGGTGAACGGCAAGCAAGTGGAGATTGAAGGCATCGTCGGTTACGACGAAGATTACGATCTGGCCGTCTTGAAGACGAAGACGCCGCTGAATATCGAGCCTGTCGATGTCGGGCTTGGCGTCACCAAGGGCGAACACGTCGTAGCGATCGGCAGTCCGCAGGGCGTTCAGAACACGGTATCGGAAGGGATCATCAGCAACGTATCGACGGCATATGGCGATCCGTATGAATACCAAATCAGCGTGCCGATTGATCACGGCAGCTCGGGCGGCGGCTTATTCAACGATTACGGGGAATTAGTCGGTATTACCTCGGCCGGGATCGACGATACGCAAGCGGACTTGAATTTCGCCGTCAGCTCCATGCATATCTATCTGCTCATGTACGACATCGAGGATAAGGCTCCAAGCAAAATCGGCTTCTTGCCAAGCGATATGCCGGATTCGTTGAAAGACGCTTCCTTGGATAGGATTCGCGAGTTCATGGAAGACCATTATGCGGAAATCCAATCTTCGCAAGGAACGACGGAGCTCAAAAGCTTCGAGGTCACGCGCGATGCGGACGGCTGGCTCGTGATCAAGGCGCTGATCGATCCGTCGTTCTATATGATTTACGGGCATGCCGCAAGCGAAGACCTTCGCTACTGGGCGATCGATGCAGGTTCTACGCTGCGCAAGCTGCTGCCTGACGACAACATTCAGATGACGGTCTACTACGAGCAGACATTCAGCTTCGAGCCGAGAGGGTTCGATGCAGACGAGGTAACGAAGCTCGAAGACGGCAAATGGCGCGTCCGCTTCCCGGTCATCGACTACCAGGGCAAAGACCATGCGATTGTTCGCGTGAACGCGTAACAGAACGCGAAGCACTGAACGCAGCACCAGACGAATAACGAATGCGAAATCATGATAAAGAGCGGTTCCAGCGGTGCGCCAGCAGGATAGGATGCGGCACGGCCGGGGACCGCTCTTCTTTTTTGTTCCCGATTTCGGTACAATAGAGGTTAGTCCAAATCGTGATAATGAAGGAATGACGAATAATGAAAGTCGTACTGGCGACCTTGAACGCCAAATATATACACACCTCGCTGGCGCTTCGTTGCCTGAAGGCCTACAGCGAGAAGGATTTCGATATCGATATCGCCGAATACACGATCAAGGACCCCGCGATGAACATCGTCGCGGACTTGTTCGCGCATGAACCCGATGTCGTGGGCTTCTCCTGCTATATTTGGAACATCGAAGAGACGATCACCGTCATCGACATGCTCCGCAAAATCAAACCGCAGCTGCGCATCGTGCTGGGCGGTCCCGAGGTCAGCTACGATTCGGCGCACTGGCTGGAGCGGCTGCCGCAGGTCGATTATATCGTTGTCGGCGAAGGGGAAGAGACATTCCACCATTTGCTGACGGAGCTGTCCGGCTCCCGCAAGCTCCATATGGTGTTCGGGCTTGCGTATCGCAAGGAGCACGCGGACGGACGGATCGAGACGATCGTCAACCCGCCGCGTCCGAAGCTCGATCTGGCGACGCTGCCTTCGCCGCATCGCTTCCCGGAGGACGTATCCAGGCTCGCCAGCCGCGTCGTATACTTCGAAACGAGCCGGGGCTGTCCGTTCAGCTGCCAATTCTGCCTATCGAGCATCGAGGTCGGCGTGCGGTATTTCGATATGGAACGGACGAAGTCGGACATCTTGTACTTGATCGACTCCGGCGCGAAGCTCATTAAATTCGTAGACCGGACGTTCAATATCAAGCGCGACTATGCGCTCGAGATCTTCCGCTTCCTGATCGAGAACCACCGGGGCTGCGTGTTCCAGTTCGAAATCACGGCGGATATCATGCGTCCGGAAGTGCTCGATTATTTGGCGGAGAACGCGCCGCCGGGCATCTTCCGTTTCGAGATCGGCGTGCAATCCACGAACGACCTGACGAACGAAGCGGTGCAGCGCCGCCAAAACTTCACGAAGCTGTCGCGTACGGTCATGAAGGTGAAGGAAAGCGGCAAAATCGATCAGCATCTCGATTTGATCGCGGGCTTGCCGCACGAGAATTACGATTCCTTCCGCACGACGTTCAACGACGTGTTCGCGCTGCGGCCGGAAGAGCTGCAGCTCGGCTTCCTGAAGATGCTCCGCGGTACCGGCATGCGGATCGACGCGGAGAAGCACGGCTACATCTACATGGACCGCGCGCCTTACGAGATCCTCGGCAACGATATCCTGCCGTTCTCGGACATCGTGCGCATCAAGCGCGTCGAGGACGTGCTGGAGAAATATTGGAACGCGCATCGGATGGACCATGCGCTGCTGTACTTGATCGGGCGGGCGTTTCCGTCGGCATTCGACTTCTTCCAGTTCTTCGGCGACTTCTGGGAAGGCCGCGGCTGGCAGAAGATCGGCCATCAGCTGGAGGATCTGTTCGCGCGTCTATGGGCGTTTCTCTCGGAAGACTACGCGAACCGCGCCGAATCGGCGGAGCTGGACTGGTCGCTTGACGTCACGCTCGGCCTGATGAAGCTCGACTACTTCCTCGGCCATAACTACAAGCCGCGTAAAGTATGGTGGGATTTCAGCATGGAGAAAGCCGATTGGAGCGGCTGGATGAGACGGCTGGCGGAACGGCCTGCCGACGTATCGGAGTCGTTCGCCGCGCTCGGCTTGAACGAGAAGGAGCTGCAGAAGCATGCCGTCATCGAGCGGCTGCCGTTCGATCTGCGTCGGTATCTGGCGGAAGGCACGGTGTCGGCGGACGAAGAAACGCTGCTCATCGTCATCTACAGCGGCGGCGGCAAGGGCGAACAGCGTGCCGCGGAATTCTTCACGCTGCCGCTGCAGCCCGTAATTCAAGCTTGAGCCAATTGGACGAGCTGGGGTAAGATGATAGGGTCTTCATCCACTAAGAACCAAGAAGGAGCGATACTGGTGGTATACGCAGCAAATCAAGAACGATACGCATCGATGACTTACAATCGCGTTGGCAAATCGGGACTGAAGCTTCCCGCGATTTCCCTTGGACTTTGGCATAACTTCGGCGGCGTGGATACGTACGAGAACGGTCGTGCCATGCTTCGCAGAGCTTTCGATCTCGGCATCACGCATTTCGACCTGGCGAACAACTACGGCCCTCCGGCCGGATCCGCGGAAGAGATGTTCGGCCGCATGATGGCGACGGACCTGCAGCCGTACCGCGACGAGCTGGTCATTTCGTCCAAGGCCGGTTATTATATGTGGCCGGGACCTTACGGCGAGTGGGGCTCCCGCAAATATTTGATCTCGAGCCTCGACCAAAGCTTGAAGCGGATGAACCTCGACTACGTCGATATTTTCTACTCCCACCGCTTCGATCCGGAAACGCCGCTTGAAGAAACGATGGGCGCGCTCGACTCTATCGTTCGCTCCGGCAAGGCGCTCTATGTCGGGATCTCCAGCTACAGCGCGGAGCAAACGGCCGAAGCCATTGCCATCATGAACAAGCTGGGCACGCGGCTTCTGATTCACCAGCCGAGCTACAGCATGCTCGACCGCTGGATCGAGAACGGCTTGCAAGACGTGCTGCAGGAGAACGGCGTCGGCAGCATCGCCTTCTGTCCGCTTGCGCAAGGCCTGCTGACGAACAAGTACTTGGGCGGCAGCATTCCCGGCGATTCCCGCGCGGCAAGCACGACGGGCGCGCTGCAGGAAGGCCAGGTAACGCCGCAAGTCGTGGCGAAGCTGCAGAAGCTGAACGCGATCGCGCAAGAACGCGGCCAATCGCTGGCGCAAATGTCGCTCGCGTGGGTGCTGCGCGGCGGACGCGTGACATCGGCGCTGATCGGCGCAAGCCGCGTCAGCCAGATCGAAGACAACGTGGCGGCGCTGAACAATCTCTCGTTCACGGACGAAGAGCTGGCCGGCATCGAGGCCGTACTGCGCGGCTAACGCTAACAACGCGTCGGCTACCGTTCGGAGGCGCTGCGTCGGCGCGAGCGCGACTTGCAGCAAGCTGCGCCACCGCGGGACTCGCGACGATCCGGCAGGGCCGAAGCCGGCACGCCTGAACATAGAAGACCGCTTCCCGGTTATCGGGAAGCGGTCTTTGCGCGTTTATTAACGCTTCTTTTGAGTGCGCGCATGAGGCTAGGCTAGGTTAGGTTAGGCTAACCGCGTTCGGGCTCCGTCAGCGTCAGGAAGTCAAACGTGACCGCGCATCCCGACCCTTGCGGCGACTGCGCGACGACGCCCACCTGACAGAAGGCGGGAAGCTGCATGCCGAAGTAACGGACCTGCTCCCATTCTTCACCGTCTGCGGAGTAGGACAACGTGAAGCAATGCCCCGCTCTAGCGATGCGCAGATAGGGCTTCTCCACGTCGACGCGCATGGAGTTGCAGTCGTCGGAAACGCCGTTCTGCGTAACGACGGAGACGATCGTCGCATAGCGGCCGTTGTGCTCGAAGCACAGCTTCGCCCAATTCCGGTCGTCGCCCAGCACCATGAGGCAGCCGGAATCGTACTTGTCCGCCATCGCAGCGCTGAGCCTGGTCGTCAGCTCGAACGAGTCGCCTGCCTGCCGCCGCAGGAAAGGAGCCGAGCTGACGATATGCTTGCCGGCCGGATCCTGGTAATAGTCTGCCTTGGCCGGAGCCGCGACGAAGAGTCCGCCTTCTTCCGTATATGACCATTGCTCAGGTTCGTTCGCCCAATGGAACTCGCGTTTGGCTGCCTCGTTGCCGAATAGATTCGTCTGCACAATCATGTCCCCTTTTCGAATGGAGTGGCTATGAGTGTACAATTCTCGCTGCAAACGGCTAGTCCTGCTTTTATCCCGCGGTCATGTTGTTTTCATGCCTCGGAATATTCGACCTGTCGGGGAGATGGCGGTATAATACAGTCAAGCATGTAAAATGAGGGCCGGATCGTTAACGGCTTAGGATAATCAGGGGAGTGTTCGCATGAAAGTCGAAGTATGGTCCGACATTGCTTGCCCGTTCTGTTATATCGGCAAACGCAGGTTTGAAGCGGGGCTCGCGAAGTTCGCGCACAAGGATGAAATCGAAGTCGTGTATCGGAGCTTCCAATTGGATCCGAACGCGGCAAAGGAACCGGAACTGGACGCGTACGGCCTGGTCGCCAAGAAATACGGCATCAGCCGGGAGCAGTCCGTCGAGATGCACGAGAATCTCGTCAAGCAGGCAGCCGAGCTCGGATTGACGTACAACTTCGAGCATGCGTACCCGGCGAATTCGCTCGATGCGCATCGGCTCATTCATTTTGCGGGCCGTTACGGCAAGCGGACGGAAGCGGCCGAGCAGCTGTTCAAGGCGTATTTTACCGATTCGAAGCATGTGGGCAAGATCGAGACGCTGATCGCGATCGCGGAAGCAATCGGTCTGGATCCGAAAGAAGCGGAAGCGGTGCTGCGCGGCGATGAGTTCACGAGCGAAGTGCAGGCGGAATGCAGCGAAGCGTCGCAGCTCGGCGCGAACGGCGTGCCGTTCTATGTCATCAACCGCAAATACGCGGTAGCGGGAGCGCAGCCTAGCGAGGTATTCCTCGATGTGCTGAACAAGTGCTGGGAAGAAGAGAAGCCGCTGATCATGCTGGACCCTTCTTCGACGAACAGCGGTACGGGTCAAGTATGCACGGACGACGGCTGCGGAATCGGCGACCCGAACGCTTAAACGATTAGGATAACAGACGACGAAAAAGCACGAGCGAGCCGAAGCGTCCGTTCTGCAGCTTGCAATCTTGCAGGCTGCGCGGGGCTTTAGCTGGCGTCGTGCTTTTTGTTTTGTAGCTCTTCAGCCAGCCGTATTCAAACGTCGATCAAGCGTATTTGGCGGACAGCCCGATGCAGGCAACGCCGGCCAGAATAAGCAGGCACCCGGCAATCTTGAGGCCGTTCAGCGATTCGTCGAACAGATAGTACGCACCGATGATCGAGATGATATACGCCAGGCTTTGAATCGGATAGGCAAGGCCGAGATCGACCTTGGATACGATGAAGAGCCACAGGACGGTCGCGCAGCCGTAAATGAACAAGCCGCCGAGTATGTAGGGCGAGAACATAAGCTCCAGAATGGTCCGAAGCGATTCGAACGGCTTGTCCCGCTGCATGAGTCCGTATTTCCATAGAAACTGCCCGGTTACGAGCATGAGCGTGTTCGCCAGAATGAGCAGGAATTGCACGAGATTCACGGCGCCTCACGTCCTTTCACCGTTTGATGAAGCTCGAGGAGGCTCTTCTCCATGACGGCAAACTCCTGCGTCAACGTTTTGATTCGATCGGACTGCTTGGACAGGCTGATCGTCTGCCGCACGAGCAGCGCGAGTATGAAAATAATCGTGACGAGAAACACGAACGTCGGCATATAAGCGATCCCGAGCCATACCGCGAACCGGTTGAGCAAAGGGATGCAGGCTGCCGCCAAGACGCCGGCGACGGCGGTGACGAGCCAGAGGAAAGCATAACGGTCCTTCAGCTTATGCGTCACCGTGAAATAGATGATCAGCCCCAGGAAGAATACCGTAATGAGGATTGCGACAAACTGATTCATGTTAAAATCCCTTTCGATCATTCAGTTAGTTCTGTTTCTGCCTCGCCTAATCGATTGTCCATAGGCCTGTAGGCTCCTAGGAGAAGCTCTTGCGGATTAGCGAGAATAAAGTGACTTTCAACATGTAATAGATCGACTTGGACCAGTTGATGGACGACGTTCCGCCTTGACGGCCGCGCATTTCCACGCTGATCTCCTTGATTTTGAAGCCTCGCTTGGACAAGCTGACCAGCACTTCGACCTCGGGATAGTCCGTCGGATAATTGCGGGCGAACTGCGCGATGGCCGCGCGTCCGACGATCCGGAAGCCCGATGTGGGGTCATGGACGGGAATGCCCGTCAGCATCCGAATCAATTGGTGAAAATAGAATATCCCGACGCGGCGGGACAGACTGCCTCTATAGCTGCTCTTCTCGACGAATCGCGAGCCGATGACCATATCGGAGCCGCTCGCCGAGATTTCGCGGACAAGCTTCTCGATGTCTTCCGGCCGGTGCTGGCCGTCGGCATCCAATTGAATGGCGTATTCGTAGCCGCCGCGCTGCGCGTATTGATAGCCGCTCTGCATGGAGCCGCCGATGCCGAGATTGACGGCATGCCGGAGGGAAGGAAAGCCTTCCTCGCGGATAATTGCAGGCGTTCGGTCCTTGGAGCCGTCGTCAATGACGACGAAATCGTAAGGCGTATGCCTTTTCAAATCGTGTACGGTTCTGGCGAGCGTCGCTTCTTCGTTGTACGCCGGAATGATGACCAGAATATCGCTGTTGCGCTTTTGCTGCATCTTGCATAAACCTTCTTTCCCATCTTCAATGCCGCGGAAGTTGTTTTCTACCAAATTCTATAAGTATAATAGAAAACGATCATAAAAAGAATACCAGATATCTGGAAGGAGTTGTCGAATTGTTTTCTTTACGAACGGAATCCTCCCGCATGAAGAAGTTCCTTTGGATTGTTATTGCGGCTGTGTTTCTGGTCCATCTGATCGTCGTGCTGTGGCTGGGGGATCACTTCCTGCTTGGCTCTTACGAGCTGCGAAACAACGATGATGTCAAATACGTCTACTCCGCGCAGGTGCTGCTCGAACAGGGAACGCTCGTCTACAACAGCGGTCTGCAGCCGACGAATTTCATTATGCCGGCCATTCCCGTCCTATTAAGCGGATTTATGTCGTTTCTGGACCGCGATGCGGCGGTCATGGGATTCCGGATTCTGCAATGCCTCATGCAGGCCGCCTCGGTCTATCTGATCTTCATCCTGGTACGCGAGACGCTTGGCAGGCGGGTTGCCGTCGCTGCCATACTGCTCGACGCGCTGTATGTCCCGAACTTGTTCGCCTCCGGCGCGATTCTAACTGAATCGACGTTCAAACTGCTCTTTTTGTTGCTGATCTGCAGTTTTCTCTATGCGGTGAAACGCCGTACGGCAGGCGCGTACGTGTTTGCGGGCATCATGCTTGGACTAGCCTGCTACGTGAAGCCGCAGTGCGCGCTCATTCCCGTCTGCCTGCTGATCATGTGGCTTATTCATCGGTACAGCTGTGCTGAAATCGTCAAATATACGGCTATCGTCGGCGTCAGCAGCATGCTGCTGCTCACCCCATGGTGGATTCGCAATTACGTGGATTTCCATGAATTTATTCCGTTTACGAAGTCGACGGGCAATCCGATGCTGCTCGGAGCATTGATCGAACGCGCAGCGCCGCCGAAAGGCTTCTTCGAGCAATATCCGGAATACAAAGGCGACAGCAAGAACCTGTTCGCGGGCTACGACACGGAGCAGAAGCGGACGGCGAAGCGCCTCATAGCCTACGGCTTCAAGCATCAGACGCTGCCGTATACGTACTGGTTTACGGTCGGCAAATCCATTCAGCTATTCGAAAATCCGTTCTACTCCCGTCCGGTTCCGGGGCTGCCGCGGCCGGCGATCAACGTGATGCAATGGATCTTCGTGCTTATCGGCTTCGCCGGCATCGTGTTAGCGCTCATCCGGAGCGGGTTCAAACGAATCATGCCGATTCTGCTGCCGTTTCTCTATTATTGGTTCATTCATCTACCATTTATTACCTTCGGACGCTATGGTTATCCGCTCATGTTCATATTGGCGATCTTTGCCGCTTATGCGGTTGTCGCTGTTCTGGAGGAGCGCGGCGTGCTGAGAGGCCGCGAGAAGGCGATGGGGGCTGTCGATTAATTCGACAGCCTCTTTTCTTCCTGCGCTTGGCAAGTTAAACTTGGAATGAAAGCGCTGTATATCTATGGATTTAGATTTGGATTTGGATTTGGCGGAGCATACGGTCAACTACGAGGAGGCGAAGAAGGATGCAAGTTTCGTTGGCGCAAACCAGGCAGCCGGCAGCCCGCGTAACCACAAGCAAGGAATATGTGACGATTCTGTTCGGCATTTGGCTCATCGGAGGGATATTCATCGACGGCTTCGCGCATAACCACGGCGTCGTGGAGACGTTCTTCACCCCCTGGCATGCCATTTTGTATTCGGGATTCCTTGCTTCTGCAGTCTGGATGGGCTGGCTGCTGCTCCAGTCGAGGCATGCATCCGGCTTGCCTTGGACGGCTGCAGCTCCTGTCGGCTACGGGCTGGGTCTCGTCGGGGTCTTCATCTTCCTGCTTGGCGGCCTCGGAGATATGTACTGGCATACGGTATTCGGCATCGAACAAAATATTGCCGCGCTTCTGAGCCCGACGCACCTGATCCTGCTGCTCGGCGCGTTATTGATCCTCTCGAGCCCGTTCCGTGCCAGCTGGCATAATGCGGCCGTGACGAAACCGGATTGGCGCACGTTCGCGCCCGCTTTTCTGTCGCTCGTCGTCACGACGGGCGCCGTCAGCTTCTTCTTGATGTATGCTTGGATGTTTCGCTACAATTTGCCTGCAGAGTCGACCATCCTTTGGTACAACTACCAAATCGGCGGCGGCGGCTTGCTGGATGATATGAACAAGACACGCGGAATTTCTTATATCCTTATCGATACGATCGTTTACATGTTCCCCGTTTTCTTGCTCATGAAGAGATGGACGCTGCCGGCTGGCACGATGACCGCGTTATTCACGCTCGTCTCGGTCATGATGAACGTGCTGGACGGCTTCCAAAACTACCCGTCGATCTTCGTCGCGCTGGGAGCCGGCTTGGTCGGCGATATTCTATACCGGGTGCTGCGTGCCGGCGAAGGACGCGCATTGGCCGAGCGGGTCATTGCGGCCGCGGTGCCGATCGCGCTTTGGGGCTTTTATTTTGCCTGGATGACCATCTCCGACAGCATCGGCTGGGAGACGGAGTTTTGGGCGGGGGCGATCGTCGAAGCGACGCTGCTGTCGATGGGGCTGCAGCTGCTCGCCTCGAAGCATGCGTACGCCTCGCACCAGCCGCCGCCGGCAAGGGGATGACGCAATAATGGCAATCGTGGCACAAGCCCGACGGATATGGAGCGCAGCCGGGCTGCTTGCGGCGATACTGCTTCTGGGCGGCTGCGGGAGCGGCACGATGAGCGGCGTGGACGTGCACCCGCCAACCAAAGGGCTGCTGCATTATTTGCAGCAGGCCGGCCAGATGGGCAACGTATCCGACCGGGGCTATCGAGTGACGGCGGAAGCCGAGGACGGTCAGCCCTCCGCCGGCGCGGAGGCAGCGTTGACGCTGCAAGTCAGCGATGCTTCCGGTCGGCCGGTTCAGGCATTCGCCGACGACATGACGAAGCTGATGCATTTCATCGTCGTCAGCAAGGATCTGTCCGAGTTTCAGCATCTTCATCCCGAGTACGAGGGGCAAGGGAAGTTTTCGGTGAAGCTCACGTTTCCGCGCGGCGGGCCGTTTCTCCTCGTATCGGAATTCATGCCGGACGGCAAAGGACTGACCGTATATAAGCAATGGATGGACGTCAGCGGAGGAGGAACGGGGGCGGCGCAAGAGCTCGAGGCGGCGGATGCAACGCAGAACGCCTTGCCGACGGTGACCGTGAACGGACTCGACATTAAACTGACCGCCATGCCGCAGCTCAATGAACTGAAAGCAGGCGAGATGGTGATGTTGGCGTTCAGCGTGCGGAAGGCAGGGACGGACGAACGAATCGTACTCGAGCCGTACTTGGGTACGGCGGGCCATTGCGTCATCCTGGATGAGAAAGCCGAGCAGTATTTGCATGTGCATGCGGCTGCCGAGATGAGCACGGGCTCGAGCGTGATGTTCCACGCGGAATTCCCGAAGGCTGGCGTGTACAAGTTATGGGCGCAGTTTCAATACGAAGGACAAGTCGTCACGGCGCCGTTCGTGCTCCGGGTCGTTTGAATCAGGTTAACAAAAACATCCCCCGATCGAATGCGTCGGGGGATGTTTCTTTGTCTGTTTGTCTGCTTACTTGCTCTCTTGCATAATCGCTCTCTTGCTTGTCTGTTAGTCGATTGTCTGTTAGTCGATTGTCTGTTTGTTTGCATTGAAGTTTGCGTGTGATGACGGTTTGAAAAAACTTAAGGCGTTACGCTGCGAAGCACGGTCATGCTGCCATCCAGCTCGTAGCCGCCGAGGCTGGCTGGAAGCAGGAAGCATTCGCCGGCTTTCACGTCTTGCTTGCCGCCATCCCAGGATAGCGAACCGCTGCCTTCGGCAATGACGAGAATGACGAACGATTCCGGCGTCGTGGACAGCTTCCACGGTGAGCGTACGAGGCCTTTCTCAACGATGAAATACGGCGATTCCGCAATGACGAGCCATTCGTTGCCGCCGATGCCGTCCGTTTTCATGCGGCTTGCGCCAGCGCCTTCATAGGCAGTCACGTTAAGCGAATCTTCGACATGCAGCTCGCGGAGCTTGCCGTCCAGACCCGGACGGTTATAGTCGAACACCCGGTAGGTCGTATCGGAGTTTTGCTGGATTTCGGCGACGACGACGCCTGCGCACAGTGCGTGGACGGTTCCGGCCGGGATGTAGAACGCATCGCCTGCTTCGACGGGAACTTCCTGCAGGCAGTCCATGACGCGGCCTTCTTCGATGGCTGCCGCAAGCGCTGGGCGGTCGACGCCGTCTTTAAGGCCGTAGATGATTTTTGCGCCGGGCTCAGCCGCCAATATGTACCACATCTCGGTTTTGCCCAGCTCGCCTTTCGGCAGTCGGTCATAGGTATCCGTCGGGTGAACTTGAATGGACAGATCGTCGTTGCAATCGAGCAGCTTGATGAGAAGCGGGAAACGGCCGTTCTCCGCGTAGCCTTTCGTGCCAAAATATTCGCGTCCGTATTGTTCGCGGATTTCATCGAGACCGAGGCCCGCGAGCGCGCCGTTCATCACTTTGGTCGTGCCGTTCGGGTGATCGCCGATCATCCAGCCTTCGCCGATGGCGCCTTCCGGCAGCTCCAGGCCGAATTGCTCCAGCGCGCGGCCTCCCCAAATACGTTCTTTCATCTCGGGTTTGAATTGCAATGGATATGCTTGTGTCAATTTGGTTCTCTCCTCTATCCGAAATATGGTTTCTCTATGGTTGGTAAGCTTGATGCAGCGAATGACTAGTTCTTGCCGGGCTGGAACATTTCCAGGAACTCGCCGTCCGGTCCTTCGAAGAAGAAATAGCGGGCGCCGTTCGGCAGCGTGGTGATTTCCGTATCGCGCATTTTTACATGCGAAAGGCCGGAGATACGCGAGAATTCTTCCTCGATGTCATCGACAGTGAATGCGGTATGATGCGTTCTGCCTTCGACTGCGAGTTCGCCCGGATAGTTCTGGATCAGCTCGATTTCAGTCTCCCCGCCGTCGGTTCCGGATAGGAAAGCCATCAGAATGAAGCCGTTCGAGTGCGGCAGCGTGTACAGATGCTTAAGTCCGACAACCTCGGTGTAGAATGCAATCGACTTCTCCATATCGCTGACCATAATGCCTACGTGCTCCAATTTACGAACTGCCATGAATAATTCCTCCTTTAGAATGGTGGTTGCTAGAATGGCATAGCTGCTGGCGGACGTGCATGACTCATTCGTGCTTCATGATCGCCGTGTTTCATTACTTCTTCTCGATGGCGATCAAGTAAGGCGCTTCTGCTTTCTGGACCATGCGATACAGCATTGCCTGGCCAGTCGGCTGCGGCAGGGAGGATGCCCAGCCTGCCACGGCTTCCGCTTCCTCGAACCCGCCGGGATGGCCGGGGTAGAGGACGGCGGTAATCAGGCCGCCGGGACGCAGCAGCGTCAAGGCGTTCTCCAGCGCTGCAAGCGTGGAAGCAGGCTCCGTAATGACAGCCTGGTCCGTATTCGCTCCCGGCAAATAGCCGAGGTTGAACATGACGGCCGCGACGGCGCCGCGATCTTCCGCAGCTAGATGCTTGTCCATCTCCGCATGGCTGGCATGCACAAGCCGGAGCGGCCCGGGGGCAGCAGCAGCCTGCCGGGCTGAATTTCCGCCGGAGACAGCGTCCCGCCCGGCGGATCCGTCGATTCTGCTGCCGTTAACTGCAGCAGAGTTGTTGGTTTCGGCAGCCGTCGCAGCTTGCCCGGCCTGCACGGTTGTACCGCCGATTCTACTGGCGCCCGCATCGGCAAGCGCAGCAAGCCGCGCCCGCGTTCGCTCCAGCGCGTCCACCTGGATGTCGAACGCGTATACTCTGCCGCGCGGTCCGACAAGCTCCGCCAGAAACTGCGTGTCCACGCCGTTGCCGCAGGTGGCGTCGATGACGACGCCGCCCGGCGCGACGCGTTCCTTCACAAGCCGCTGCGCCATGCCGAGCACGCTGAGGAAGCCCATTTTACCGTTCCTCCCAGAGGCGGCCCTGCCACGTATTGCGGCTGGCCAGCTCATGGTCGATGGCATTCAGCACTTCCCATTTCTTCAGACTCCACATCGGGCCGATCAGCAGATCCCGGGGCGCGTCGCCGGTCAACCGGTGAACGATCATGTCCGGCGGCAGCAGCTCCAGCGTATCGACGATCAGCTTCACGTACTCGTCTTGGTCCAGGAAACGGAGCAGGCCGGCCTCGTACTGCTTCACCATGGGCGTCTTGCGCATTAGATGAAGCAGATGAATTTTAATGCCTTGCACATCCATAGCGGCGACGGCCCGGCCCGTATCCATCATCATCTCATGGGTTTCCTGCGGCAAGCCGTAGATAATATGGGCGCAGACGCGTATGCCCCGTGCGCGCAGCCGTTTCACGGCATCTTCGTAGCATGCCGTATCATGCGCCCGATTGATAAGCGTTGACGTCGATTCGTGAATCGTCTGCAGTCCCATCTCCACCCACAGGTAGGTGCGTTCGTTCAATTCGGCCAAGTAATCGACGACATCGTCGGGCAGGCAGTCCGGCCGCGTGGCGATCGATAATCCGACGACGCCGGGTTGAACGAGAATCGCTTCATAATACTCGCGAAGCTCCTCTACGGGCGCGTACGTGTTCGTATACGCCTGGAAATAGCCGATGTACCGGGCTTCCGGCCATTTCTGATGCTGCAGGTCGCGGATTTTATTGAACTGGGTAATCAGATCGTCCCGCCGGCTGCCGGCAAAATCGCCCGAGCCCCGCGCGCTGCAGAACGTGCAGCCGCCGGCCGCGATGGATCCGTCCCGGTTCGGACAGGTGAAGCCCGCGTCCAGCATCACTTTGAATACTTTGCCTCCGAATTGCTCGCGCATTTCGTTATTCCATGTATGAAACCTTTTGTCGCTCCACAGCCTAGGAGGAAGGGAGGCGGCATCGGGCTTAGTTTGCACGTGCATACTGCTGCAGCTCCTCTTGCTTCGATAGTTTCTTCGCTTTCGTCTTGCGGTTACATACAATCATAACGAAATTTCGCGCAAAACGCCATGACGCCTAGGCTTGAAGTTCCGGAAGAAGTTCCGGAATTTGTCGTACGAGCAGGGAAAACAGCTGGTAAATGAAAGCGATTTATTTTAAAATAGGGCTTGCTAAACCTGACATGAACTGTTATATTAAAAGTGCGACAGATCAACAAATACACTACTTTTACTACCTTCTAACTACTTCTCATAACAAGTTGGTTTTCTGGAAATCCGCATGAATAATTCAGTGAGGTGATGAAGAATGGAGAAGCAAGTGAAAATTCCGCAAGGCGATGAGAAAGTGATGGTTGAATTAACGAGAAAAGAATTAATGTCCCTGGCCGGAATCCGGTTCCACGGCAACCATAAAATCGAAGTATCCGCTCGCAAGAAGCTGCATGATATATTGGAGTCGCAGGAGAGCGCTCCAAGACAATTGATGAACTAAGATTACGATTACGTGCTCCCTAAATAAACTAGAAGCCGACGGCCCGCAGCCCTCGGCTTTTTTATTTGCTTCCCTGGCGGGTCGGCGGGAGAGAGGCCGGGCATTCGGACTTTACAAGAAGTGCGAAATTCGGGCACAATAAGGACTAGCTTACGAAAACGTGGAGGAATGAATGCATTATGCGCCTTAGAGGAAGAAAAGGAATATTGGAAAGCATCGAAGCCCAGCCGGAGCTGGTCGTATTGGACGCAACGCCGCACAAGGGACGTTGGCGCGAGTTTTTCGGCAACGACAATCCCATCTATATCGAGCTTGGCATGGGAAAAGGCAAGTTCATCAGCGATATGAGCGTGCGGAACCCGCATATTAATTTTATCGGGGTGGACATGTACGACGAGTTGATCCGCCGCGCGAGCGAGAAAGCCCGCAACGCCTGGGAAGCGGCGCACGGAACGGCGCAGCCGCCGAATCTGGCGCTGCTCCGCGCCAACATCGAAGGCATCGAGAACATGTTTGCGCCGAACGAAGTGCAGCGCATTCATCTGAACTTCAGCGATCCGTGGCCGAAAGCCAAGCATGCGCGCCGCCGCTTGACGCATCCGCGCTTCGTGGCCAAATACATGGAGATTTTGAACGACTTGGGCGAAATACATTTCAAGACGGATTCGCAGTCCTTATTCGAATTCTCGCTCAACAGCTTTGCCGACATGGAGCTGCACATGCGCAACATTTCGCTCCATCTGCATAAGGAAGAGCTGCGCGACGATCTCGTGCTTACGGAATACGAAGGCAAGTTCGTCGAGCGCGGCAACAATATTCACCGCGTGGAAGTCGTGATCGGCGAGCAAGCGATTGCCGCCCACCGGTCAGCAAAGCATGCGGCTCAGATGAAGGACCAAGCCGCGGAGACGAGCACGGAAGTCAGCGAGCCCAGTACGGCGCCGACCGTGACGTCGGAAGGGTAATGAAGGCCGAGATACATGCGCGACCAGGCCACCGAGCCGCCGATCAGAAGCGCCGCGGGCGCTAGGATGGGAAGCAAGGCCGGATCGGCCAACAGCCAAGGGATAAGCCAAGCGAATATAGCCGTTGTGTGACCGGAGGGAAATGACGAGTCGCACAGCGGCTTTCTGCATGTATGGACCTCTGCCAGCGCCTGGTACGGACGCAGACGGCGGAATTTGCGTTTCACGATCGCGACAGGGAGATGGCTGATCGCAACGGCCGACAGGGATTGCCAGCCCGCCGTACTCCAGGAACCGTCGGCGGCAAGCGCGCAGACCAGCGACGAAAGCAGCGTGAAGCTTGCCCCGCCCATATGGGTAATCGTACCCAGCCATCGGCTCAGCCATCGGTTCAGGCCTTGATGCGACGGCCTGCGGTTCGCCCAGAAGAATATCCGCTGCTCTTGCGTTAGCGCCCAGAAAACCATGTTAACCACGCCGATCCCCTCCAGTATGCGATTCTGCTTCCTGCTCCAGCAATTTCAGCATAAGTCCGGAATGTTACCGCGGCATCAACGGTCTGCTAAGGCCGTATTAATTCTTCATCATCCCTTCACGAAGGGTTGATACCGCGGTAATACAATTCCTTTACACTACATCCAAATACCGGTTGCGAGCAGCCCTGCAGGCTTGGACGGAAGTGCTGCGAAGGCCGAATAATGGAGGCGATTTCGAATGCGGCTTGCCTTATTCACGGATACGTTTGCACCCGAGATAAACGGGGTTGCCCGGACTTTGGAACGATGGACGGACTATTTGCGCATGCAGGACGTACCCTGCCTTGTTTTTGCTCCTGACCCGGCGGTCTCGAAGTCTCGCGAAGCTTCGCCTTTCGTCGAACGTTTCGCCAGTCTCCCATTCTTTCTTTATCCGGAATGCCGGCTCGCCTTGCCGAATCCCATTCACGTGCGCAGGGCGCTGGATGCGTTCAAACCGACGGTCATCCATGTTGCCACGCCGTTTAACATGGGCTTGTTCGGCATTCATTATGCCAAGAAACACCGGATTCCGCTGATTGCTTCCTACCATACGCATTTTGATCGCTATTTAGCGTTTTACAATATCCAATGGATGGTTAAGATGTTATGGAGGTATATCAATTGGTTTCATGCCGATTGCCGGTCTATATTCGTGCCCTCCAAATCAACGCTTCAGGATCTGAAGGAACGGGGGTGGGACGAGAAGCGTCTGGACGTCTGGACGCGCGGCGTGGATACGAAGAGTTACCATCCGAACGTTGACAAGAAGCAGCTGCTGGCCAACCACGGCCTTGAACGCAGCCCATACATCGTGTTCTACGCGGGCAGGCTTGCCCCGGAGAAAAACGCAGACATCGCCATCTCGGCGTTTGCGAAGTTTCAGCGCGACGTTTGCAAGGATGCCGCGCTCGTCATCGCAGGTGACGGTCCGTCCATGGATAACCTTAAGCAGCAGGCGCTGCAGCAAGGGGTTTCCGCGCATTTTCTAGGCTTCGTCGCGGAGCTGCAGCAGTGGTATGCCGCGGCGGATGTGTTTCTATTCCCTTCCGCGACCGAGACATTCGGCAACGTAGTATTGGAAGCCATGGCATGCGGCACGCCCGTAATCTGCGCCGACACCGGAGGCGTCGTGGATACCGTCCGGCATGAATGGAACGGTCTTCGATGCGAGCCTGGCAATGCCGATGCGTTCAGCGATGCGCTGGCGCGGCTCTACAACGACGAAGGCATGCGGAACCAATTCATGGCCCGCGGGCTAGCGCACAGCATGCGGCAGTCCTGGGACTTGATATTCGATGAACTGCTGGCCAAATTTGAGGCGGTGTCCCGGGCGGACATGAGTTCATCAATTCGTCACATAAGGGGCTGAACCGTTGAAACTTTGCCGATTTATTTCTCGTTAATACAAAATGAAACATGATTTAACCGTAAATGGTTGAAAATAAGGGCGATACGGAAGAAAAAAGCGGTTTTGTTCCGTACATCTCCAATGCAAGCGCTTTTCTCCGCTTTCTTAGGCGCTCAGCGCCGATTTCTACTTTTGACAAAAGGCCGTTCAGCATGGAAAATCAGTAAGGCCGCGGTTTACAAAAAATAGATACCTCGGCGAAGGTTTAAAAAACTAGAGAAAATATGACAAAAATGGGGTCTCAAGGGGGTAGTAAAAAATAATGATTAACACCATCATTATTTTGTTTCAAATTTTTCTGGCTTTCGTAGGGGTTTATCAATTCACGATTTCCCTGTTCGGCATCGTCAGAAAACGCAAAACCGCTCAGCATAAGCCGCAAAAATCGTTTGCCGTCCTCGTAGCCGCGCACAATGAAGCCCAAGTGGTCGGGGCGCTCGTCGAGAACTTGCAAAAACTGGATTACCCGAAAGAACTTTACGATATCTTCGTCATTTGCGACAACTGCACGGACAACACGGCCGAAATCGTACGCGGCTACGGCGTCCAAGCATGCGAACGCAAGAACCCGCATCTGCGCGGGAAAGGCCATGCGATCGAGTGGATGCTGAAGGAATTGTGGGCGATGCCGCGCCAATACGACGCCATCGTGATGTTCGACGCCGACAACCTCGTAGGCAACGACTTCCTTGTTCATATGAACAACGATCTGTGCGAAGGCCATAAAGTCATCCAAGGGTACCTGGATACGAAGAATCCAACGGATTCCTGGGTTACGGCTTCTTATGCCATCACGTATTGGTACTGCAACCGGCTGTGGCAGCTGTCCCGCCGCAACCTGAACATGGCCAATTACCTTGGCGGCACGGGGATGTGCTTCGATACCGAGCTCATGAAAGAAATGGGCTGGGGGGCGACGAGCCTTGTCGAGGATTTGGAGTTCTCCATGCGCTGCGTGAAGCGCGGCATTCATCCTGTGTTGAATTACGACGCGAAGGTATACGACGAGAAGCCGCTCACGTTCAAGGCCTCGGCCCGCCAGCGTCTGCGCTGGATGCAAGGTCACTTCACCGTCGCGCGGAGCTACTTCTTCCCGCTGCTCTGGCAGAGCATCAAGGAGCGCAGCTTCGTCAAGTTCGACGCGGCGCTGTATTCCATCTCGGTATACAATACGTTCCTCGGTTTCCTCGTCACGGCGCTGCTGTACATGGATAACCTGATTCCGGCGGACAACGTGTTCGCATCGATTTATTACTACCTGCCTAGCTGGGTTGCGATCGTAGCCATTACGGCAACGGTCGTCATGTTCCCGCTCGTCATGATGCTCGAAGGCATCAAGTCGTGGAAAATGTACGCGCACTTGTTCTCGATGGTGTTCTTCCAACTGTCCTGGCTGCCGATCACGTTCTACGCGTTCTTCACGCAGAACAACAAGCAATGGAGCCACACGCAGCATACGCGCGTGCTTCGTCTTGAAGAGGTGCAGAGCAAGCAGGTGTAGCGTTTTGAGGCTTGCTTGAATCGACTTGGGCGATCGGCGAAGCATCGAGATTGCGAATGAGAACGACTTTGGTGCGGAGCACCACGGGAGCGGTCATCGCAATCTCGATACGAAGCCGGTATACGCCATGGCGTTACAAAATGCGGCCTCCACAAAGAGGTTGACTGTAGGCAATGAACTATGCTATATTATTTCGGTAACGTGTCTTGAAACGATAATTTCACGTTTTACGCACAAGCAGAGGCGCCCGCTTCTCACCTATTCGGCTGCGGCTGAACGGTTTGCGATCGATGATTAAGAACAGGCTGTCAGCCATGCGCTGATTAGGAAGCCTTTAATCTTGGTTATTGGAATGCGGGTCCCGAGCGGATCCGCATTTTTTGCTTTTGCTGGGAAGATCAGATCAGTAAGTATGAGGATTACGCGTTCTTTTCTGATCTTTTTGAGAGAAGGCGACTTCTCGATTCATAAACTTTGGAGGTGGCAGGTTATTAGCAGGGAACATCAAATCAATGATGAGATTCGGGCGAGAGAAGTCCGCGTCGTAGGCGCCGAAGGCGAGCAGATCGGCATCAAGCTTTTCCGTGAAGCACTGCAAATGGCAATCGATTTGAACATGGACCTCGTGAACGTTGCACCGACAGCGAAACCGCCGGTGTGCCGCATCATGGACTATGGCAAATTCCGTTATGAGCAGCAGAAGAAAGAGAAGGAAGCCCGCAAGAACCAGAAGATCGTTGACACCAAGGAAGTTTGGTTCCGTGCGAACATCGACGAGAACGACTACCAAACCAAATTCCGTAATGTCGTGAAATTCCTAGGCGAAGGCGATAAAGTGAAATGTTCCGTCCGTTTCCGCGGTCGTGAAATTACGCATGCTTCCGTCGGCCAGAAGATTTTGGACCGGCTTGCAAACGAAGTGTCCGATTTGTGCGTCATGGAGCGCGTGCCGAAGCTTGAAGGCCGCAGCATGATCATGATTCTGGCTCCGAAAACGACTAACTAACATTCTTTGAGGAGGAACACCACATGCCTAAAATGAAAACGCACAGCAGCTTGAAAGACCGCTTCAAAATTACGGGTACAGGTAAAGTAATGCGTTATAAAGCTTACAAAAACCACTTGCTGTCGGGCAAATCCGCTCGTCAAAAACGCGTTCTGGCTACAAACCCAGTTATGGCTCCTGGCGACGTAAAACGCCTGGCTCAAGGTCTTGCAAACATCAAAGGTTAATTCATAATTTCAATTAATTACTCGGGAGGTTTCTACTCATGGCAAGAGTTAAAGGCGGATTCGTCCGCGCACGTCGTCGTAAAAGAATTTTGAAACTAGCAAAAGGTTATTTCGGTTCCAAGCATCGCCTGTTTAAAACAGCTAAAGAGCAAGTAATGAAATCTTTGCTGTACGCATACCGTGACCGTCGTCAACACAAACGCGACATCCGCAAACTGTGGATCGTTCGTATCAACGCGGCAGCTCGCCAAAACGGCCTGTCCTACAGCAAATTCATGTTCGGCTTGAAACAAGCCGGCGTTGAAGTCAACCGTAAAGTACTGGCTGACCTCGCCGTGAACGATATCAACTCGTTCAACGCATTTGCTAACCTTGCAAAAGAAAAAGTAAACGCGTAGTTTACTGAAGCTATAGATGAAGAAGCGCTCTCCTTCGCGGAGGGCGTTTTTTTGTGCGATCCGTGCGGTTCGAGAGAGGCGGAGGCGCTGTCGAACTGGATACATTCGGTTCGGAAACGTACAATAGCAGGGAGAGGAAAGAAAGGTGGTTATCGGATGAGTGCTTCTATAAATAAGCTGCAAGCCTATATGGACGACAATGGCATCGACGCGATGCTGATTACCGAGCCGAAGCATGTGTATTATCTGACGGGATTCGCTTCGGATCCCCATGAGCGGTTTCTTGGCATGCTGCTGCCTCGAGGGAAAGAAGCGTTCCTGCTTGTGCCCGCGCTCGATTATGAGGCGGCTCACGCGGCGGCGTCGGTTAAGCATATCCATACCCATTCGGATACCGACGACGCCTATGCGATCCTTCGCGGCCTTATGCCGGACGGCGTTCGCTCGTTAGGCATCGAGAAGGACCATCTAAGCGTCAGCAGGTTCGAGACGCTCCGCGCGGCAATCGGCGCCGAAGTGTACGCGGATATCGGCATGCCGCTGCGGGAGATGCGCGTGACCAAGTCTCCCGAGGAAGCGGAACGCATGCGAAACGCGGTCCGCATCGTGGAAGAAGTGCTGCAGGCGGGAGCTGCCTTGGTGAAGCCCGGCGTCACGGAAATCGAGCTTGTCGCCGAGCTCGAATACCAGATGAAGAAGAGAGGCGCGCAAGGACCTTCGTTCGATACGCTCGTATTGGCCGGCGCGAAATCCGCGATGCCGCACGGCATGCCGGACCGAACGGCTGTACGGGAAGGGGAATTGCTGCTGTTTGACCTTGGCGTGTTCGCGGACGGATATGCATCCGACATAACAAGGACATTCGCCGTCGGCCAGATTACGGACGAGATGAAGCGAATCTATGCCGCCGTGCTTGAAGGGAATCTGCGGGCGATCGAAGCGGTTCGTCCGGGAGCCTCGTTCGGCAGCTTGGATCGCGCGGCCCGCGAATCGATCGCGGCCGCAGGATTCGGCCCGCAATTCAATCACCGGCTCGGACACGGGCTCGGCCTCGATATTCACGAATATCCGTCGGTGCACGGGAACAACTTGGAACTGCTGCGCGAAGGGATGACGTTTACGATCGAACCCGGCGTCTATGTGTCCGGGCTCGGCGGCGTGCGCATCGAGGATGACGTACTCGTGACCGCGAGCGGCGTCGAGGTGCTGACGAATTATCCGAAAACCTTGACGGTGATCGGCTAAGGGGAAGACGTGCCATTACGGCAAAGGCATATTGGCTACTGGCATATTGGCTCTTGGTTACTGGTTACTGGTTATTGGTTATATCGCAGCGACAAAGGCGCAGCTTCCTGGTACTCAGGAGCTGCGCCTTTGTCGCTTGAAAAAGAAGAATCGGCTTGGCGAAGCCGATTTGTACGGAGGCTTCTATAAGGGAAGGCGCTACGATTTGGTGTATTGTACTAGGGACATCGGTACAATCGAAATCTTCTGCTAGTGAATAGAGTATAGGACAACGCCGTTTTACCTTTCGAGGCAAATGTCGGGCAAGTACATTTGCCGTATTAGGCAAACACAAGCAATGGAAGTACATTTCATGAGGAGGAAATCCTATGCCACGCGTTACAAAAGAACAAGCGCAAAAGCTGGTCGGAAAAACCATCTATGCGGTTCGCAAAGACGGTTCGGTCGTGACGGGCAAGCTCGTTCGGATGCACCAAAATCAGCTGCAGCTGGTTCCCGTCGTTAAAGGCAAAGAAGTACAGACGAGAGCGATCATTCCGCTCGTCTTGTTCGATCTGCTGGCAATCGGCTTGTTCGCCGGCGGCGGTTTCGGCTTCGGCGGTTTCGGTCCTGGCTTCGGTCCCGGCTTCGGCGGCCCTGGTTTCGGTCCTGGCTTCGGCGGTCCCGGTTTCGGCGGCCCCGGCTTTGGCCCCGGTCCCGGTTTCGACGGCGGCTGCTGCTGCCAGCCCGGCCCCGGCTTCGTGAATACGCCGTTCTTCTAAACGGCGCCGCATGCGGTCAAGAACGGCCGAGCGTTCAATCGGCCGAGCGGAAGCAAGCGCAGGCCGACACCATCAAGCTGGCTACAGCAGCAGGCCGACACCATCAAGCTGGCTACAGCAGCGATTTCAACATCTCGTAGCAGCGCAAATCCGAATAGTAGCGGACAGTCTGAAAGCCCAGTCTGGCATAGAGCCGCTGGGCTCTTGGATTTCCGTGGTCCACGAACAGCCTGGCGAGTTTCACGCCTCGTTCCCTGCCCTGCGCTTCGGCATGGTTCATGAGCGATGTGCCGATTTGTTTGCCGCGGTGCTGCGGATGTACGACCAGCAGGTCGTAGAGAAGCACGTCGTCGCGGATATAATAATGGATATAGCCCATGGGCGTGCTTCTCTTGGTCCGGGAATAAACGAGCGAGACGCCGTCGTTCATGCGTTTAGGCAGCTCGCGTATCGTTTGGGCATCCCGGGGCGATGCTGTATGGGAGAGAGGGATCAGCTCTTGTTTGATCAGGCGGATGATTTCCGTATCGTCCGTTCGCGCCCGGCGTGCTCGAATCATAAGGCATCCCGCTTTCTTTGGTCGAATGGTGCTATATTCTATGTCGCTGCCGCGGACTGCGCGCACGCTGCCGGAGAGCGTACATAAGTTTTTCTCGGAATGCTCATCCTTCTTCTTGACGTATGGAATCGCAGAGCATATAATAAGCGATAAGTTAAGAAGAACAGTGGTGCCGTATTCGGCAGCAAGTTCATCTTTAATAAAGTGATCGGCTATGAAGAGGACGAAGTGTTAAGGGCCCTTTTGCTCCAGAGAGCGTACGGAACTGCTGAAACCGACGCCAAAATCCCTTTCCAACGAGCTCACCTCGGAGCTGTTTTCCTGAAAAGTTGCGCCGACAAGCGTCACGCATTAGGGAAAATCGTAGGGCACACGTTAATGTGCCAAGGTAGAAGCAACCTTTTGCGTTCGTTTCTTACCTTATGAGGTTATGTGCCGTGAGGCGCATGACAAACTGGGTGGTACCACGGAAGCTAAACCTTTCGTCCCTGGACGCAATACGCGTCTGGGACGAAAGGTTTTTTTGTTTTTTTAAGAAGGGAGGACGACTTAATGGTCGCTCAAAACGCAACGTTAAGGTCAAAAGAGGAAATCAAAGAAAAACTGAGAAAACCGGAGGTCATCACGGGCTCAGAAATTTTACTTCGCAGCTTGGTGTTGGAGGACGTCGATTGCGTGTTCGGTTATCCGGGCGGCGCGGTATTGTACATCTACGACGCCATGCATGGCTTCTCGGATTTTCAGCATCTGCTGACCCGTCACGAGCAAGGCGCCATTCATGCGGCAGACGGCTATGCGCGGGCAAGCGGTAAAGTCGGCGTGTGTATCGCGACATCGGGACCTGGGGCGACGAACCTGGTCACGGGCATCGCGACTGCGTATATGGATTCGGTGCCGCTGGTCGTCATCACCGGTAACGTAGCGACGACTTTGATCGGTACGGATGCTTTTCAGGAAGCGGACATTACGGGCATCACGATGCCGATTACGAAACATAGCTATCTCGTAAGAAAAGCGGCTGATCTGCCGCGTATCATCCACGAGGCGTTCCATATTGCGAATACGGGCCGTAAAGGTCCCGTGCTCATCGACATTCCGAAGGATGTTTCCGCAGAATTGACGATGTTCGAGCCGGTGACGGAAGTGAGCATCCGCGGCTACAACCCGACAGTACAGCCGAACAAGCTGCAAGTCGACAAGATGATCAAAGCGATTCAGGAAGCTGAACGTCCGATCGTGCTGGCAGGCGGCGGTGTCGTGTACTCCGGCGGCCATGAAGAACTGCATGAGTTTATCATCAAATCGGGCATTCCGATTACGACGACGCTTCTCGGCCTCGGCGCATTCCCAAGCGGCGAAGATCTCTGGCTCGGCATGCCGGGCATGCACGGCACGTACACGGCGAACACGGCGATCCAGTCGTCGGATTTGCTCATTAATATCGGAGCTCGCTTCGATGACCGCGTAACCGGCAAGCTGAAAGGCTTCGCGCCGCATGCCAAAATCGTTCATATCGACATCGATCCGGCCGAAATAGGCAAAAACGTTCCGACGGATATTCCAATCGTCGGCGACGTGAAGACAGTGCTGCAAATCGCCAACAAAGACGTGAAGTATGCCGCCAAAGCAGACGCTTGGCGCGCGCAGTTGCTCGCATCCAAGCAAGAGAAGCCTTACAAATACACCGACAGCGAAGACGAGCTGAAGCCGCAATGGGTTATCGAAATGCTGTACGAGGAATCCAAAGGCGAAGCAATCGTGACGACGGACGTCGGTCAGCATCAAATGTGGGCCGCGCAGTTCTATAAGTTCAACAAGCCGCGCTCTTGGGTTACGTCCGGCGGCCTCGGCACGATGGGCTTCGGTTTCCCTTCGGCGATCGGCGCGCAAATGGCGAACCCGGATCGCCTGGTTATTTCCATCAACGGCGACGGCGGCATGCAAATGTGCGCGCAAGAGCTGGCGATCTGCGCCATCAACAACATTCCGGTCAAGGTTGTTATTATCAACAACCAGGTACTCGGCATGGTCCGTCAATGGCAGGAGCTGATTTACGATAACCGTTACAGCCATATCGATCTGTCCGGCAGCCCGGATTTCGTGAAATTGGCGGATGCTTACGGCGTAAAAGGCTTCCGTGCTTCGACGAAGGAAGAGGCGCGCGCGGCATGGACGGAAGCGATGAATCATCCAGGTCCGGCCGTCGTGGAATTCGTTGTACGCAAGCATGAGAACGTGTATCCGATGGTTACGCAAGGGTCCACGATCGATCAAATGTTAATGGGGGATGCGGAATGAAAAGACATACGATAGCCGTTCTTGTCAATGACCAGCCCGGCGTCCTCCAGCGTGTATCCGGCTTGTTCGGACGCCGCGGCTTCAATATCGAAAGCATCACCGTCGGGACGAGCGAGGAAGCCGGCTTGTCCCGGATGGTCATCGTTACGACGGGCGACGACAACACGCTGGAACAAGTCATCAAGCAATTGTACAAGCTTATCGACGTTATTAAAGTCATCGATCTCAGCGCGAACCCGATGGTTGCGCGCGAGCTGGCACTGATTAAAGTAAGCGCCGAGCCTGCCGCGCGTCCTGAAATTATGGGCGTCGTCGAAACATTCCGGGCAGCTGTCGTCGATATCGGCACTCATTCGTTGATGGTGCAAGTCGTCGGCGATACGGAGAAAATCGATGCCATGGTCGAGCTCATGAAGCCTTACGGCATTCGCGAGCTGTCCCGCACGGGCGTTACGGCAATGACTCGCGGCAACGCGAAGTAAGAACAGAAACGCAAACCAAGCAAACCAATCAAACCAATGAACGAAACACCGCTTTTGAGCGGGGGTTAGAGCGCGGCAGACGATGTTTGTTGTTGCATCTTGTTCCGGTGCATCTTGTTCCGGTTCCGGGTCCGGGTCCTTTCTCGGACAGGTCCAACCGGTCTTAGGCAGCGTCCCGCCTGTAACACCCGCTCAAAAGGGTTAAATTAAAGGAGGCATTATCTACAATGGCAGTTAAATTGTATTACGAAAAAGATGCAGACCAAGGCGTTCTTCAAGGCAAAACAATCGCGGTCATCGGTTATGGTTCCCAAGGTCACGCCCAAGCGCAAAACCTGCGCGACAGCGGTCTGAAAGTCATTATCGGTCTTCGCGCCGGTAAATCCGCTGAAAAAGCGAAAAACGACGGTTTCGAAGTATTGTCCGTTGGCGAAGCGGTTAAACTGGCTGACGTTGTTCAAATCCTGATGCCGGACGAAACGCAAGCACGCGTGTACAAAGAAGAAATCGAGCCAAACCTGAAACACGGCGCAGCTCTGATGTTCTCCCACGGTTTCAACGTTCATTTCGGCCAAATCAAACCTCGCAAAGACAACGACGTATTGCTCGTTGCTCCTAAATCGCCAGGTCACATGGTTCGCCGTACGTATGTTGAAGGCTTCGGCGTTCCTGGTCTGATCGCGATCGAGCAAGACGCTACTGGCAATGCACAAGCAATCGGCCTTGCATATGCAAAAGGCATCGGCTGCACGCGCGCAGGGGTTATCGAAACTTCGTTCCGCGAAGAAACCGAAACCGATCTGTTCGGCGAGCAAGCCGTACTTTGCGGCGGCGCTACTGCCCTCGTTAAAGCAGGTTTCGAAACGCTGGTTGAAGCAGGCTACGCGCCAGAAATGGCATACTTCGAGTGTCTGCATGAGCTGAAGCTCATCGTTGACCTGATGTATGAAGGCGGCCTGTCCACTATGCGCGACTCCATCTCCAACACGGCTGAATACGGCGACTACGTAACAGGTCCTCGCGTCGTAACAGACGAAACGAAAAAAGCAATGAAAGCCGTTCTTACTGACATTCAACAAGGTAAATTCGCTCGCGACTTCATCTTGGAGAACCAATCCAACAATGCATTCATGACGGCTACTCGCCGCAACGAAGCACAACACCCGATCGAAGTGGTCGGCGGTCAACTTCGCGAATTGATGCACTGGATCAAGAAGTAAGCTTTGCTCGTATAGGATTCGGCCCCTGCGCCCTTCGCGAAAGCGAGCGGCGTCAGGGGCCTTTTCTCGTTCTGGATCGTGGCGGATTCTTGCGCTGGCCGGCTGAGCGCCATGGTATAATAAAGAAAATCCGACAATCGCAGGAATTGTTAATAGAGGAGCCGCTTCGGGATGTTGTTTGTTTGGATCGTGCTATGGCTGGTTTCGGGACTATTATTGATTGCCAACCGGCGGAATCCGGCTGGACGATGGCTGAGCCTGGTCGCATTCTGCGGCGGGATGGGCGCGCTGGCCTCCGTGCTGGAGGGCTGGATCGTCGGCATGCTGGAACGGGGAGACATCTATGCCGCGGGAGAGCAGACGATGCGCGTCATTCAGCGCGGCTGCTCGTGGTGCAGTTATTACGGACTGCCCTACGGTTTTCTGTGCTTTGGGGCATCTTATAACCGGGACTTGCTTCCAGCCGGCATCAACCGCCGGATCTCGGTCGCGGCACTAGCTCTGCCGCTGGGCATGCTTCTGCTGCCGATCGCGGACGACTATCCGGTTCACTATCGGTTGCTGGCGATTTGGGCGTTGCCTTATTTTACGCTCGGAGCCTTGCTGCTTGCAGCCAAACGATTCATTCATCCGGCGGAACGCCGCGCGCATGCGCTGCTGCTGCTCGCCGTGCTTCCGGTCGTGCTGATCGCATTGACGATGAACTATGTGCTGCCGCTATTCGGCTTGTACCGGCTATGGGTGTATAACGTCTGGCCGATCGGCTTTGCGTTCGTTATCTTCCTCTTCTCCCTGTTTAACTTCGGCTTCCTGGGCGTGCAGCTGCTCATCGAGAAACGGCAGCTCGACTATTCGCTGCGCGCCATTACAAGCGGAACCGCCATGCTGAACCACGCGATCAAGAACGACATCGGCAAGATTAAGCTGTTCGCCGACAAGATGACCCGCGAAGCGGGGGAACAAGCGGAGCTCAGAGCGGATTTGAGCGTCGTCAGCACGGCTGCCGTACATATTGAAGCCATGATCCGGAGCGTCCATGAACGGACGCAGGAGCTCCGGCTGCAGACGCAGGAGGTTGCGCTTGCCGGGCTGGTGAAGAGCCAGCTTGCCGCAGTCGCCGCGCAGACGGCGGACAAGGGGATCGCCGTTCGCTCGGAGCTGAATGAAGAAGCGACGGCGATAGCGGATCCCGAACAAACGAAAGAAGCCATACATAACGTCCTGCAAAACGCGATCGACGCGATGGCGGCAGGCGGCGGTGTCTTGACTGTCGCTGTTCTCGCCGGCCGGCATGGCAGCACGATCGAGATCCGCGATACGGGAACGGGAATCGAGAAGGCGCATTTGCGCAAAGTGACGGAGCCATTCTTCACGACCAAGCGCGGCAAGGCCATGAATTTCGGCTTGGGCCTTGCGTATTGCTACCAGCTCATGAGCCGGCAGGGCGGAGAGCTCCGCATTAGCAGCGAGCCGGGATCCGGCACGACCGTGCGGTTTCATTTTCGCAATCTAAGAAAGCGTAAATACCGCCTGATGTAAGCTGTTTCAGAAGGGAAGGAGGCACGCGATGCACAAACGATCCATTGGAATCTTGCTTGTTGAGGACGATCCGGATTGGCGCAGGGGACTGTCGTCGTTTCTGAACGGAGAACCGGACATGCAGGTAGTCGGCGAAACGGACGAACCGGCGGCCGTGCTCCAGTTGGCTGCGGCATGCAGTCCAGACGTCGTCCTGCTCGACATTATGATGGCTGATAACCCGGAAGGATTGAAACTCGCTGGCGAGTTGTCCGCTGCGACGCAAGCCCGGATTATTATGCTCACGTCCATGGAGGACAAAGCATTCGTCGCGGAGGCGTTCAAGGCGGGAGCCGTCAATTACCTCGTTAAATCGGATTTCGCCTCCATTCCGGCAGCCATTCGGCAGGCGGCCGCGGATCAATCCGCAATCGACGCGTTTGCCGCAAGACAGATGCTGGAGGAGTTCCGCAGGCTGAAGAAGCTGGAAAGGGAGTACGAAACCGATAAATTCAAGCGCATGCTGACCCCGTCGGAGGTGCAGCTATTAGCGATGATTCACGATGGCTACAGCCAGACGCAGATTGCCGAGCAGTCGTTCTTATCGCTGCGTACGGTTAAGAATCACGTGGGCAATATACTGCGCAAGATCGGCGGGAAGAGCAGCAAGGAAGCGGCGCAGAAGGCGAAGGACCACGATTTGTTCTGAGATCTGCCCGCGTGTACCGTTCCGGTGGAGGTACCAGAGAAAGTTGGTACTTATAGGGTTTACGGCAGCCCCCTACAATATGAAGTAAGGAGCACATCCTAATACTTCATCCCAAACGGGGGCTTGATGGACATGAACGAATTGTGGAAAAGACATTGGACGACGCTGATCGGCGTATTATTCCTGCTGGCAGCGCTGGCTACGCTGTTCAAGTACACCTTGGACGAAGGGCTGATTACGGTACAGATGAAAATCGGGGCCGGACTGCTGGCAGGCGGCGGCGCCATTGCGGCAGGGCTCAAGCTCTCGCGGCGCGCAGACATGAACCGCAGACGTCTAGGCGAGTTCGCGACAGGTCTTGGCGCTGCTGCCTGGTACATGACAGGGATTTACGCCGGTGTGTATGAAGCGATCTGGGAGCCGCTTACCGTGTTCATCGTCATGTCGGTCATAACCGTCGCGATGACGGCGTTCGCGTACGCATACAATTTCAGGCTTCTTCTCGGGCTTGGCCTGGGTGGCGCGCTGCTTGCTCCGTTCGTCTTGCAACCGGAAGCGGATCACGTATTTCCGCTCTTCCTGTATCTGCTGGTCGTCAATGCCGTATTCTTCGCCATCAGCATCGCGAAGTCGTGGCTCGAACCGAGAATCGGCGCATTTGTCGCCACGTGGATCTTATATGCCGTTTATTATTTGAATTTCTCGCATGCGGACAGCGGCTGGCTGACGAAGCCAATGAGTTATGCCCTGGCGGCGTTCGTGTTCTATGCGCTCGCATTCTTCGTCGCCGCGTGGCGGGAGAAATGCGGCTATGCGGGCTGGAATATGACGGCGAGCTTCGCGAATACGGTCCTCTTCGGCTTGTGGGCGCCTACGCTGCTCGGCGGCGAAGGGCATTCGATGACCGTCCTCTTATTGGCGATCGGCGCGCTGTACATGGCGATGAGCGCCGTGGTCGCTCAAATCGACAAGCAAGGCAAAGTCGCGATCTACTCGCATCTGCTGTTCGGCGCATTCGTATTCCTTATCGGCCTGTCCGAGCTTGGCGGAGGATCGGAATACCGCCCGATCATCGGCGTGTATGTATGGTCGTGCATTGCCTTGATCGCACTGGCAGGCGGCATGAAACTGCGATCGGACCTGTTGAAGCTGATTGCATCGGTCATCTGGTTAATCACGGGCGTTTATTGGTTCGCGGCAACCTGGAATGTCCCGCAGATTAATTGGTTTGACGTCTATGTTCCATTCTTGAACGGCGGAGCGGCTGCCTGGATGCTGCTGGCGGCGATCGGGTTCTACTTTGCGAGAAAAGTCCGGTTCGATGGTATCCGGCCAGAATCCTCCGAGCATGCCGTAATCGGCCACGTGTATGCCCTGCTATCCCATCTGATCGTGGGCGGTCTGCTGACGGTCCAGATCCTGAACGCAAGCGATGCTTATTTCTGGGCGGATGGAACGATGCTGATGCTGTCCGTTACTTGGGGCGTCTATGCCATGCTGCTGTTCTTATGGGGCGCCTACAGCAGGGGAGTCTTGTTCCGTTGGTTCGGATCCTGCGTGCTTGCCGTCGTGGCCGTGAAGACGCTGATGTTCGATTTGTCCGGCGAAGATACGCTCTACAAAATGATCGCATTCCTCATGCTCGGTCTGATCTGCTTCGGAATTACGCTGATCAATCAACGCTGGCGGGATCGCGAACAAGCAAACGCAGGCAATAAGACCGAGGCGGCGGAAGGCATGCTCAACCCTGAACAGGAGGTCGGCATGCACGATTGATTGCGCAACCCGATCACGCCCGCTTGAATTCGTCCTCTTATATGCTGAGCCTATAAAAGTCATAGCTTTCATATCTTTGTCTTTATGGCGTTCTTATGGTACAACTATGGTTAGACTGAGAATCATAATCAAGGACGTTCAAGTCCTGAATAAAGGAGAGGCATTTTCCATGGCAGAAGTGAAAAAAATCGCCGTTATCGCCGGCGACGGCATCGGCCCCGAGGTTGTTGGCGAAGCGCTGAAAGTATTGAAGAGAACGGAAGAACTGTTCGGCTATCAATTCGAAACGGAGCACGGCCTGTTCGGCGGCATCGCGATCGACGAGAAAGGCACGCCGCTTCCGCAAGAAACGCTCGACATCTGCAAGAACGCCGACGCTGTTCTTCTTGGCGCAGTAGGCGGCCCGAAATGGGACAACAACTCCAAAGAGCTTCGTCCTGAAACAGGCCTGCTCGGCATTCGCAAAGCGCTCGGCTTGTTCTCCAACATCCGTCCCGCGAACGTGTTCGACTGCTTGAAAGAAGCGTCCACGCTGAAACCCGAAGTGCTTGACGGCACGGACCTCATCGTCGTGCGCGAGCTTACGGGCGGCATCTACTTCGGCGAGAAATTCCGCCGCGAAGGCGAGCATGGCGAAGAAGCGGTCGACACTTGCGTATACAACGTGAAAGAAGTAGAGCGCATCGCGCGCCAAGGCTTCGAAATCGCGCGCACGCGCCGCAAGAAATTGGCTTCCGTCGATAAAGCGAACGTGCTGGAAACTTCCCGTCTGTGGCGCGAAGTCGTTAACCGGATCGCGGTCGAGTATCCGGATGTTGAATTGGAGCACGTACTTGTCGACAACTGCGCAATGCAGCTGCTGCGCCGTCCTTCCAGCTTCGACGTTATCGTAACCGAGAACATGTTCGGCGACATCATCAGCGATGAAGCAGCCATGCTTACGGGCTCCATCGGCATGCTGTCCTCCGCATCGCTTGGCGAAGGCAGCTTCGGCCTTTACGAGCCGGTACACGGTTCCGCGCCGGATATCGCGGGTCAAGGCATTTCCAACCCGATCGCAACGATTCTCTCCGTAGCGCTGATGTTCCGTCTGACGTTCGGTTATGCCGAAGCGGCGCAATGCATCGAAGACGCGGTGAAGTCCGTTCTGGATGCAGGTCACCGTACGGGCGACATCGCAGTCGATAAGAGCAAAGCGATCGGCACGATTGAAATGGGCGATCTGATCATCGCGGCAATGAAGAAATAAATTAGAATAATTATAAATAAGTAATAATTTCAATATTGACTTCGTTCCAAAGAGTTGGTATTATTCTAAACGTAGTCTACAACTGAGTTTCATTCTCAACACAATACTATACAAACTTTTTAGGAGGTTTTTCCACATGGCAGAACGTTTGGTTGGCCGTCCGGCTCCTGATTTCTCGATGGAGACCGTTATTGGCAATGGACAAGATTTCAGCACGGCAGCTCTTTCCGATTACAAAGGCAAATGGCTCGTCCTTTTCTTCTACCCATTGGATTTCACATTTGTTTGCCCGACAGAAATTACGGCGCTTAGCCAGGCTTCCGAGCAATTCACGAAGTTGAACACCGAAATCCTCGGCGTCAGCGTAGACAGCAAACACAGCCACCGCGCGTGGATCAACACGCCTGTTAACGATAACGGTCTTGGCCAACTGAGCTTCCCGCTCGCAGCCGACATCACGAAGAACGTTGCTCGCGACTACGGCGTTCTGATCGAAGAAGAAGGTATCGCATTGCGCGGCCTGTTCATCATCGATCCGGAAGGCGAAATCAAATACCAAGTCGTTAACCACAACGACGTTGGCCGTTCCGTTGAAGAAACACTCCGCGTACTGCAAGCTCTGCAATCCGGCGGTCTGTGCCCAATCAACTGGAAACCAGGCGACAAACACCTGGTTGCTAAATAAGAACCGTTCCCTGAACGGCAGAAGCCCGGGGTCTTTCATAGACCTCGGGCTTCTTCGCATGCATAAAGAGCGGCCGCGAGGTAACAATCAGCTTATCGGCCTGACGCGCGCAAGCAGGAATTTTGCCATCTAAGGGCGAATAAGTTAAATCATGTTTCAGATGCGCAGGATTGAGGTAATGCAGTTAAGGAGGGAGTCCGGCATGAGCTTTTGCTGCGGTGCCAGCATGATTGGCACGAATGGTACGTTAAAGCATTTTCGTACTCATATTCACAATGTCCCTATTCTGTTCTGTCCGGTTTGCCACCGCGTCGAGATTCATTACTTAATTGAGAACGAATACGAAATTCTGGCGGAATACGCGCATGGCGACGGTGCTTCCGAAGTCGATTTCATTGAATATGTCGAACAGGAAGACAATGTGCTATTCGAGAATTGCGTCAATAACGAGAACGAAGACCCCATGGACGTCGTCAGCAGTCAGATAGACATGGCGCTCGATTTGTTATGCTTCGCGAAGCAAATCAGCGACGAGAGCTGGCAGGGGGAACTGAAGAAGCGGCTTGGCGTGCTGAATCAGCGGCGTAATAAGCTCAGGCAGCGCAAGACCTCAGAAGGATATTGTTAGCGGCAGAAGCCTCCTGAAGAAGGGGGCTTTTTTATTTTGCGGATCATTAGAATTTATTAATGTCTACCCCCTCAAAGCAAACACGATGACCCGAATACTGTAGATGTGAGGTGGAGCTGGTTGTTACTCGTTCTGTTCAAACGAATTTTCGGCGGCAAGCACGATACGTCCGCAGTCACCCCCGAAGCACGAATCACTCCGGAAGAAACGGTGGAGCTGATTCGCAGCGGCGAAGCGTCGAGAAATGCTTTTATTGACGCTTATCAGCCCTATATCGCCAAGGTGACGAGCCGATTTTGCAAGAGATATATCGATCCCGCCAGCTCGGATGAATTCAGTATCGCGCTGGCCGCTTTTGACGAAGCGATCGGACAGTACTCAAGTCAAGCAGGAAAATCGTTCCTCGGCTTTGCCGAAACGGTCATTCGGCGCAGGCTTATTGACTATGTCCGCAAAGAAAGTAGGCATCATGTCACCGTACCTTATAGTGCTTTCGACCAGGATGACGAAGAAGAATCGACCGTTAACGTCATCGAAACGAACGAGGCGTTGAATCGGTATTCGTTGACGCAGGAAACGGAAGCGCGCAGGTTCGAGATCGCGGAGTTTGACGGCAGGCTGAGAGAATTCGGCATCACGTTCGGCGAACTGCCCGACATTTCGCCCAAACACTCCGATTCCAGGCAGCTGCTTATTACGATCAGCCGGCGGTTGGCGAATGATCCGGAGTTATACGATCAATTGGAAACGAAACAGAAGCTTCCGATTAAGGAGCTCTGCGAGATGATTGGCGTTTCCCGCAAAACGATCGAGCGTAACCGGAAATATATTATCGCTTTGACAATCTTACATAATGGAGATTTTCCATATTTGCAGCAATACATCAAGCCCCAAGAACCGCCTCAAAAGGAACTGCCCGCAGTGGAAGGAGTGAGAGCATGAGCCGTGGAATCGTTATGGAAACCGGCAGCAAGCACGTTATCGTATTAATGCCGGACGGTCAATTCCGTAAAGTACGCACCGCTCTCAAGCCCGGAATCGGTGAAGAATTCACCTTCTCGGAGCAAAGACGGATGCAGCGGACGCGCAAGCTGTACAGCTTCAGCGTCGGTGCCGCAGCAATCATGCTCCTTCTGTTCGTGCCTGTCATTGCACAGCATTTCTCGCATCCCTCTTCCGTCGTCGCCTATTTGACCATGGACGTCAATCCCAGCATCGAGCTGGGCATCGATAAGAATGAGCGGGTCGAGGAGCTGCGGCCGATCAATACCGACGGCGAGGATGTCACGAAAGGCTTGAAATTCAAAGGACAGTCGCTGCAAACGGTCACGGAGGCGATCATGGACCGCATCAGCGCCGGTCCTTACTTGAATAGCGGCGAAGGCGATGTCGTGATTACGAGCGTAGCCGTCGGCGCACAAGTGAAGCCGGCAGAGGAAGTCAGCCTGACTTCGCATATGGACGACGCCGTTCGCAAGTCGCTCTCGAAGACGGAGAAGGGACGCCAGCTCGCGATAGAAGTGACGACGGTATCCGCGCCGGAGGGGATTCGCGACGAAGCGAAACGGGCAGGGATTTCTTCCGGTAAAATGGCATTTTACTTGATGGCCAAGGAGCAAGGCTACCGGATTTCCATCAAGGATTTGAAACAAGAATCCATTCATCAAGCGGCGAAGCCGATGGGCGGCGTTGCAGCGGTGATGAAAAATCAAGAAAGCAGCGCTAAAGTCAGCAAGCCAGCAGGCACTGATCCGAATAAAGCGCAAACCGCGGCACCGCAGACCGTGAACCCGCAAACCGTCAAGCCGCAGGCATCGAAGCCGCCGGCCTCGAAGGAAACGGACAACGAGAAGCTGTGGGAGAAGCAGAAGCAGCAGCTTGAGGACTTGTTGAAGAAAGAGCAGGCCAAGCATAATAAATGGAGCGGTTCCAAGAAGGGCTCCGGTAACGGTAAGAATGTTTCCGGCAATGGCAAGAAGAGCTCGGGCAATGACAAGAGCGGCTCCGGTAATGATCGTACGCTCCAACAAGGCGGCGTCATTAATATTAGCGAGCATTCCCCGGGCAATAATACAGGCGGTTCCGGCAGCGGCGGAGCTGTCGGCGGCCAAGGCGGCGGAAGCTCATCCAGTCATGGCAAAGGAAGCTCCAGCAGCCCTGGCAGCGCCGGTATAAATGGTCAAAAGAATGGAAGCGGTGACGATCGCAGCCAAGGAAACAAGAGCGGTAAGGGAGGTGCCGGCAGCCAAGGAAACAACGGCTCGGGCGGCAAAAACGGGTTTGGCGGCGTTCCGTGGTCCAAGCCCAAAGCACCTTCAAAACAGCAATCCCAAACGAATTCCAAATCCTCCGGCACCATAAGCGGCAATAAGGGTTCGGATAACAAAGAAGGCGGCAGGGAAGAGGCGAAAAACGCTTCTGACAGCCGCCATAGCGGCGTTAATCAGGGGAAAGAGAACCAAAGCGCAACCCGGGAAGACAGTTCTCGCGACTCCGGCTTGGACAAGAACGATGATCGGGATAACCGCAACGATAAAGAGAACGATAAAGACAGCGATAACGGGAAAGTTAAAGACAAAGATAAAGACAAAGATAGAGACAATGAAAAAGGTTTGGAAAAAGATACGGGAAAAGGCAGCGATAAAGGGAAAAGCCAGATGCAAGACAGCGGCAAGAACAAAGGAAACAGGTAGGGCAAAGCCCGTATCGGATCACAGAGAAGGCGCTGATTTGGAGGCGCCTTTTTCTTATGGAGGTTACCTGCGGAGCATAAATAGGACGTTTCGCAGCGACAATGGGTAGAATAGTCCCCTGTTGTCGAGTGCTTTCGACAGTTTCTCCTGTTGACATAATTTAGTGGTTTTTTCTATGATTATTGTAAGCGATCTCAACTCGGAATCTGCACGCACATTTTTAAGGGCGGAGGCGAGCTATTACGTGGAAATATTCCAAATTCAGGAGAAATCGGACGCGATCCAGGCACGTCATAGAGGAAGGGAAATCGCCAAAACTATAGGGTTCAGCCTAGTCGATCAAACCGTCATCGCGTATACCATTTCGGAATTGGCGCTCAAGCTCCTTTCCATCTCGGCGAAAGGACATATGACGATTCGCCCGGTCAGCTTGTACAAAGGAGATTCTGCCAGTGGAATCGAAGTCAGACTATTCGATCATTTCAAAGGGCCGAATCGAATTCATTTGCAATGGATGGAGAAAATGACGGATTCGATGGAGCTCAGTCACGATCAGATGCGAGGAACCATGATAACGTTTCATAAATGGGTTCACGCTCCACTGCGCATCGATTCACCGATTTGTGCGGCAGGAGAGGAGTAAATCATGCAGGCAATCCGTATGCGATACTTCCCTGCGCTCGCTGAATATATGCGCAGCGGCAGCGAAGCATCGCTATTCGAGGCTACGGAAATCGGCAAGATGCTTGAGAATATTCATCCGGAGGACATTATCGCCGTTCATGAAGAATCCATGCAGATGCTCGTAGCAAACGTCGATTCCGAGGAAGCACTGCGGCTGTATAGCCGCTCATTTATTTTTTTGATCGATCTTATGGTCGCGTTTCGGTTCCGGATACAACCGGAGCAAAGCTCGGAGCAGCGCTTTAGCGAAATGAGCGAAATGCTGATCCGCTCTCAACGCTCGGTCATGATGGTCAAGAATAAGTATGAAAACGTTCTGCAGCATATGGACAGCGGCATCGCGATTTTTGACGGGGACGGCATGCTGTCCTTCGTTAACGTGCAGATGGCCAAACTGCTCGATATTCCCCGCAAGACGCTAATCGGCTGCAATTTAATCAATATTTTGACGCATAGCAAACTGAGCAAAAGCACGAAACGGATCATTCTGCGCTTATACAAGGAAACGTTCCTGAGGCGAAGCAGGTATCTCGAGTTCGTGGACGCGAACGGCCGCACGCTGCTCGTGACGGTCACCTACGGCGATGAGCTGGAAGGCGATTATTTGTTCAGCGTGAAAGACGTGACGGAGTACAAGCAAATCGAGCAGTCGGCCTATCAGAACGACAAGCTCGCGATGCTCGGCAAAATCGCCGCCTCCATCGCGCATGAAATTCGCAATCCGCTAACCTCGATTCGCGGCTTTATCCAGCTGTTGAGGCCCCATCTCACGCAGCTTGGGAAGGAAGAGTATTCTCGCATTATCTTGACGGAAATCGACCGCGCCAACGATATCATCTATGAATTTCTAAATTCCTCGAAGCCTTCCGCGCCGATGAAGCAGAAGGTGCGCATTAACGGCCTGCTGAAGGAAGTCATTCTTTTGTCCGACAGCGAAGCGCTCATGAAGGGCTGTCAAATTCAGTTCGAAACCTATGATGAGGATATCTCGGTGTCGATCGACGTGAAGCAGGTGAAGCAGGTCGTGTTGAACATCGTCCGCAATGCGATGGATGCCATCGGCGATTTGGAGGACGAGCGGAGCGGCAGGATCGATATTATTACGAGACGCGAAGGCCGCGACGCCGAGATTACGATCAGGGACAACGGCAACGGCATGGATCACGTGACGAAATCCAAGCTGTTCGATCCGTTCTATACGACGAAGGCGGCGGGCACCGGCCTAGGGCTGTCTGTCAGCTATCGTATCGTCCGGAACCATGGCGGGAAGATCCGCGTGGCCAGCAATACCGGCGAAGGCACGGAGTTCAAGATCTATTTGCCATTAGCGGAATAAACGATTAGAATCGGGATAAGACTCGGGTCATCGTTACGGAAAACCGGGGAAAACCCCGGTTTTTTGGCGTTTCGGGGTCCTTTCAGGGAATGGCTTCATAGGTTAGTAAGAAATGGATAAGGACTGGAGGGTGTTCATCCGATGAGCATTCATTTCACATACGGCGCAGGCGCAGACGAGGTCGGAACTGTCGATGTCGTCATTGCTTTCGTAAGCAAGCGGGAACTGAACGGCACTGATTGTGCCAAGGGTTCCAAAGAAGGAACATGGATTCATGGCGTCCTCGACGATGCGATGAGGCAGCATGCGGCTAAAGAGCTGTTCAAGGCCGATCTTAAGGAAACGCTCGTACTGCCGACGCTCGGCTTGTATCCGTCCGCGCACGTCGTCTATGTCGGCATCGCGACGCCAGATAGCTTGACGACGGACGGTTTGCGCGATGCGGCGGCTGCAGCCGCGAAAGCGGCGAAACGGTTGAAGGCGGTCACGGTGAAGCATCTGCTGCCGGCCTGCTTAACGACAGCTGCTGCGGCGACTGCAAGAGCGGCAGCGGCGAATGACGGGAAGGGTCAGCCGGGTTTCACGATCAAGCAAGCTGCGCAAGCGATGACGGAGGGCTATCTGCTCGGTCTGTACACGCGCACGACGGCGAAGAAGATCGACACGCGCAGAAAGTCGCTGATCGCTTCCGTCGCGTTCACGCCGACGGATCAGCTTGCGGAAGACGCCGCGGCAGCCGTCACCGCGGATTGGGAAGCCGGCATCCGGCGCGGCAGCCTCTTCGCGGAAGCGGCGATGTATGCCCGGGACTTGACGAATCTGCCCGCAAATGCGCTCGTTCCTTCGAAGCTTGCGGAGGAAGCACGGCGGCTGGCAGGCAGCTATGGCTTCGAATGCGAGATCATTGACGAGGCTGCCGCAGAAGCACAAGGGATGGGCGGCTTGATCGGCGTCGGCAAAGGCAGCATCAATCCGCCGCGGATGATCGTCATCCAGTATCGGGGCAATCCGGATGATGCGGAGATATGGGGCATCGTCGGCAAAGGCATTACGTTCGATACCGGCGGCATCTCGCTGAAGAAAGGCCCCGGCATGGAAGAAATGATATCGGATATGGGCGGCGCGGCGGCGGTGCTTGGCCTGGTGCGCATCTTCGGCGAGACCAAACCGAAACGCAACGCGGTCTTCGTCATCCCAACGGCGGAGAACATGCCGTCCGACCGCGCATTCAAGCCCGGCGACGTACTGACGATGATGAACGGCACGACAGTCGAAATCGTCAATACGGACGCGGAAGGCCGGCTTGTGCTGGCCGACGGCCTCACGACGGCGATTCGCGGCGGAGCAACGAAGCTCATCGACATAGCGACGTTGACGGGGGCCGTCCTCGTCCTGCTCGGCGATGTGGCGACAGGCGCGGTAACGAACGACGAATCGCTGCAGCAGCAGGTCATTGCGGCTTCGAAGCAAGCGGGCGAGCGGATTTGGCCGCTGCCGCCGTATCCGGAATTCCGCCGGCAGCTGGACAGCGAGGCGGCGGATATGAAGAACGGCGGCAGCCGCTACGGCGCAGCCAGCATCGGCGGCTTGTTCATCGGCGCTTTCGCGGAAGAGAAGCCTTGGGTGCACTTGGATATCGCGGGCACGGCTTGGCTGGAGCGGGACCGGTCATGGGAGGTAAAAGGCGGAACCGGCGTCATGGTCCGGACGCTTGGCGAGTTATTGGCTGACGACAAGGCTTAAAGGCGTACATCTAGAGATTCACATGGGGAGCTGTGACGAAGGTCATGTCATTTTGGAATCACGTCATATCGGTATTTCGCCGTAAAAACTTGTCCGACCAGCGCAGGGGGCTGCTCACTTCCATCACGGAAGGCATTCCCGCCAATATAATCGGCAACTTGCTGGGCGGGCCGATCTTAACCATTTATGTTATTTTTCTCGGGGGGACGGCGTCGGATGTCGGACTTGTGGTCGCGATTCCGGCGCTTGCCAACCTCGTGCAGCTCGTTGCCGCCTTCTATATTCAGCGCTTCACGAACAGGCGGCTGCTGCTGGCTGTATTCGCCATCACGCATCGAACGCTTTGGGTCGCGACGGGGCTTATTCCGTTCTTGGTGACGGCTTCGCTTCGGGTGGACGTATTTATCGGCATGTTCTTAATGTCCTTCGTTTGCGCATCGACCAGCTCGGTATTCTGGACGTCCATCATTGCGGATATGGTGCCCGCCCAGGTCAGGGGACGATATTTCGGCATTCGCAATACGATCCACTGGGCCGTGGCGAGTATTTCGCTGTTGATCGGCGGTCAAATTCTCCAGCAGCTGGACGAGCGGACGGCTTTTGTCATCCTGTATGCTGTAAGCGCTCTATGTACCGTTTGGAACGCTGTCGAGCTATTACGCTATCCGAATTTGCCGTTCGAACGATCGGCTGCTTCAAGCTCGGCGGCACTGTTCGGGAAACCGCTTAAAGATAAGAGTTATATGAAGGCGACGTTGTTCATTGCGGGATTCATTCTGCTGCAAAATATCGCCATCCCGCTTTTCTCGTACGTCATGTTGGAAACGCTGCATTTAAGCAAGCAGTGGATTACCATCATTACGACGGTGCAAATGGTCGTGACGATGTTCAGCTATTATTATTGGGGCAACATGAACGCGAGGTATGCGACGCGGACGCTGCTGCTGTGGGCGCTGCCGATCATCGCGGTTTCCTGCGTATTATGGGCGGGCATTGCGTTTTTGCCGGTCATTCTCGTCCTTATGCTCGTTAATATTACGCTCGGCATCGGACTCGGCGGCTATAATTTGCTCATCTTCAACTTTATTATCGGGGACACGCCGAAGTCTGACCGTCCTATGTACGTCGCCGTCTTCTCCGCGCTGACCGGCGCGACGGGCTTTATCGGCCCGCTGCTGGGCGGATGGATTTACAAGCAGATCGAGCATGGCGCGTACTGGCTGCAGAGCTACGGCATCTCCATGTTCATCGGCATCGGCTTGCTCGCATTGACGGCGGCAGTCGGACCGTTCGTGCTCAAGGCAGCGCCGGAAGAGAGACATTCGTTTCGGGGAGAAGAAGCGTAATCAAGCTTTTGGAGGGGCGCACTTCATGGTGCGTCTTTTTTGATGATGGCATGGCGATAGACTGGATGTAGGGAATCGAAATGCCCCTTCCTGCTGCAAGAGGTGAAATCCGTTGGAAGATTAGCTAAAATAAGAGGTAAATCCTACGCGAGCAGCAGTGCAAAAACGGAAAGAAGGTACATATAGAAATGGAACGTCAGCAGGAAACATACATGATCGGCATCGATATCGGAACAACCAGCACGAAATCGGTGCTGTTCCGCGAAAATGGGGAAGTCGTCACGATGGCACACGAGGGTTATCCGCTCTACACGCCGACGCCGTCCATTGCGGAGCAAGACCCGGAGCATATTTTCTCGGCGGTCGTCTCGACGGTGAAGCAAGTGATGGCGACGGCGAGAATCGAAGCGGGCGCGGTACTGCTCGCTTCGTTCAGCTCGGCGATGCACAGCGTCATTCCGATCGACGGAGCGGGCAATCCGCTCATGAATTGCCTGACCTGGGCGGACAATCGCAGCGCGGGCTGGTCGGCCAGACTGAAGGACGAAATGAACGGGCATGCGCTCTACCGGCGGACGGGCACGCCGATTCATCCGATGTCGCCGATTACGAAGCTGTTATGGCTGCGACACGACATGCCGGAAATCTTCAATGCGGCGTGGAAATTCATCTCGATCAAGGAGTACGTGTTCGGCAAGCTGTTCGGTGAATACGTGATCGACCATTCCATCGCTTCCGCCACGGGGATGCTTAACCTCGAGAAGCTGGATTGGGACGCGGAGGCGCTGGACGTCGCGGGCATTGGGCCGGATCGGTTGTCGACGCTCGTGCCGACGACGCATGTCATGCGCGGCATGAAGCCGGAATACGCGGCCGTCATGGGCTTGCTGCCGGAGACGCCGTTCGTCGTTGGCGCGAGTGACGGCGTGCTGTCCAACCTCGGCGTGAATGCGATCGAGCCGGGCGTCGTCGCGGTAACGATCGGCACGAGCGGAGCGGTTCGCGCGGTCGTGGACAAGCCCGTGACGGATCCGAAGGGGCGTTATTTCTGTTACGCGCTGACGGCGGACAAGTGGGTGATCGGCGGGGCGGTCAATAACGGCGGCGTCATCTTCCGCTGGTTGAAGGATGAGCTTGGCGCTTCCGAGATCGAGACGGCCAAGCGTCTCGGCAAGGATCCGTACGATCTGCTGACGCAAATCATGGAGCGGGTGCGTCCCGGCTCGGACGGACTGCTGTTCCATCCGTATTTGACGGGGGAGCGGGCGCCGCTGTGGAATGCCGACGCGCGCGGCTCCTTCTTCGGGCTGACGCTGCACCACGGCAAGGAACATATGATGCGCGCCGTGCTGGAAGGCATCAATTATAATCTGTACGCGGTGCTGAAGGCGCTCGAGGAGACGACGGGCAAGCCGAAGCGCATCCATGCGACCGGCGGCTTCGCGCGTTCGGAGCTGTGGCGCCAAATGATGGCCGATATTTTCGATCAAGAAGTCGTCATTCCGGAGAGCTTCGAGAGCTCGTGCCTGGGCGCCGTCGTTCTGGGTCTGATCGCGATCGGACGGGCGGATTCGTTCGATATGATTTCCCGTATGGTCGGAGCTACCCATGCGCACCGGCCAAACGAAAAAGCAGCAGCTCTGTATCAGAGGCTGCTGCCGATTTACTTGCGGATTGCCGATAAGCTGGAAGACGAGTACGCGAGCATCGCGGAATTCCAGCGGAGCCTTTTCAATTAAGGCATGGATTAGGATTTCATCAATAGGGCGGGCTGCTAGCGTGTGCCGATATCGTGGTTGATCGCGATCATGCCGATGACCTGCGGCTTATCCGCGCTGCCCGCGAACCAAATCTCTCCGTTGCCGACCATGACGCCTTGATAGTTGATGAACAATTGATCGAACGATTGGCTGGCAATGGCATTCCGGACTTGTTTCGTCATGATGGCATCGTATTGTTTGACGAATTCGCCCCTTGTCTGAATCAACTCGGTCCCGGACGCTCCGTTCACGCGCAGCGGGTACAGGATATGATTCGCGACTTCGGCCTTGTCGCCGCGGGCGATCGCCGCTTTCACTGCGCCAAAGACCTCTTGAAATTTTTTCGGATCGTCGATGCCCGCCGTCAGAAACGGATTCTCGCCCGCGCTTAACTTGTCGGAGATGAGCAAGCCTGTCTTCACGGCCTTGTCTCCGGAATCGGCGGCGCTGTTATTGTCGGATGCGCTTCCGCAGCCAGCGCTCGCAAGCAAGGTTAGCGCTATGAGAACGGCCGATAGCAGCCGTGAACGTAAACGAACAGGGGCGAATCGCCCGGATGACGGTTCTTTCATTTGCATACACCCTTTCTTCTAACTCTAGCCTTTCACATTATGGACGAAGCGATACCTCGTAATGTTTCGCGGGCTCTTTATGAAAATAGTGGGTGCGCGACCAGGCAGGGGATCGGGATTCGATGGTGAAGTAGTAAGAACCATCCTGTTCCGGGCACGAACGGACGGACGGAAATTCCGCCTATGCAAAGGGAAGTGTAGCTTGTGAGCATGCAGCAGCCGGCCTTCGGAAAGACCGATATTGCCTCCTGGTTTGGGACTTATTCGAATCGTTTGCATGATGATCCCTATCCGTTTTACGATTATTTGCTTGAACAAGAGCCCGTTCATTACATTGAAGAACGCTGGTTCTGGATCGTTTCGCGTTATGAGGACGTCAACCGGATCTTGAAGGATCCCGTATTCGTCCGCGAATACCGGAACGCCATGCCCGAAGGCACGGAAATTCCGGAACCTCCGCCGGAATGGAAGCCCGTCAACGAGCTGTTGAATAATTGGATGCTGCTTCGCGACGCGCCCGCCCATACGCGATTGCGCTCGTTGGTCAGCCATGCGTTCACCCCGAGAACGATGCAGCGGCTGAAAACGGGCATTCAAGAGATTGCGGACTATCTTGCGGACCGCATGGAGGAAGAGGGGCGGCCTGACCTGATCGCCTCGTTCGCGTTTACGCTGCCGGTGATTGTCATTGCCGAGCTGCTCGGCGTGCCTCCCGAAGACCGCGAGCTGTTCAAAGATTGGTCGCATGTGTTCGCCAAGGTGCTCGAAGGCTCCGACCAGACGCCGCAATTCGCGGAGCAGACCATGAAGGCGACAAGCGAGATTACCGAGTATTTCCGCCTGTTGATCGCGGAACGCCGAGCCGCTCCGCGCGAGGATATGATCAGCGATCTGCTTGCGGCGCAAGAGAAATCCGATGCGCTGACCGAACAGGAAATGATCGCGACCTGCGTATTGCTGCTCGTTGCCGGCCATGAAACGACCGTGAACCTGATCGGCAACGCCGTTCGTTTGCTGCTTACCCAGCCCGACCAGCATGCGCTGCTGTTGGAACGCCCCGAATTAATCGCCTCCGCAATCGAAGAAGTGCTGCGGTACGAGGGTCCGGTGCAGACGACATCCCGCATCGCGTCCGCCGACTGCGAAATCGGCGGCAAGACGATTCCCCGGGGGCAGAGCGTCATCGTGATGCTTGGAGCAGCGAACCGCGATCCCGCCCAGTTCAATGACCCGAACCGGTTCGATATCGCTCGTCAGCCGAACCGTCATCTTGCGTTCGCGACCGGCGCTCATTTCTGTCTCGGCGCGCCGCTCGCGCGCTTGGAAGGCGAGATCGCCATCCGAACGCTGTTGAACCGGTTTCCGCATATGCGCCTTGCGGAGGACAGAGCTGATTGGCGCCCGAATATATTGTTCCGCGGGCTTCAGACGCTGCCCGTTATCGTCTAGGAGATAGAAGCATGGAAAGAAGCAACGGCAAAAACACGCCGGTCGAGCTCGACCGGCGTGTTTTTGCGTTATACGTTTCGAAGAACCTGCCTTAAGAGCGGTCGAGAATCGTCCGATAGGTCGACGCATCGCAGCTTGCCACGAGCTTCACGAGCAATTCCTTAGCCGCGTCGTAATCGTCGGTATGGAGCACGGAAGCGGACGTGTGGATGTAACGCGCGCATACTCCGATCACCGTCGACGGAATGCCGCTGCCCTGCGTATGGACGGCACCGGCGTCGGTACCGCCGGGCGATACGAAGTATTGATACGGAATCCCGTGGGTGGACGCCGTGTCCAGCACGTATTCGACCATGCCGCGATGTGTCAGCATCGTCGGGTCGTAGATGCGCAGCAGCGCCCCTTGCCCGAGCTGGCCGAAAGCGGACTTGTCGCCGTTCATGTCGTTGGCGGCGCTGGCGTCCATGGCGAAGAAGAGGTCCGGCTTGATCATGTTGGACGAGGTTCGCGCGCCGCGCAAACCGAGCTCCTCCTGCACCGTCGCGCCGGAGTAGAGCACGTTCGGCAGCTGCTTGCCCTGCAGTTCCTTCAACAGCTCGATGGCAAGCCCGACGCCGTAGCGGTTGTCCCAGGCTTTGGCCATGATTTTCTTCGGATTGGCCAGCGGCGTGAACGGACAGTACGGCACGGCCTGTTGGCCGATACGGACGCCGATCTCCAGCGCATGCGCTTTGCTGTCTGCGCCGATGTCGATATACATCCCCTTCACGTCGAGCGGCTTGCCGCGGGCCGCCTCATCGAGCAGATGAACGGGCGTCGTGCCGATGATGCCGACGAGCGGCCCGTTGTCCGTCATCACTTGAATGCGCTGCGCCGGCAGCACTTGGCTGAACCAGCCGCCCAGCGTCTGGAAGCGAAGCATTCCGTTCTCGGTAATGCCGGTGATCAAGAAGCCTACCTCGTCCAGATGGCCCGCCGCCATGATGACAGGCCCTTTCTCGTCACCGCGCAGCACGCCGAAGATACTTCCCAGCCGGTCCTGCACGATCTCGTTCGTATATTTCTCCAATTCACCGCGGACAAAACCGCGCAGCTCCCGCTCGAAGCCGGATGCTGCTTGGAAGTCCGTCAACGTTCGGAACAGCTCCATCGTTTCTTGATTCATTTTGGATTCCTCGCAATCGTTTGGAAATTCGTTCGGGCCTTTCAGCTCACCTTATTTTACCGTCTTTCGGCACCGGGGTAAATCCGCGCCGCACTTGTATGCCGTCAACGGCTGTTTCATGCAACATTTATTGGAAAAAGCGCGTACTACAAGCTAAAGGAGGCGATGGAATGCTGCTTAGCGCGATTCGCAAGCTGCCGGGATTGCCCTTGCTTGTCGGGCTGCCGGTCGCGATCGACGGCTTATCCGTTCTCGTCGGAATTCTTATGAACGGCTTTCACGGCAGTTCGCATCTGACCTTCAAGTTTGCGCTGCAGATGGGCATGCCCTCCATCAGCGCCGTGGCGGAGCAGCGGTTTATGGCGGGTACCGTGCAATTGAACGCCGGCGGGGGCATTCATGCAGGAAGCGTGGCATCGGTGCTTCTCGTCCTGCTCGGATTCCTGCTCATTCAAGCTTTCTTCCAAGGCGGGTATATCGGTCTGCTTCGCGAAGCGGTCCATGAGCGGCCGATCTCCCTGGGCGTATTCGGCAAGTACGGCCGGCGCTTCTTCGGCCGAATGCTGCTGCTGAACCTGCTTGTGCTCGGGCTGATGCTGATCGGAGGCAGTCTGGCGTTCGTCGTCCTGCATGGCGCGGGCGCGGTTATCAGCTTGGTGGCTTTTCTCATTCTCCGCGTGTGGTTCGTGTATCTGGAATTTACGCTCGTCGCCGAGAACTGCACCATCGTTCAAGCATTCCCCCGCGCGCTTCGGGCTTTCCGCAATCGTACCGGCGCGACGGCGAGCCTCATCGTTAAAGCCGTTCTGCTGAATGTGCTGTTCGGACTATTGATCAATGCGGTGTGGGTATCGTTAATCTTCTTCCTGCTTCTTTTCTTATATGACTATATCTTCGCGGGCATGCAGCTTGCCTTCATGGAAGAATACGAGCGGATCCGCTGATTCGCGCGAGGCGGAGGAAGGTTCGCTTCATCGACAGCGGGATAACAGAGAAAGAGCTCCGTCCCGATCGGGACGGAGCTCTTTGCTGTTCTGGACTGCACTGAACCGAGTGCGCTGAACGGTTCTAAACGGTTCTGCGACTGCCGTCTTACCCGCTTCCGTTACTTGCCGACGAATACCCGGGATCCGTTGTCCCCGCTGTACGGCGGAGCATTCGGAGCCGTCACGTAGCAAATGATCAATTTGTACGATTTGCCCGTTTGGATAGGCTGCTTGAACGTCAGGATAAAGCTCGTACTCGATGTATCCGCCGACGTAATGGTTACTCGGTCGGCGGTCAACGCGTTTCCGGGACCGACGCTGTCGTTCATGCCGAGCGTGGCGATACCGGTTGGCATCGTTTCGCTCATGCTTTGAATCCAGTAATTGGCCGGTGTCGTTCCTTTGGTCCCATCGACCGGTTGGTCGTACGTCACCTTCAGTTGATTGGCCGACAACTGCTGAACGTCCTTCAGCATGGGGATGGTTTCAGCGCTCGCGTCATGCGGCAGTGCGATCGCAAACAACATTGCGAGCATGCAGGCGATTGCAATTTTCATCATGGTTTTCAACGTGGGTTACTCCTCCTGTACATCCATTATTAAGGACATGTTACGTCTAGAAGAGCTTTTCCCTTAATTGCGAGAACTATGCGTTCTAATGCCCGACGCAAAAAAGAACCTTCTCATCCGCGCGTACGCGGACTTGAAGGTTCATGCGAGCTTGTTTCATAGAGACGTAATTATCTGCTCCGCAGCTTCGAAAGCAGGCGGAGAATTTCAACGTACAGCCAGACGAGCGTGACGATCAGGCCGAATGCGCCGTACCATTCCATATATTTCGGTGCTCCGCGATCTGCGCCCTGTTCGATGAAATCGAAATCCAGCACGAGGTTAAGAGCCGCGACGACGACGATGACAAGCGAGATGCCGACGCCGATCAGCGTATTGTCATGCAGGTAGGGAACGGTCACGTTGAACATGTTCAGCACCATGCTCGCTAAGTAGACGAGCGCGATGCCGGCCGTTGCGGCGAATACGCCGAGCTTGAAGTTCTCGGTCGCGCGGATAATCCGCGTCTTGTAAGCGACGAGCAGGGCGAAGAACACGCACATCGTAATAAGGGCCGCCTGCATCGTGATGCCGCCGTACGCTTGCTCGTAATTCGCGCTTAGCCCGCCCAGGAATGCGCCTTCGAGCGCCGCGTAGACCGGTACCAGAAACGGTGCCGTACGGGGTTTGAAGCTGATAATCAATGCGCAAATCAATCCGCCGATAGCCCCGCCGATCACGTAAGGCATGACATCGTTGCCTTTGAAATACATGTTCCACGTCGCGAATGCCGCCCCGAGCAGCACGGCAAGCGTGATGAACGTTTTGTTCACCGTTCCGTCGATCGTCATCCGGTCCGCGCCCGAATACGAACCATGGCCTGAACGCTCGAAGGTCTTGTCGTTCAAGGTTGGATTGCCGCTTCTACCTAGCATGCATGAACACCCCATCGTCGATTTTTTACCAATTATAGCATATGTTCGTCCCATACAAACATGCCATGTCCATCGGATTACCCCTGTAAACAAGACGATTACCCTATACTTGTGACTTTTCGCGGCCGTTATAGTTAGCTTGTGAGACGGCTTAGCAGCGGAAGAGGGGGATGAAGTTGGAACGGAAAGTAGCATTGGTAACCGGGTCAGGCAGAGGAATCGGCAGTGGGATCGCGTTGGCTTTTGCCAGGGCGGGGTATGACGTATGCGTCAATTACAACCGCAGCGCGGAAGGCGCGGAAGCGGTCGTGCAGGATATTCGCGCCATGGGCATGCGGGCAGAGGCCGTGCAGGCGGATATCTCGACGATCGACGGGGTAGACAAGCTGTTCGACGGCTTCCGTGCATCGTTCGACCGGCTGGACGTGTCCGTAGCCAATTCCGGCATTACGAGGATGAAGCCGTTTCTGGAGACGACGCCGGAGCTGTTCGACGAAGTGATGAACACCGATCTGAAAGGACTGTACTTCTGCTCGCAACGCGCGGCACGCATCATGGCGGAACAGGGAACGAAGGGCGCGCTTATCCATATCAGCTCCAATCATACGGAGGGCACGTGGTCGAACGCGACGGTGTACGCCGCGGCGAAGGCTGCGGTCAATAAGCTGACGAAGAACATGGCGCTCGATCTGGCCCCTTACGGCATCCGCGTCATCGGGATCGCTCCCGGCTATACCGCGCTCGGCGAGCCGAGGGACGAACGGGCGCGCGCGGGCAGAGAACGCATCTCGTCGCATATTCCGCTTGGCCGTTTCGCGACGACCGACGAGGTCGGCGAAGCAGCCGTGTTCCTCGCCTCCGACAAGGCGGGCTATATGACGGGAACGACGATGTTCATGGACGGCGGCGCGCTGCTGCCGGTGTGGGCTGACAAAGCATAAGGCGCAACGAACGTAACGAACGTAACGATTGCCGAGGATGGGTTCCGGGACGACAACGAAATCACAGGAGGAGACGAATACGATATGAAAATCACCGATATGAAGCTGTACCATGTGAAGCCGCGGTGGCTGTTTCTGAAGATCGAAACCGACGAGGGCATTTGCGGATGGGGCGAGCCGATCGTGGAAGGCCGCGCCCTCACCGTCGCAACGGCTGTGGAAGAATTGAAACGGTATCTGATCGGCGAAGACCCGCTGCGTATCGAGCACCATTGGCAGGTCATGTACCGGGGATCGTTCTACCGCGGCGGACCTGTTCTTGTAAGCGCAATCAGCGGCATCGAGCAGGCGCTGTGGGACATCAAGGGCAAGTATTACAATATGCCCGTTTATGAAATGCTCGGCGGCAAAGTCCGCGAATCGATCCGCATGTACAGCCATTGCGGCGGGGCAACGCCAAGCGACATCGGCGCGAACGCGAAGAAGAAGATGGAAGCGGGCTTCACCGCGATCAAGATCGGCGTCGACGCGCCGGTGCGCCACGTCGACTCTCTCGCTTTCGTCGAGAACGTGACGGCAAGATTCGCGGCTATCCGCGAGGCGGCGGGCAGCGAGCTCGACGTCGCGATCGATTTCCACGGGCGCGTCAGCCCGGCCATGTCGATCCGGCTTGCGGCCGCGCTGGAGCCGTATTATCCGATGTTCATCGAGGAGCCTTGCTTGCCGGAGAACGTGGATTCCTTGCTGCGCGTCGCGCAGTCGACGAGCATTCCGATCGCTTCGGGCGAGCGGCTGTTCACCCGCTGGGGCTTCCGCGAGGCGCTGGAGAAAGGCGCTATCGCGATCGTGCAGCCGGATCTGTGCCATGCCGGCGGTATCTTCGAGGGCCGCAAAATCGCCGCGATGGCCGAAACGTATTACGCCTCCATCGCGCCGCATAATCCGCTCGGACCGATCTCGCTCGCTTCTTGCTTGCAGCTCGATGCTTGCACGCCGAACTTCCTCATCCAAGAGCATCCGTCAATGGCGGAGAAATGGGATCTCGGCGAAGGCTATCTGAAGAATCCATTCCAGATCGTGAACGGCAGCATTGCGGTGCCGCAGGGCCCGGGTCTGGGCATCGAAATCAACGAGGAAATGTTGATCGAGCGCAGCCATGCCGGCGAATGGGACACGCCTCGTCTGGCTTACGAAGACGGTTCGTTCGCGGAGTGGTAAGGGAGAAGTCCAGCATCGAATAATGTGATGCATACGCATCACATCACATAGCTACGGGGCAGTTCGAGCTGTCCCCGGTGCGCATCAGCGCCGGGGACGGCTCTTTGTGCTGCGGCTGACCGCGTCCAGAACGAACAACATGTCTCGTTTGACGGGTGAAAACAGCGTTATCGAAGCTTACCGCGGCCACGCCGATTCGCTATAATGCCAGGTGCGCAGCAGTTTATACGTTCGAAAACGGGGAGGAAACACGAATGTTGTTCGGAGCTTGTTATTATCCGGAACACTGGGTCAAGGAAAGATGGGAAACCGACGCCCGAATGATGAAGGAAGCGGGATTTAACGTCGTTCGGATGGCGGAGTTCGCTTGGATCAAGATGGAGCCCGCGGAAGGCGAGTTCGACTTCGAATGGCTGGACGAAGCGATCGCGCTATTCAGCGCTTACGGGATTCGAACGATTCTGGGGACGCCTACGGCAGGTCCGCCGAAGTGGCTGCTCGACAAGCATCCGGATATTTACCAGCGGGATTATCAGGGACATGTCCGAGGCTTCGGCACGAGGCGCAGCTACTGCTCGAACAATGCGACGTATCGCGACTACACCCGCGCGATCGTCACGGAGATGGCCAAGCGATACGGCAGCCATCCCGACGTCATCGGCTGGCAGATCGACAACGAGCTTGGCGCGATCGATACCGCGCGCTGTTACTGCGACAGCTGCAAGACGGCGTTCGTCGGCTGGCTGAAACGGAAATACGCGACGCTTGACCGCTTGAACGAGGAATGGGGCACGATTTTCTCCAGCCAGCTGTTCACGGCATGGGAACAGGTGCATCTGCCGGCTTATTCCGTCCATCAGGGACATAATCCCGGGCTCGTTCTCGATTTCCGCAGGTTCTCTTCCGATTCGGTCCGCGGCTATCAAGCGCTGCAAATCGGCATTCTTCGCGAGCATTGCCCGCCTGCCCAGCCGATTACGACGAATTTGATGGGGAGCTTCAACGACCTCGATTATTACGACCTCTCCGCGGATCTCGATCTCGTGTCGCTGGATATTTATCCGATCATGAAAAAAGTGCCCGAGGAACGCGCATTTCGGACGGGGATCAACCATGACGCGATGCGCGGGCTGAAGGGCATGAACTACTGGGTACTCGAGCATCAGAGCGGCACGCCGTGCACGAATACGTTCTCACCGACGCCGAAGCCGGGAGAGCTCCGGCGCTGGACGTACCAGTCCGTCGCGCGCGGGGCGGACGCGATCGTCTATTTCCGCTGGCGGACGTTAACGTACGCGCTGGAGGAATATTGGCACGGTATTCTGCAGCATCACGGCAAGCCGGGCAGGAAGTACAGGGAAGTCCGGCAAGTCGGCGAAGAGCTTGCCCGCTTGGCGCCGCTGCTGGCCGATACGACCGTACGCTCGAAGGCCGCCATCGTGAAATGCTTCCACAACGAATGGGCATTCGAAATTCAGCCGCATGCAAGCGGCTTCGTTTACAAGGATCATCAGGCGGACTATTATCGCTATTTCCACGATCGCAATATTCAAGTCGACGTGATCTCTCCGGACTCGGCCGGGTTCGACGGCTACGATTTGCTGATTGTCCCCAACCTCATGATGTCCAAGGAGGCGACCGTCCGCGCGATTCACGATTATGTTCGCGCAGGCGGCACCGTCGTGATGGATTTCCGCGCCGGCGCCAAGGAATGGAATAACCGGATGCTGCCGGAGATACTGCCGGGTCCGTTCGCAGGCTTGCTTGGCATCGAAGTCGATGATTACGGCATTATCGAACCGGAGCATCCGGTCGGGCTGGCTTTTGCCGAAGCGTTCGGAAACGCCGGGCTTGCCGGCCAAGCCGCGACGTGGTACGACGTCATCGAACCGATCGGAGCATCGACGGTCGTCCGGTTTACGAACGATTACTTCGCGGGCTGCCCTGCGGTCACCCGCAACGAATATGGCGCCGGGCGTGCCTACTATATCGGAACGGAGCTCGACCGTTCGACGCTAAACGCTTTGTTCGACGGGATAAGCGCGGAAGCGGGGCTGAAGCCCGTTCTCCCTTCGCTGCCGCAAGGGGTCGAGGCGGTCCGGCGCGAGGGCGACGGCAGGCGGGAAGTGATTTTCGTCATCAACCATAACGAATGCGAGGTCAGCTTCGCGATCGAGGACGGCTGCGTCGACCTTCTCACGGGGAGAACGATAAGGGGCGTCACGAGTTTGGCTGCTAACGGCATCCTTGCTTTGGAACGGTCGAATGAATCGATTTCGCAATGATTCGATTTTAGCTTTGCCATAGAACCGCCGGCCGGCATGTCCGTCCTGCGGTTCTTTTGTTTTGCTTTGCTTTGCTTGCCTGGCATTCAGTTGTTATTTGCCGGGTTACGATCACCCGTTTGTCGGGTTGTTGGTCCGCTGTCTCCCCCGGCATAATTAAGGCATAGCGCAACGCCGCAAGCATGTAACGAAAGGAGCCTATCATGGCCAAACCCGCCCCCCAAGTTCACCCCGTACCTATGGGTGCGCAGCCTTCCTTATCCTTCGGGCGCAGACTGCGCCGGCAATATCAGCTGCTCCTGATGTCCGTCCCCTTCGTCCTCATCGTCGTGCTGTTCTCGTACGGACCGTTGTGGGGATGGATCATGGCGTTCGAGAAATACAAGGTGGCCAAAGGCATCTGGCACAGCCCGTTCGCCGGCTTCGACAATTTCAAGCTGCTGTTCCGGGATCCGCAATTTTTCAACGCGCTGCGCAATACGGTCGTCATGGGGGTGCTGAACCTTGTCACCGGGTTTTTCGGAGCGATTGCGCTCGCGCTCATGCTGAACGAGGTGAGAAGCCGGTTCTTCAAGCGAACGATTCAGACGATCACGTACATTCCCCATTTCGTCTCCTGGGTGGTCATCGCCAATATTTTCGCGACGCTGCTTTCGCCGGACAGCGGCGTGGTGAACGCGCTGCTCATGAAGCTCGGCATCGTGAACGAACCGATCTATTTTCTCGGCAAAGCGGATTTGTTCTGGTGGATCCATACGGCGGCGAATTTCTGGAAAGAGCTCGGGTGGAACACGATTATTTACCTGGCGGTCCTCTCGGGTCTTAATCCGGAGCACTACGAGGCGGCGGAAGTCGACGGAGCGAAGCGATTGCAGAAGATGCGTTACGTCTCCATTCCCGGCATCATGCCGACCGCGATCCTGCTCTTGATCATGTCCGTGGGCTGGATCATCCAGAGCGGTTACGAATCTCAATTCCTGCTAGGCAATCCCGTCGTTATCGATCGCTCGGAAGTGCTCGACCTGTATGCGTTGAAGTATTCGACGAGCATCGGCGATTATTCGTACGGCGTGGCGGTCAGCATGTTCAAATCGTTGGTCAGCATCGCCATGGTCGTCGCCGTCAACTTCATCGCGAACCGGACGACCCGCAACCGGCTGTTCTAATAAGAGGCATATGGACTGGAAGGTGATAGAAAATGACGCATCGCCGCACGTGGGGAGACTACGCGTTTCTAACGACGAATTATGCGCTGCTGCTCATGATGGGAATCGTGACCCTGTTCCCGTTTCTCAACTTATTGGCGATCTCCCTGAACGACGCGCAGGATACGCTGAAAGGGACGATCTACGTCTGGCCCCGGATATTCACGCTGCAAAATTACGATACGATCTTCGCCAATAACAATTTGGCCATGGCCGCCGTTCGTTCCGTCGTCAGGACCGTGCTCGGAGCCGGACTAGGCGTCATCAGCACGGCGATGCTTGCCTACGTGTTAAGCCGCAAGGAGTTCATGTTCCGCAAATCCTTCAACATCATCCTGATCGTCACGATGTACGTGAACGGCGGATTGATTCCGTTCTACCTGCTCGTCAAGAACATTCACCTGATCAACCATGGCGCCGTCTATATTCTTCCTACGTTAATCGGCGTATTCAACGTCATCATCATGCGCAGCTACTTCGAATCGCTTCCCGACGGCATCGTGGAGTCGGCCCGAATCGACGGGGCGTCCGACTTTCAGATTTTGTTCCGAATCGTCATCCTGGTCAGCATGCCTGTCATGGCCACGGTTACGTTGTATGTCGCCGTCGCGCATTGGAATTCTTGGTTCGATAACTACTTGTACGCCAGCCGGAACCCGCATTTGAACCTGCTGCAATTCGAGCTTCAGAAAGTATTGATCGGTTCCGTGAACCAAGTGTTCGACCAGAATACGCATATCGACGGATCGGACGCCCGCAGGACGAATCCCGAAACGATCCGGGCGGCCATGACCATTATCGTGACCGTGCCCATCCTGTTCGTCTATCCGTTCCTTCAGCGATACTTCGTCAAAGGGATGACGTTCGCCGCGATGAAAGAATAGCCCGGGCCTGAACCAAGCCCGCCAAAACCCGATATCGCAGGAGCTTCCACTCCGATGATATAATTAATAGACCATATGAGAGGGTGTCGCAATGACTAGTAGAACATGGAGGAAAGGCGCCGCATGGACAGTTATCTCGCTGCTGCTCGCGTCTTCGATCACAGGCTGCTCGAACGGAAATAACGACGACAAGAATGCGGCCTCGGCAAAGGCGGATTCGACGAACGGCAGCGCGCCTGCAGATTCTGGCGGTAACGCCGCTGCCGGCGGTAACGCTAACGCCAGCGGCAACGCCAATGCAAGCGGCAATGCCGACGCAAGCGCAAGCCAAAGCCTGGAGCCGATTACGTACAGCATGAACACCTCGAACGAAAAACTGACCGGAGACACGCCGATTTCGAAAGCGGTTGCAGAGAAGACAGGCGTTTCGTTCAAGTACGACCTGATCGTGGGCGACGAGACGCAGAAAGAAGACCTCTGGCTCGCTGCCGGCGACTATCCGGATATCCTGGCGATGGGACCGGCCGAAGTGCAGAAATATAAAGACGGCGACGCGATTATCCCGCTTAACGATCTCATCGAACAATACGGTCCCCACATCAAAGAGAAATTCGGCGAATTCTACAATCTGATGAAAGACGCGGACGGCAAGATCTGGTCGATCTACGGCGTGAACAAGAGCCGCGAAGCGAAAGCCGACGCCTCCGCCAACTTTATCGTGCAATACGATGTCCTGAAAGAAGCGGGCTATCCGGAAATCAAGACGCTCGATCAGTTGTACGACATTATTAAAGCGTACAAAGACAAACATCCGACGATCGACGGCAAAGAAACGATCGGCTTCTCCGGCGCGATGAGCGGCTGGCAAGTCAATATCGAGTACAATAACCCGATTATTAGCGCGTCCGGGTTGCCGGATCACGGGAATTTCCGGATCGATGACGCCGGCAACGTGCAGTACAACCCGGTCAGCGACGATGCCAAAACGTATTATCAATTCCTGAACAAATTGTATACGAACGGACTTTACGACAAGGAAGCGTTCTCGCAGGAGGATCTGGGCAAGAAACTATCGCAAGGCCGCGTGCTCGCCGCTTACGCTCCGGCATGGATGCTCGGCAGCATCGAAACGCAATTCCGCGCCGATGGCCATCCGGAACGCGCTTTCGCGCACCTGCCGATCCAGTTTACGGACAGCACGGTGAACAACACGAACACGGTCGTGCCGATTTTCTCCGGAAGCCTGCAGTGGGCCATCACGAAATCGGCGAAAAATCCGGAACGGATTATCCAGCTCATCGATTACCTGTTCTCCGACGAAGGTCAAATTTTGACGCAGTGGGGAATCGAAGGCACGCATTACGACGTGGTGAACGGCGTGCGCACGCTCAAACCGGATGTGATCGAGAAGATCAAAACGGATCCGGACTATAAAGTGAAGGAAGGCTTCGAAACGGAGGGAACGGGAAGCGGATTCTGGTTTAACGTCGGGGACGGGGCTAAACTGGCCGACGGGGATTATGCTACGCCGTTGACCAAGGAGTACGTGCTCAGCACGTACGACGATATGACCAAAGACGTGCTGGCGCAGTACGGCAAGCAAGTATGGGCGGATTTCCTTCCCGCGGCTACCGTATTGCCGGGTTACTTGTGGAACCTGACGCCGCCGGACGACGTACAGCTGCAATCCAAGAAAATCGAAGAGGCATGGAAGAAATATCTGCCGAAGCTCGTCATGTCCAAGGACGCGACGGCGTTCGACGGCGCATGGGGCGATATGAAATCCGCGATGGACAAAGCCGGGCTCGCGGACGTCAACGCATCGTATACGAAGCTGTGGGCGGATTTCAACGCGAAATTCAAGGCGACGATCGGAGAGTAAGACGAAATAAGCTCCTTGTCTCTCTTTTTAAGGGAGGCAAGGAGTCTATTGTCTTTTTCCGGTCGTGTTCATGCCTGGGCGCGTTAACTGCTGGCGGGACATTCCAAAGGACGAGGTAGCGAACATGAAAATCCGAACGAAGCTCATTCTCGCCAATTTATTCATCATCTTGTTTCTGCTGGGGTCATTAACCTACGTGCTCTTGCAGCGAAGCAGCAAACTCGTCTATGACTATGTCATCGAGAATGCGACCTTGTCCTTGTCCCAAACGAGCCAAAATCTCGACAATAAGCTGGAGTCGTACGAAGAGATCGCCAATACGCTGTTCTTGAACACGAACATTAACCTCATTCTGGATCAGCGCTATGCCGACCAGTTGGAAGCTTACGAGGTGTATGCCCAGCAATTTCAGCCTTTCATATCGGCCGTCCGGCAGACGAAGGACATCGCCAACGTGAAAGTGTATACCGATAATCCGACGTTCACGTTCGCGAACGTGACGGTGATCGATCAAGAAATACGCGACAGCGATTGGTATGAACAAGCGATGGACAACAAGAAAGGCGGATATTGGACGGCTCCGTATTTGAGCGATCCTGCCCATGACGTCGATCCCGTCATCAGCGTTCGCAAGCGGCTCAATAACGTCGACGCCAAGTCTCCGAGCGTCGTCAACCTGGAGATCAAGCTGAGCAAGTTCAAGGAATTAATCCAGCAGGAAAGCAAAAACAAACGAATCTTGTTTACGCTTGCGGACGGTACGGTGGTGATCGATAGCAGCGGGGAGGGCGAGCAGCTGGCTTCGCTCTCGAGCTTGCCGTTCGGAGATCGGATTCTCGGGCAGACAAGCGGAAGCTTCCGCGCCGAAGTGGAGGGCAAACCCTACCAGGTCCTGTTTCAAACGCTGGAATCGCGCAATATCGTAAGAGGCATGAAAGTGATCGCCTTCATGCCGGTGAATGAATTAACGCCGAAGATCAATCAGCTTCGCTCGATCTCTTACGTGCTATTCGGAGCGGCCTTCGTGATCTCCGTGATTCTCATCGGGACGATTACCATAGGCATGACGCGCAGATTATCCGAATTGTCGGTCAAAATGAGACGCGTTCATAAAGATAACTTCCAAAGCTTCGTCGTGGTCAAGGGCAAGGACGAAGTCGCCCAGCTCGGCGAGATGTACAATCTGATGGTGATGCGGCTCGGGCAGCTGATCAGCGAGGTTTACCAATCGGAGATCGACCGCAAGGAGCAAGCCTTCCGGACGAAAGAAGTGGAGTTGTACGCGCTGCAAACGCAGATCAATCCGCACTTTCTATTCAATGTGCTGAATATGATCCGGGGCAAGCTGCTTATCGTCGGAGAAAGGGATACGGCGAAAGTCGTCGGGCTGCTGGCCAAGTCGTTCCGCATGATGCTGAAGAACGGCGGACAAATGACCCGCTTGGCCGAAGAGATCGATTTTGTCGATAACTATTTGCAAATTCAACAGTATCGTTTCGGACATAAGTTTACCTACTCCATCGACATGCCCCAAGACAAACTGGACGTCTCCATACCGAAGCTGATCATTCAGCCATTGGTCGAGAATGCGATCTCGCACGGCATCGAGCTCAATCCGGAGCAATCGCGCATTTGGGTAACCGGGGAGAACGACGGAGAGCATCTCGTCTTGACGGTGGGCGACGACGGACTTGGCATGGCGAAGGAGCGGCTGGCCGAGATCGAACAATGGCTGAAGGACAAAAATTCGCTCGTAAGCGATCATCATATCGGCTTGCGCAATGTGCATGCCAGGTTGAGATATTTGTACGGCGAGCCGTACGGAATCAGAGTGAGCAGCGTCGAAGGGGAAGGAACTACGATAACGATGATGATCCCGTTGCGGCGCGCGGAAACGGACAAGAACAGGGGGAGCTCCGATGTATGAAGTGTTGATCGTCGACGACGAACCGCTCGCCAGGCAGTCGCTTCAATATTTGATCGACTGGAAGGCATTCGGATTCAAAATAACGGGAGAAGCGGAAGACGGGAAACAAGCGCTGGAATTGATGCGGCAGCGCCACTTCTCACTCGTCCTGACGGATATCCGGATGCCGACGATGAACGGGCTGGAGTTTATCGAGAAGCTGAGAGGCGTCTCGGATGCGGAAGTCGTTATTCTGAGCGGCTACGAGGATTTCGAATACGCCAGGCAAGGATTGAAGCTGGGGGTGAACGATTACCTGCTCAAGCCGGTCGACGAGGACGATCTCATCGCGGCTCTTCGCCGGATCGGCGCGTCGATCGCCGAGCGGCAGCTGCTGCGCAGGCAGCGCGATCTTGGCTTAACCGCCCTCAGAGACCAGTTTCTTAGAAGGCTGGCGCACGGACCTCTCTCTTCGCCGGAGCTGGAGGAACAGTTCCGGCTGCTGAACCTGCGGAATGAGGCGGAACGCTTGCATTGCCTCGTCGTGGAAATGGATTTCCTGTCCGCGGACGACGGCAAGCTGACGGAACGGGATATCGAGCTCAAAAGCTTCGCGGTGCGCAATGTGCTGGAGGAGATGTGCGACGGCAAAGGATATGTGTTCGAGGATACCGAAGAACGGTACGGACTGCTCTTATTCGGCACCGGCGGCTTGAACGCGCGGAATGACGATATGCCGGTCAAGCTCGCGGAGGAGATCGGAGCGGCCGTGCGGGTCAATGTTAAGGAAACGGTAAGCATCGGAGTGGGCCAGGCCGCAGGAGACCTGCGGGGTGTACACCAAGCGTACGATTCCGCGGAGAAGGCGTTGGACGCGAAGTTCTTGCGGGGCAAGGGTTCGATTCTGACCGCGACGAACGCTGACGGAGGAGAGGCGGAAAGCCCGGAGCTTCATGCGCTTCAAGAGGCCGTGTACGAAGCGATCCGGAACCAACGGGAAGGCGAAGTGAAGGAGGCGCTCGGGCGGCTGTGGGAGTGCTGCAAGTCCAGCGGCCTCGGCGGAAATCGCATTCGCGCCGCCGTCTTGGAGATGCTCGTGCAGCTGCTGCAGCTCGCGACATCCTACGGCGCGAACTCGGAGCTGTTGTTCCATCACGATTACGGCGATTACGACCGCGTGATGAGAACGAAGACGATCGACGAGCTGTTCGCGTTCGTCGACATGAAATGCGTCGGCGTGCTGCTCTTGTTGAACCGCCTGAAGGACATGCAGCCGAACTCCGTCATCGGCACGGTCAAGCGCATCGTGCAGGAGCAGTATCATTCGAACGTCAGTCTGCGTACCGTCGCAGGGCAGGTGTTCTTGAACCCGAACTATTTGGGCAAATTGTTCAAAGCCGGAACCGATTCGTCGTTTAACGAGTATTTGCTGCAAGTGCGCATGGAGAAGGCCAAGGAATTGCTGCTGCGCACGGACAAGAAAGTGTACGAGATTGCCCTTGCGGTCGGTTACGGCGAATTGGACTGGTTTTATAAACGCTTCAAGTCCTATGCCGGCATCAGCGCGGGCGAATTTAGAGGGAAGTACGCGAAAGAAAGCGAATCGAACTGATCGATCGGACCGTCTGCCGCGCTCCGGACCTGGGCGCCCAGGCCTAATGAAATTACCATTGACGCTTGCGGGTAACTGAATTAAACTCGAAAAAGCTACTTGCGATGTCAAGTTTGTACGAAGCTTGTCGAGCGAAAGGAAGGTTGCCGCGTCATGATCATCCGTTCTGTCGGCCTTGGTCTATATATTATGTTTATCTACTGGTTGTCCTCGCATGTGTCCGGCATGCACATGCTGTTCTTCCCAACGCTGGGAGCGTTCGGGTTTCTGTTTATTACACGTTCGCCCCGACTGCCGGAACTTGGCGGTATCGCGGTAGGCGCGGTGGCGTCCTCGGTCATCGGAACGCTCGCGTATGCCGTGAACGAGGGAATGGTCTCGCTGTTTATCAGCACGCTCGCCACGATCTGGCTCGTGCGGACATGGAAACTTAACGCCCCGCCGATCGTCGCCGTGTCGCTGATTCCGTTCTTCGCCCATCCGGCGAATTTGTGGATGCCCCCGTTATCGGTCGCCGCTTCGCTTGCGGGCTTGGTCGCCGTTCTTGGACTCGTGTACGCCGTCGAACGGCTGCTGGCCGGATCGGAAGCCGAGGGCCTGCAGCTCCGCCAAGGCATTCAGATGGATGCCGATCAGTAGGAACATGCCGCTATATCCGTATGCCGAAGAACGCCGCAGCGATGCGGCGTTCTTCGGCATTATGGCTTATTGGTTTAGTGACTCTCTGCCGCGAAGAACCGCCGCAGCTCGTCCGGCACTTCGCGGCTTCGTCGCGTGGAGGTATCTATCGTTACGCTTGTCACGAGCGCATCGGCGCGCACGGAGCCTTGCTCGTCGACGAGTTCTTGTTTCAATACATAGCTGGAACGGCCGACACGGTCGGGATGGCAGATGACCGTTAATCGATCGCCTTGTCTGCATTCTTGTCTGTAGTTCACGTTAATGTTCACGGTCACCGTTTGAATGCCCATCATTCCGAACGTCTCGTACGGCAGCCCGCATTGTTCGTACCATTCTTCGCGGCCCCACTCGAAATATTCCAGGTATTTCGCGTTATTGACGTGGCCGTTAATATCGATTTCCGTTGAACGGACGATAATGGGCAGGGAAGATTTCATTCCGTTCGCTCCTTCATGGCGTCAACTTTCTGGCCGCTTCGCTTCTCCTCGTTAAGATTTCCACTTGTCCCGCGAATCATGAAGTTGCAAAAAATATCGACCAATTCGGGGTTGAAGCTGATACCCTTCTGGTTCCGCAAATAGTCCGCGGCCTGTTCTGCCGGCCACGCGTCCTTGTAGGCACGTCTGCTTGTCAGCGCGTCGTAGACATCCACGATCGACACGATTTGGGCCTCGAATGGGATTTCGTCCTCCTTCAGACGGCTCGGATACCCCGTGCCATCCCATTTCTCGTGATGGAAGGAGACGATATCTTTGGCAATCTTCATTTCCTGCTGGAAAAGCTCGTCATCGAGCTCGGTTGAAATTTTATTGAGGATGTCTGCGCCGATCAGCGGATGGGTTTCCATAATCGCCCTTTCGTACACGTTAAGCTTGCCCGGCTTGTACAAGATGCCTTCCGGAATGCCCGACTTGCCGATGTCGTGCAGGATGCAAGCGTTCACGACGCTCTGGATGTACGCCTCCGTAAGGACGGATCGTTTCAGCGCATTATATTGATGCAGCAGCCCGGTCGTCAATTCTTGGACGCGGACGAGATGTCCTTCGATATCGGGGTCGCGCACCTCGCAGGACAGCGCCAATACTTTTAAAATCTCGTATTGGATTTTCGACTTTCGGGTCTCCGAGATGTAGACCCCTTCCTTTAGTTGGGCCAAATCCCGGAAGACGCCGATATAATACGCCTCGTCTCCGGATTTCACGAGCGAGATGGTGATGTTCGAGTACCATAGCTCCTTGTTCCGCTTGCGGTTAATAAACACGCCCGACCACGGTTTGTCTTGGCCCAGACTCTCCTTCATATCATCATACGTCTTCGCGGGCGTTAGTCCGGATTTCAACAAGCCCGCTTTCATACCAACGATTTCGTCTCTCGAATACCCGGTAACTCTCTCGTATGTCGCATTCACGTCGATAATCCGATGGCGAGTATCGGTAATAATTACGGCATCGGCTAGTTGCAAGAAGACGGATATTGTCGTGTCCATGTATGTACCTCTCTTGGTGTAGTAGTTTCCGAATATTATAAAGTATAAAAGCTGGAAAAATAAAGAAAAAATTGATCGTGCAGCCGGCTGCTCGGGCTGCGGACGCCAGTGGACCGACGACTCGACCGGAGAAGAGATGAAGGGATGCCGTATCGCATACCTTGAAATAGGCAATCATGGAAAGAGGCGGCGCGTGGAGCAGATTCATGCATCGCCTCTTTGCTTGAATAGAGAGTAGCGAGCGCCGCGGCGCCGATTGACGTTAACGATGGGAAGGGGCATATACGATGGACTATCGGATCGAGAAAGATTCCATGGGCGAAATCAAAGTCGACGCGAACCGGCTGTGGGGCGCGCAGACCGAGCGGAGCCTGCATAATTTCAAGATCGGCACGGAGAAAATGCCGCGCGAGCTCATTCATGCTTTCGCGTATTTGAAGAAGGCGGCGGCGATCGTCAACGGCGGGCTCGGCAAGCTGGACGAGGCGAAGGCGAGCGCGATCGCCTCGGCAGCGGACGAGATCATCGCCGGTCAATGGGACGGGGAATTCCCGCTGGCCGTCTGGCAGACGGGAAGCGGCACCCAGTCGAACATGAACGCCAATGAGGTCATTGCGCGCCGCGCGGGCCAGCTGCTCGAAGCCGGCAGCGGCGGAGCGGGCGGCGCCAAGGTGCATCCGAACGACGACGTCAACCGGTCGCAGAGCTCGAACGACACGTTTCCGACCGCCATGCACGTCGCGGCGCTGATTGCCGTCGAAGACACCGTGCTGCCCGCCATCGCGCAGCTCAAAGCGACGCTCGCGCGGAAGAGCGCGGCGTTCGCCGATATCATCAAGATCGGCCGCACGCATTTGCAGGACGCGACGCCGCTCACGCTCGGCCAGGAGATCAGCGGCTGGGTTCGCATGCTCGAGAAGGCCGAGCGTAACATCGGCACGGCCCGCGAGGAGCTTCGCGAGCTTGCCATCGGCGGCACGGCCGTCGGCACGGGGCTGAACGCGCCGCCGGGCTTCAGCGAGAAGGTCGCCGCCGAGATCAGCGGCCTGACCGGCAAGCGCTTCGTCAGCGCGCCGAACAAATTCCATGCGCTGACGAGCCATGACGAAATCGTCTTCGTCCACGGCGCGTTCAAGGCACTGGCCGCGGATCTCATGAAGATCGCCAACGACGTCCGCTGGCTGGCGAGCGGGCCCCGCTGCGGCATCGGCGAAATTTCGATTCCGGAGAACGAACCCGGCAGCTCCATCATGCCGGGCAAAGTGAACCCTACCCAGTGCGAGGCGATGACGATGGTCGTCTGCCAAGTGATGGGCAACGATGCGGCGATCGGCTTCGCAGCAAGCCAGGGCAATTTCGAGCTTAACGTGTTCAAGCCCGTCATCATTCACAACTTCCTGCAATCCGCGCGGCTGCTCGGAGACGCCATGCGCTCGTTCGACGAGCATTGCGCCGTCGGCATCGAGCCGAACCGCGAGGCGATCGGGAAGTATCTGAACGAATCGCTCATGCTCGTGACGGCGCTGAATCCGCACATCGGCTACGAGAATGCCGCGTCCATCGCGAAGGCCGCGCATAAGGAAGGGCTGACCTTGCGCGAAGCCGCCGTCCGCAGCGGGCTGATCACGGCCGAGAAATTCGACGAAGTCGTGCGCGCCGATGCGATGATATAATGATTTTGCATTAGTGCTTATACGCGTTAAAGCGACAAAATTTTTTTTGCGTTCATGGAAGATTTCAAGTATGATGATTAAAAAAGTATGGACCAAAGGAGTACACGCACATGAACGCAAAAAACAACAACAATTGCAAAATCGTCGACTGCACGATCCGTGACGGCGGGCTCGTCAATAACTGGGATTTCAGCGTCGAATTCGTTCAGCATCTGTACCAAACATTGAATGAAGCCGGCGTTGACTATATGGAAATTGGTTACAAAAACTCCCCTAAACTGCTGAAAGGCGCGGAATCCGCAGGTCCATGGCGTTTCCTGGATGACGATTTCCTGCGCAAAGTCATCCCGCAGAAGCTGAACACGAAGCTGTCCGCACTCGTTGATATCGGTCGCGTTGACGAGAACGACATCCTGCCGCGCGAAGAAAGCCTGCTGGACCTGATCCGCGTTGCCTGCTACATTCAGGACGTCGAGAAGGCGCTCGAGCTCGTAAAAGTATTCCATGACCGCGGCTACGAGACGACGCTGAACATCATGGCGCTCTCCAACGTGATGGAGAACCAGCTGTTGGAAGCGTTCGAGCTGATCGAAGCAAGCGTCGTGGACGTCGTTTACGTCGTGGATTCCTACGGCAGCTTGGATCCGAAGGATTTCGACTACCTGATCAGTAAATTCCAGAAGCATCTGCCGAGCAAGCGTCTTGGCGTGCATACGCATAACAACATGCAGCTGGCGTTCGCGAATACGCTCACTGCCGTCGACAAAGGCGTCGAGCTGCTCGATGCTTCCGTATACGGCATGGGCCGCGCGGCAGGCAACTGCTGCACGGAGCTGCTCGTCGCTCACCTGAAGAATACGAAGTACAACGTACGCCCGGTTCTCGACATGATCGAGAAATACATGATTCCGCTTCGCGAGAAGGAAGAGTGGGGCTACATCATCCCGTACATGATCACGGGCATGCTGGATGAGCACCCTCGTTCCGCAATGGCGCTGCGCGATTCCGCAGACAAGGACAAAGCGGTCGATTTCTACGACAAGCTGACCACGCCGGAAGTGCTGCACAGCAAATAAGCCGGAAGTTCATAAGTGATCATTCTCGATAAACAATTAAGCTCCCGAGACTTCATGGCTCGGGAGCTTTCTTCATGGATGAATAGCAGTGCGAAGAGACGTCGGCGGGCCGAGAGGTGTGGTAGATCGGTATGCACGGATAACAAAGATTAATAACGATGGGATTCGATCCCGGTAGTCCTGTCTATAAGGAGTTCCATAGGCATCGGTTTCCCGACGATGTAGCCTTGGACGGCATCGATGCCGAGTGCTCTCCATGCGCGATATTGCTCCTGCAGTTCGATGCCTTCAATGACCGTTAGGATTCCGCGCGAATGGAACTCTTGCAGGAGGGGGCGGAATAATCCGGATAATTGAGCGTGGGCGGACAAAGCGGTCACGAAGGCTCTGTCTAATTTGACGATATCGACCGGCAAGTGAAGCACGTCGAAGAGATGCCGCTGGCCTTTGCCGAAATCATCGAACGCGATGCGAAAGCCTGAACGCTGCAGTTCGGCGAAGAGGCGGCGCAAATCGGAATAGCTGCTGCACAGTTCTTCCGATTCCGTTAATTCCAGCGTGATTCGGTTCGCCGCGCCGCGATCGAAGATGGCCGCCAGCCGTTCCTTGAACGTTTCGCCCAGCATCGTTCGAAGGGAAACGTTTATCGAGAAACGCCAGTCGGATAGTTGCGGTTCTTGCAGCCATCCGGCCGCGTCTTTGCATATATAATAAAATAAATTTGCGGCAACGCGGGCATCTTGCTCGGAAGTTTCTATAAAATAATGTGGAGCAAGCAAGCCGTGAACGGGGTGGATTAATCTCGTAAGCGCTTCTGCGCCGTAGATTTTGTGGTCGTTCACGGAGATTTGCGGTTGGTAATAGATGACGAAACGATTGTCGGCAATCGCCGATTCGATGTCCTCGATTCCGATAACAATGTCTTGGGCAGGCTCCATCGCAGTACCTCCCGGCATATCGATTTCTGTTGATTCTATGCTCCGGGGGGGGAGTGATATGACTTGACCGGCAGCTTGGGGCGGCTCGATCAGTCAGGTTCACGGGAGAATTCCGTCGACCAGCTTATTCCGATTGCAAGATTCATGCCTTGGGCGATATTGAATTGCCGCGATGCATCATTTACAATAGAATCCATTCTACTATTTTCTGATTTTCATTCATCCTCACAACAGGCTGGCGTTAGACGCCGGAAGGAGCAGTCGCCGTATGAACAATGAATTGACGCTTATCGTGGAACGGTTGGAAACCCGGCAGACGCTTCAAGCCCTTATGCCGGAGAAGGCATGGGACGCGGCGCTGGATCAACGCATTGCGGAGCTGCCGATTATCACTGCGGCAACGCCGAGCGGCGATAAGACGGAACTGATTGCCTTAATGGCAGGGCTTCATCTGTTGAATGAAAGCTTGGACGCTTCGCATGCGCACGCGCAGGAGATCGAGGACGATCCGACGGGAGCTTATTGGCATGGCATCATGCATCGCATGGAAGGCGACTTCTCGAACGCCAACTACTGGTTTCACAATGCGGGTCCGCATCCCGCGATGCAGAAGCTGCAGGACCGGGCCGCGGATTGGGTACGGAACAGCACGGTCTTAAGCGATCTGCCGGAAGGCGCAGTACGGGACGGCATTGCCGCGATCGCCCGCCAAGTCCGCTGGAATGCCAGCGCCTTCACCGCGATGGTAGCGCTCCAAGAAAGCGGAGGCAGTTCGGAGGATACGAGAGGCGCGCTCGAATATATTCAGCATCTGGAGCTGGAAGAACTGTTCGCGCATACGGAGCAAGCTGCGCGGCATCTGTTGGCGTAACGGATATTCACATGAAAAAAAGGCTGTAACTGCCCATGAGGGACGGTTACAGCCTTTTTGGTTAGATTCGTAATTCTGAGTGAAAAACGTATACAATAGAACACAACTGTGGCATAATTATAATGAATTTATACGAACTGCTGTTCTTATCACGTTCGTGTCGGAGGTAATTTCTATGGTGTATCAAATTGAAGACGTGATCAACTGGCTTCTTTCCAAGAAAGGTATGACTCCTAAAAAGCTTCAGAAAATGCTGTATTATGCATATGCATGGTACTTAACCTTGCAAAATGAAAGACGCAATGAATTGACCAACAGGTTGTTTAACGCTCGTTTTGAGGCATGGGTTCATGGTCCTGTCATACCGGAAGTGTACCAAATGTACAGAGATTTAAGGTTTGCTGAAATTCCTCAGTATTCAGGCCCACTTGCGGAATTCGATGAAGATACTATTGATGTGCTGAATCAGGTTTATTCAATTTATGGCGGCTATACTGGGAACCAGCTTGAGTCGATATCTCATCAAGAAATCCCTTGGATAAACGCAAGGCAGGGCTATCAGCCATTGGACCGTTGTAATGAGGAAATTAGAGACGAGGATATGTTTGACCAATACATACAATACGTATTGGACGAAGACTAACGCTATGAGGAAAAAGATTAAAGGTAATTTTAAACCATCCATTACTCCGCAGGATACAGTTAAAAATAAAAAAGATCCGGGAACTTACGAAAGGCTGACTTTTGACTTTTCTTATGATCGTTGGCTTAAGAGCATTAGTATAAAAGGATTTACAAATCTGTTGAAAAACGAAGAGGAATTCGCTTCTGCAATTGTGCAAGTCTTCAAGGATGTAATTCCAATAATTCAATCAAACTGGGAGATAATTCGACATAATACAAAACTCCAATTCCCGCATTGTCATTCATTAGCCAAAGATAAAATTATTTTGGTTAATAAAATTATCGAAGAAATATATAATAAACAACTCATGGATGAGAGCGGGAATGAAAATCTGAATTACTGGCAGCTGGGGGTCAAACAATCACTTAGATTAATCGCAATATTTGACCACAGTACAAATATTATTTACCCTGTATTTCTCGATCATTTTCACCAAATCCACCCAAGTATTAAACATAACGATAACAATATTAATAAAAATACTTTATGCGCTTATACAAAATATTCCGGATAATAAAAAGGGCCGCTCGCATGAGCAGGCCCTTTTTATATGTCTTTGGCTTATACATTAGTTTCGCCTTCATATTTTTTTTTCTTACGGGCTTTGCCAAAAAACCAATTCGCTTCGCCGAACAAATTCGCCAGCGCCGGGACGACGAGTCCCATGAACACGAACGCGTAGAGGATTAGGCCGACGACGATGCCTGCGCCGATCTGAAGCAGCGTGTTGACGCCGGACATCATGAGTGCGGCGAACGTGCCGCCCATGATCACGGCCGCCGATACGATGACGCCGCCAGTCGTGGACATCGCCTTCGTCATCGCTTGCCGAATGCCTCCCGGGCGATATTCTTCCTTGAACCGCGCCATCAGGAAGATGCTGTAATCGACCCCGAGCGCCACGATGATGAGGAAGATGAAGAAGGAAGCGCTCCAGGACAAGCCTTCCTTGCCGAGCAGCTTGACGAAGGTGAACTCCACGATGCCCATCGTCACCAGGAAGTTGAAGACGAGCGACAGCAGCAGATAGAGCGGCGCGAGCAGGGAGCGAAGCATGATCATCAGCACGATGAAGATACCGATCAGCACGAAAGCGCCCGTCCGCATAAAGTCGCTCTTCGATAACGACTTCAGCTCGGAAATCTGCGCGGAGGTGCCGGACACATAGACTTTAGCGTCGGCGAGGGAGCTTCCGCTTAGGCTATGGCGCAGCGCGTCGCGGACTTGGCCGACGGTGTCCTGCGCCTCGGGCGAGTACGGATTGACGGCGAGGACGACGTCGATCTTCGCGGTTTTGCCGTCTTTGGCGATGTAGTAGTCCAGCGCCTGCTGCAGCTCGGGACTATCGAGCGCGGATTGCGGCAAATTCCAGCCAGGAATTTGGCTGTCGCCAATCGATTGCTCCGCTTCTTTCACTTGCGCGAGTCCCTTCGAGACATCGCCGAGACCTTGGGCTCCCGCGCTCAGGCCTCCCGTGAGGTTTTTCAGACCCGTGCCAAGCTTGGCTGCGCCGTCGGCGGCGTCCGTCTGGCCCGAAGCCAGTTGCCCTAGTCCGCCAGCAACTTTCGCGACGCCGGGATTCAGCTGCGAGAAGCTGGACGACAATCGGTCGGCGCCGCCCTTCAGCTGCTTCAGTCCGTCAGACAGACCTTGCTGCGTGGCCATGAGCTTGCGCATGGATGCATCGTCCTTCAGCTCCGGATGGCTCTTCAGCAAGGCGGTCAAATCGCTGCTCATGGAATCCGATACGGAGACGCTTTGCCCGACACCTCCGGCGAGCTGTTCCGCGCCTTTGGATGCCTGCTGCAAGCCGCCGTAGATTCGATCCAAGCCGGCTTGCGCTTCCTTGGTCTTGCCTGCCATCGTGCGCAGACCGCCGGCGAGCTTGTCGACATCGCCCTGTCCGCCCGCGATGGAGCTCTCGGCATCCGTCAGGCCGCCGGCGACCTTGTCGACGCCTTCCTTTAACTGCTGCAGCGCTTCGGATGTTTTGGTCAATTGATCGGTTACCGTCAGGTCGGCCAGCTGAACGCCGAGCGGCCTGACGGCGCTGCGCACTTCCTTGACCCCGCTCAGCTTGGCGACGCTGGCGCTGGCCGTTTCCATGGCGGCGAGCGCTTCCGGCGTCCGCATGGAAGCGTCCGACGTGATCGCGATGGAGAGCGGGAACACTTCGCCGGAACCGAAGGATCGCTCTACCTGACGGAAGCCTTGCACGGAGCCGAGGCTCGGACTGATCTCGGCCAGGTCGTCGAAGGATCGCTTATTGTGGTAGAGCAGCGTCAGCGGCGCCAGCAAAATAACGGTCACAAGCAGAATCGCGACGGGTCTGCGTGCGGCGAGCGAAGCCATCGCGTTCCACATTTTCGATTCCCCGTGGCCTTGGCCGTCGGCGATTCTCGAAGGCCAGAACGTCGCTTGGCCGAAAATCATCAGCAGCGCGGGCGTCAGCGTCAGGCCGGCGATGAGCGTCACGGCCACGCCGATGGAAACGCCGACGGCGGACTGGTACAGGCCGAACTGCGCGAAGCCGATCAGGAAGAACGCGACGAATACGGTGCTCGCGGAGAAAGCCACCGTCTTGCCGACGGTGCGCACCGTGCGTACGAGCGCTTCGACTTTGTCGCCGTCGCGGCTCAATTCCTCGCGGAAGCGCTGGATGAGCAGAATGCAATAATCGGTCCCCGCACCGAACATGACGGCGATCAGGAACGACTCCGTGAACGAGGATACCGGCATGCCCCAATGCGTTGCGGCGGCCACGAGCCCTCTCGTGATGACGAGCGAAATGCCGATCGTAATGAGCGGGACGAAAGGAGCGACGGGCGAGCGGAAGACGATCAGCAGGATGACAAGAACGAGCCCTACGGTCAGGAGCTCGGTCTTCTTCAAGCCGTTCGACGAACTCTCCTGAAAATCTTTGCCGATCGGCGCGCTGCCGGTCAGCTCCACTTTGCTGCCTTCGGGCGCCCCCTTGATCCGCTCGTTCAGCGAGTCGACGGCGTCTTGGGTGAGTGCGTCGTTATCGGTTCCGGAGAATCCGACGATAAGCATCTCGGTCGTGCCGTCCTTGCTGCGGAACTTGGAAGCGAGCTCCGGCGTTTCGTAGGCGGATTGGACGGACTTGAACCCGTCTTTGCCGTCCAAGCCCGCGAGCTCCGAGGCTTTGGCCTTCAGCCAAGCCCGGTCCTGGTCGTTCATGCCGCCCTCCCGGGAATAGACGAGGATAGCGCTCGACCTTGTCGTGCTTTCGGGATTGATCCGGGCGAGCATATTCTTGGCGACGACGGATTCGGAATCCGCCGGCACGAATTTCTGCTCGGTTTGGCGGACGATGGAGGCCAAGTCGGGCAGCGCCAGCACGGCAACGGCGGCGATCGCCAGCCATCCCAGCAGAATCGCCCATTTGGCGCGGGCGAGGCCGCGGATGAACCGTTCTAACATACGTATTTCCTCCTTAGGCAAAGGTCTTCTCTATGAATAGTTATAGCGCAGCAGAAAATGGAAAGTCAATATATTGTACTATCGGTCATAATTATTTCACATTCGTTAAATCCTTATGATTGATGGGGAATGCCTGTAATCGAACTCATACTGTATGGATGGTTAATCCAATAACTTTGATAAAAATGACCGGTGGTCACATATGGTTTACGGAAAACACCCGCTATGCTACAATTGGCGTACAAGAACGCTCAATTGACGGAGGATTCGAGGCATGAATCGCGAGCTAAAGAAAGAACAAACGCGGACGCGAATCAAGGAAGCGGCGCTGACCCTCTTTTCAGAGCAGGGCTATGAATTGACGACGGTCGAAGCGATCGCCAAGCTGGCAGGCGTCGCCAAAGGCACGTTTTTTAACTATTTTTCATCCAAAGATGAACTCATATGCGACCTGCAGGGGATATTTGCGATCAAAGAAGTGGAGAAGCTGAAGGACACGCCGGGTCCGCTCGTGCCGCGTCTGCAGCTGCTCATCTTCGAGATCGTCAAACGGTTCGAATTGAACAAGCCGCTGACACGGGCCCTGTTCCAGGCCATGCTCGGCAGCGGCAGCTCCCTCGATGCGCATAACGAGCTGCTGGATACGTTATCGGAGTCGCTCCATCCGCTTATTTTGCAGGCGCAGGAGAACGGAGAGATCCGCAAGGACATGCCCGCCGAGATGCTGGCGCAGCAAGCGTTCCAATCGTATTTCGGCACGCTCATCATCTGGGCCATGGAAATGGACGATGAGCCGCTCGACACCCGCATGACGATGACCTTCGAGCTGTTCTTCAAAGGCATCGCGCCTCAATAATCGGCGAACCGCTTGGAAGCAACCTAGCATAGCGGCAGCAACACGGCAGCAACGTAACAGTAACTTGGCGATATACAAAAAACAGCTCCGGTTTCGTCCCTGTCAGGGGTCGAGCCGGAGCTGTTTTTTTTCGTTTCGAAAAGCTTGCAGCGTGCATGAGACTTGCCTGCAGCCGGATTAGAAGCCGGGGAGCTCGCCGTCGCCGCGGATTGCCGCAGCGCTGTGCGGCACATTGGGATGGAAATAACCGGAGCCCGCGAACGGCCGTCCGCCGGCCGTCACGCCGTTCAAGGCAACGCCGATTTGATCGGTTTCATTGAACATTTGGAGCAATGCGTGCTGCGTCATCCCATCGACCTCAAGATACCAGAGCTTGTAGCCGGCGTCGGTGACGACAACGAGCTGAGCGGCACGGAACGAGAGCTTCGTCGTTACGCCTTCATACGTAATGGACAGCTCTGCCACATGATAAGTTTCCATGGCGAATGCCGCCTCCTTTCGGTTCGGAAAAAACGTTATTCCCCATTGTAATGTCGCCTTGCGGGGATTGCAACAAAAGCATCGGGCGCAGCGTCAGGAGTTTGATGGCCATTTACAATTTTTTACTGTCCGAAAGAAAAAAAAGGGGGACTGGAAAATGGGAAATGTACAGAAAAAGCTTGCGGCACATGCAAAGCTGGCGATGAAAGCTGTCCGCGCGATTCGAACGATGAGGGCGTCCGCCGCGATTCTGCTCGTTCTGGCATTGACGCTCGTGCCGTTATTAGGCGGCTGCGGTTCGAATTCAAATGCTGCCGATAACGCAGCGAGTTCCGAATCCGACGCGAATGCAAGCGCCGACAAAGCATCTTCGGACAATTCCGGCGGCGATTCTTCGCGTTTAACAGACCGAGATTCCACAACGGAGACGCACGATGACAGCGCCGCTTCCGACTCCTCCGATTCGTCCCATTCAGACGACCCTGCAGAAGAAGACCGGGGAGATTCCCCGCCGCCCGGGCTTGAGCGGGGAGAATCCTCGCAGTACGACGATTCCAAGCCCGGTCAATTGACCGCAGGCGAGTGGAACGATACCGCGGAATGGAAGGGATGGCTGAACCTGCTTCAAAGCGGAGAAGGGCAGGAGAATACGTCGTATTGGTCTTTTTATCCTGAGCGCCGGCTGGAAGTCGACGTGGTCTCGGACGGCAAGCCCGTCGCGGATGCGGCCGTGACGCTGACGAGAGACGATGGAGAGGCCGTATGGGAGGCGCGTACGAATAACGAAGGGATCGCTTACGTGTACGCTGGCTTATACGATGAACAGGGTTCGCAGGACAAATACGGCGTTTCCGTTTCGTTCGGCGATCAGCTGAAGCGGTACGGGAACGTGCCCGTTCCGCGCGCGGAAGCGCTGAAGGTTGAGCTGGAGCAGCCGGTCAAGACGGCCAGCGCATTGGATTTAATGCTGCTGGTGGACACGACGGGATCCATGGGGGATGAACTGGATTATTTGAAGACGGAGCTGAAAGACGTCGTGAAGCGCGTGGATCGGGATAACGGGCAGCAGCTCGCCATTCGGGTGAGCGCGAACTTCTACCGCGATCGCGGCGACGATTACGTCGTGAAGCCTTTCGCGTTCACGGACGATGTCGACAAGGCGGTTGCGCAGCTGTCGGATCAGCATGCCGCGGGCGGCGGGGATTTTCCCGAAGCGGTGGACAGGGCGCTTGAGAACGCGATCGATCAGCACGAGTGGAGCGATGATGCGCGGGCGAGGCTGCTGTTTCTCGTCATGGACGCGCCGCCGCACCATGAACGCAAAGTGACGAAGCGGATTCAGGAACTGACGGAAGAGGCGGCGGCCGACGGCATTCGTATCATTCCGGTCGCGTCCAGCGGCGTTGACGTGCATACGGAATATTTGATGCGGTTCATGGCGGCGGCGACGGGCGGAACTTACTTGTTACTGACCGATCACAGCGGGATCGGCGGCGACCATTTGGAACCGGCGACAGGCATATTCGAGGTGAAGGCTTTGAACGATTTGCTCGTGAATGTGATCAATCGTTACGCCGCGCAATAGCGGTCTTCTTGTCGAAAAATAGTTTTTGAAAACCAATTGAAAGATGCTGGACAAGAGACGCGGAATGGTACAAACTAGAAGGGATTAGCTGAAAAACAGCAAGTTTTTCCAACCGGGATTTCTAATGTCGAATTTTGGTGAAATATGAAGAATAATTTACATTTTGCGCATGCTTCATCTTTTAGCGTTTGGCCGCTTGGCGATCGCGCGCTCGTCATCGGGTTGAAGGAAGAAGGGAATGTTCCGTTATGGAAGCTGGCTTCCGAGCTGGCGCTGCGGATTCGAAATCTAGGCGTATCGTGGATCGTCGACGTTATCCCCGCTTACGACACGGTAACGATCGTCTATGAACCGCTGGTCGTTTGGGGTCTCGCCGGCGCGGGGGGACTCGGGAGGAACGAACGGCCGCTGCCTTACGATTATGCGGTTTCGTTCATTGAACCTTTGCTCGCGCATACTGAGTCAGCGGATGATGGGGAAATCCGCATCGTGGAGATTCCGGTCTGCTACGGCGGGGAATACGGGCCCGATTTGGCCGATTGCGCTGCGCGTTCCGGCTTGGCGGAAGAGGCCTTCATCGCGCTGCACAGCCGTTTTGACTACAAGGTCGCGATGATCGGCTTCATGCCCGGCTTTCCGTATTTGACCGGACTTCCCGAAGCGCTTGCCCAGCCGCGCAGATCGTCGCCGCGAAGCCGCGTGTCCGCTGGTTCCGTCGGCATCGCCGGCTGCCAGACGGGCATCTATCCGCTGGCTTCGCCGGGGGGCTGGCAATTGATTGGCCGTACCCCGGTGCGGCTGTTCGATCCCGGACGAGGGGAGCCGTCTCTGCTGCGCGCCGGCGACGTGCTGCGGTTCATTCCCATCACGGCCGAAGCCATGGTAGCGAGAGGGGACGGTTAACATGAGCCTGCGCGTATTGAAGCCGGGTCTGTACACGACGGTGCAGGACCTCGGGCGGCCAGGCTGGCGGAAGGACGGCGTTGCCGAAGGCGGAGCCATGGACCGGTACGCCCACCGCATGGCAAACCTGCTCGTCGGCAACGACGAGAGCGAAGCGACGCTGGAGCTGACGCTCATCGGACCGGAGCTGGTCCTGGAGCGCGATCTGCTGCTCGCCGTCTGCGGCGCGGCCATGCCGCCGTCGATCGACGGCGAGGAGCTCCCGCTGTGGCGGCCGTTCTGGGCCCGGGCGGGATCGGTCCTCGCCTTCGGCGCCGCCGCGGGCGGCTGCCGCGCATACCTCGCGGCCGGCGGCGGCTTTGCCGCCGACGCGGCCCTTGGCAGCCGCGGCACCGATGCGCGAGCCGGCATCGGCGGCATCGCGGGCCGGCCGCTCCGGCCCGGCGACGCGCTCACCTGCGGCGCCGAGCCCCGCGCGCGGCCGCTTGGCGCGCCGCGCTCGCCGCGCGCGCCGCGGCAGAGCCGCAGGGCCGCCGCCGCAGCTGGGCGGCCCCGCGCTGGTTCGCGCCGCCGCTCGCCTATGGCGGCGCAACCGAAGCCGGCATCGAGCTCCGCGTGATGCCGGGCGCCGAGTACGGGCAGTTCCGCGAAGCGGCCCGTACGGCGCTGACGCGGGAGCGCTTCCGCGTGGCTCCCGCGTCCGATCGCATGGGGGTCCGTCTCGAAGGCCCCCCGCTGGAACGCAGCGACAGCGCGGAACTGCTGTCGCACGGCGTCGTCGCCGGCACGATTCAGGTGCCGGCCGGCGGGACGCCGATCATACTCGCCGCCGACTCCCAAACCACTGGCGGCTACCCCAAAATCGCCCATGTCGTCTCGGTCGACCTGCCGCTCCTCGCGCAGTGCAAACCGGGCAGCCGGGTAACCTTCAAAGAAATTACGCTGGCGGAAGCCCAGCGGCTGCAGCTCGAATTCGAGCGGGAAATGCGGCTGCTGGCCGCCGTTATGACATTCACAACATTTTATTAGCTCCGATGGATGAAGAAAGGGGCTCAGCCTGCCGATATGATACGTAACGACGTTTCGCCGACGGACCGGCGCTTCATCGACCTCAACTGCGATTTCGGAGAAAGTTTCGGTGCCTATACCTTCGGCCAAGACCGGGAATTGCTAGCCTGCGTGACTTCCGTCAATATCGCCTGCGGCTTTCATGCGGGGGATCCCCATACGATCCGCGAAGCGGCGGACCGGTCCGTTCAAGCCGGCGTCGCGATCGGCGCGCATCCCGGCCTGCCGGACCGGCTGGGCTTCGGCCGCCGCGAGATGGCAGTCAGTCCGCAGGAAGTCTATGATTACACGCTCTACCAGATTGGCGCGCTGGATGCGTTCGTTCGCGCCGCCGGCGGAACGTTGCGCCATGTCAAACCGCATGGCGCCCTTTACCATATGGCCGGACGCGAACCGGAGCTTGCCGAAGCGTTCGTCCGGGCAGTCCGCGTTTACGATCCGGCACTGATTCTCTACGCGCAGTCGGGAAGCGTGCTGCTGAGCGAAGCCGAGCGCCAGGGCGTTCGCGGGGCGGCAGAAGTTTTCGCCGACCGCACCTATCGGACGGATGGCAGCTTGACGCCCAGAACGCAGCCGAACGCCGTTCTCCAAAGCGCGGAAGAAGCGCTGGCTCAAACGCTGGACATCATCGCCTCCGGCCATGTGACGACAAGCGATGGGACGCGCATCGCTCTCCAAGGGGACACGGTTTGTCTGCACGGCGACGGCCTGCACGCAGCGCTGTTCGCCGCTCGACTTCATCAAGGTTTAATCGCAGCAGGTATCGCACTACGCCCGCCACATCGTCCATAACCCGCAAAGGGCACGAACTTATCATTGGCTAACTTGTTGAAGGAGGACCTCATGTCGATAAACCGGGCGGAAAAAATAACGATGGGGACCGCTTTCGCCGCCATTCTAAGCTTTGTTCTTCTGCGGATCTTCCATCACGAGCTGTACGGGGCGATTCCGAAGAAACCCTTCCTGTTCCTCCATTCCGGCATGGAACTGCTGGGCTTTGCCGTGAGCTTTACGATGCTTGTATTAGGCTGGATGTTCTTCGTTAAATCCTTGTCAAAGCATCGCTTGTATACGGCAGCGCTGTTCGGAGCAGTGGGCTTGTTTGATCTGCTGCACGAATTGACACTGGAAGGAATGCCGTTCTACCGGCTCATCGGAGCCATGCCCATGACGCTTCTGTTTACGTTAACGGCGCAATTGGCGGGCTCCATAGGGGTGTTCATTATTTTCCGCGTCAACGATGAACAGGTACCCGCCGGCAGACGGCTCCCGGCGTTTATGTCAGCGTTCGTTCTTGCCGGCGCGCTGTCCGTGCTGATTTACAAGCTGACGCCGAATGTGGTGCCGCTGTTCGATACCGTAGCGCATGTGAAGCAGCTGCGATTTGCATCGGAGTCCATCATCGCATTCGCGTATATCGGCACGATTTTCATGGTGTTGTACCGCAACAGGAACGAGCGGCCGCAGGCGATGCTTACGATCGTGCAATCGATGGTGTTCTTCCTGTTGTCGGATCTGCAATTCATGCTCAGCGTCTATGCGCATAACAGCGATATGCTGATCGGCCATGCGTATAAGCTGGCAGGTTACTACTTCTTAATGAAGGGCATCTATTACGTCACGATCGAGGAGCCGTTCCAGCAGTACAAACGGACGGAATCCCGCATCAACTTCCTTGCGTACCACGATGAGCTTACCGGGTTGTCCAACCGCCGACTGCTGAAGGAGCAGCTGAACGAGGAACTGAAGCTCGCCCAGCTGAGCAACGGCCGCATCGCCGTATTTCTGCTCGACATCGATCGCTTCAAGACGATCAACGATGCGCTCGGGCACTCGTTCGGCGACCGGATGCTGCAAGCCGTCTCCGAACGGCTTCGCCTGGCGGCGGGCAATACGAATCGCGTTTACCGGATGGGCGGTGACGAATTCGTAATGCTCATGCCGAATTTGGAGGCGGAAGCGGACGCGGCCCAGGTGGAGAAACAGGCGAAATCGATCATGGGCTTATTCGACGCTCCGTTCGTTCTGGATGAAGCGGAGTATCATATTACGATCAGCCTCGGGGTATCGTTCTACCCGCAGGACGGGGACAGCGTCGAAGTCTTGCTTAAGAACGCGGATACGGCCTTGTATTCGGCCAAAGCACATCGCAACGAGTATTCCAGCTACGAGCCCGAGATGAACCGCAAAGCGCATGATCGGCTGCGGCTGGAGAGCGATCTGCGGCGGGCGATCGACGAGGAACAGTTCGCGCTCGCTTATCAGCCGCTCGTCAATTTAAACAGCGGCAAAGTGGTCGGCGTGGAAGCGCTGGTGCGCTGGCATCACCCGAAGCGCGGCTTGCTCCCGCCGAGCGAGTTTATTCCGCTCACGGAGGAGAACGGACTGATCCTGCAGCTGGGGGAATGGGTGCTGGGCGCTGCCTGCAGGCAAAATAAGCTGTGGCAGGATTCCGGACTTCCGCCGATGATGATGTCGGTCAATCTGTCCATGCGTCAGTTCAGGCAGCATCAGCTGGCAGACCGGATCAAAGCGATTTTGGAGCAGTCAGGCATGCCGCCGAAATATTTGGAGCTGGAAATAACGGAAAGCATGACGAGCGACGTGGAGTTTGCCGCTGACACGCTGTCGAGCTTGAAGGAGCTTGGCGTGCAAATCAGCATCGACGATTTCGGAACGGGCTATAGCTCGCTCAGCTCGCTCAAGCGTTTCCCGATCGATAAGCTGAAGATCGACCGCTGCTTCGTGAACGACGTGACCAAAGGCGGCAGCGATGCCGCGATCGTCTCGACCATTACGACGATGGCGAAGAACCTGAAGCTGAAAGTGACGGCCGAGGGCGTCGAGAACGACGAACAGATTCAGTTCCTGCGCGAACGGAATTGCGAAGAAGCGCAAGGCTATTATTTCACGCAGCCGATTCCGGCGAATTTGTTCGAGAATTGGTTCCGGCATCGCAGCCAAACCGCGTAACCGCTGTACCTGATGTTTCACTGGCCTAACGGGAGGAGGCGTCGCCGCCGATGAGCGAGCGAGAACTGTCGGTATTTATATACGGCACCCTGCTGCCCGGACAAAGCAATCATGATGTCGCGGCTCCGTTCATCCGCCGGATGGAGCCCGGTGTCGTCCGCGGACGGCTTGTCGATTATGGAGCGTATCCCGCAATGCTGCGCGACGCAGAAACACACGCAGGCAAGATGCGCGTGCGCGGGTTATGGATTACCGTGAATGAGCAAGGTTTGAAGCAGATGGATGAGCTGGAACAGTTTTACGGCATCGAAGAGGAGAACGATTACGATCGGGTGTGGGCGGAGGATCTGGAATCGCCTTTAAGGCAGGGCTGGGTGTACGTGTGGGACCATCCGCGGGGCTGTCCGGCCATAAAGGGGAATTACTGGCCGGATCATCTGGCCCGCAAGGAAGGTCGAAACCAGGCTTAGCCCGGCGGTCATCTCCCCATATAGACAACAGGAGTAACCGAAATTTGGAATCGTTCACTGCGCTCAGCGGCGTCATCGTCGCTGAGCGTTTTTGCATTGTTCATCGTATGGATAATACCGAACGCAAGCAGCATGAAGGCCATCGTTATGAATACGACCCGTTTGATGAAATGAATGGTCGATGTTCCGTCATCCCGGTGAATCCGCCGATGACGGATCGATTGCCGCCAGATGAGTACGACGGGCGACATGAGCACGAACAAGCCGAAGATTAACACTTGTTTGCGCAGTTCCATGCCCAGCGGGAAGACGTTGATCGCCGCATACAGCAGCGCTTCGATCATCATCACTTGAATCGGCACGACGAGGCCGACTTCGGATGCCGCGCGCCGCTTGGTACGGCTGACGGCGGTTTCCGTCTCGCGCGGCTGAAGCTTTGCCAGCTGAAGCAGCCGGGGGAGCGAGAAAACGGCGATCGCGGCCGTAGGGACCATAATGAGCGTTAAGAAAAGCAGGGCCGAGTCAAGAACGAACCAGCTGCGATATGAATACGTCGCGATGAGCATCGTGACCTTCCCGACAGAAATGAGCGACATCGCGCCGAGCAGGGCCAGCGTCGCGATCGAAGTACGCTGCAGGGATTCCTCCGTCTTGCGAAAAGCAAGACTGCCCGACATGAAGCCGGCGCATAAGGCGAGAAGCAGCAGCAGAACGGCGAGAGCCGCATTAATGACATAAATTTGTTGGGACATATGTAATACCCTCTTTTCCACGTTCTTTCTTCATCAAGTGTACATGGATGTCCGGAAAGCGTGTTAACGGCCGCAGTCTAGTTTTGATGCTGGACTTAAGTCTTGCGCGGTCGTCCGGCTGAGGCGGGCGGTTATGATTTTCGTTTCCGGAAGCCTGTCTCATGACAGCGCAGGTTCAACGGGCTTACCTTGTGCGGGAGAGGCTGGCTCTTCTCTTAAATAGTCTTCCTCATTCCAATCCAGTTGATGCTCGTGCTGTTGGTTACGCGCTTTTCTAAGCGTATTGTACCATGAAGGATGCCATTCCTGAAACGGCCTGTCAGTTTCCTGTTCGTTTACATTATGCTCGCATTGCGGCGGATGGAACAACGGGTCGCCGCACGCACGAAAAAAACCGCCTCCTGCCCTGTAACCGGGCCCGGAAGCGGTCTATGAAAGATGGTCTTACAGATCGCCCCAGTTGAGGTTGGACGATTTGCTGTAGTTCGTGACCTTCTGCTCGAAGAAGTCGGTTTTCATGCCGTTCATGTTGCTGAAGCTTTCGACCCATCGCATCGGATGTTCAACGATCTCCGGATACAAGATCTCCAGGTTCAACTTGCGCAAACGCTCGTTGGACAGGAATTTGATGTAGGCGTCGATAATTTCGTCCGTCAAACCGGGAATTTGATTGTTCGTGATGTATTTGCCCCACTCGATCTCGTGTTCGACGGCAGTGCGCATCATTTGACGCAGCTCTTCGATCAGAACCGGCGTGAACATTTCGGCGTTTTCCTTGCGGATTTCGCGGAAGATCCCTTGGAACAGCGCCAAGTGAGTCAATTCATCGCGCTGGATGTATTTGATTTCGGATACCGTTCCGAGCATCTTGCCTTGACGGCCCAGGGCATAGAAGAAGCTGAAGCCGCTGTAGAAGTAGATGCCTTCGAGAATATAGTTCGCCATAATCGTCTTGATCAGGTTCTGCGACGAAGGATTCGCAATAAAATTCTCGTAGAGGTCAGTGATGAACCGGTTGCGTTTCAACAGGTTTTTGTCCTCGCGCCACAGATTGTAAATCTGGTCACGTACCTCCGGAGCACAGACGCTGTCTAAAATATAAGAGTAGGATTGGCTGTGAACGGCTTCCTGGAACGTCTGTACAGTCAGACAGAGATTAACTTCGGGTGCCGTAATGTACTCGTTGATATTCGGCAGATTCGCCGTTTGCAGCGAATCAAGGAAGATCAAGAAGCTGATGATTTTATCGTAGCTGTTACGCTCGGAGAGCGACAGGTGTTTGTAGTCTTTGGCATCCTGGGCAAGCGGAATCTCTTCCGGAATCCAGAAGTTGTTCATCATGTTCCGGTACATCTTCGTGGCCCAGTCGTATTTAACGTTGTTCAGCTCGATGAGGTTCGTGGTGTTACCGCCGATCATGCGGCGTTTACCCCAGTCGCGGTCGCCTTCCTCGTTGAAAAGTTTCTTCTTCTGCAGTTCCATGAAATGGGCTGCCTCCTTCTTTTCCTGCTACCTTAAGTGTTGCAGCGTTTTTAAGTACTCCCATTGAAAAAGTGCCCGGAGGGCAGTATGAAGTTGGAAAAGCAGTTCATGCTTCCGAAGTGAGTTTTCTTGCGAAAACTCTTAAGCGGTCGCCTTTGTAACCGGATTTCAACCATTTCTGAATGTATAAATTCAAAGAAATCCGGTTACAACAGCGATTGGAAACTCATACTGTCCCGCAGGGCAACTTCATTTCAATGATGGGCTTATGAGCTGCAGCTCACGCAATCCTCGACTTCTAAGCTTTTATTACGGCAATAGTAAACGGTTTTCAGCCCGTTTTCCCATGCGGACATATACAGGTCCATGAATTCTTTGGCCGAGTAGTTCGGCGTAATATAAAGGTTGAAGGATTGCGCTTGGTCGATGTGGCGCTGACGGCGGCCCGCTGCGCGGATGCTCCAGTGCTGATCGATCGTGTGCGCTTCTTTGTAGTACCAGAACGTTTCTTCGTTCAGGTTCGGCGCCGTTTGCGGGATGACCGCATTCTTCTTCTCTTCGACGAAGAACTTGTTGAAGATCGGGTCGATACCCGCCGTGGAACCGGCGATCAGCGACGTCGATGCCGTAGGCGCGATGGCGAACATCCAGCCGTTGCGGACGCCGTGCTCGGCTACGTCCTGTTTTAGCTTCTGCCAGTGAGGGGCATCGTAACCGCGCGATTCGAAATAAGCGCCGGTCTGCCATTCGCTGCCTTCGAATACGCGGAAGGCGCCTTTTTCTTTGGAAATTTCCATCGAAGCTTTGATGGCGCAGTAATTGATCCACTCGTACAGCTCGTCTGCGCGGTCAAGATGCTCTTCGGATTCCCATGCGATGGCGTTCAGCGCGAGCCACTGATGGTAGCCGCTCGTGCCGAGACCGACGGCGCGGTATTTCTGGTTCGTAATTTCCGCTTGCGGAATCGGATAGTGATTCAAGTCGATGACGTTGTCCATCATGCGCATTTGGCAGCTGACGACCTCTGCGATTTCCTCGTTCGAACGCGTACGGCCGAGGTTGAGGGAAGAGAGGTTGCACACGACATAGTCGCCGCTCTTGACTTGCGTCGTGATGATGCCGTCTTCGTGCGTCGTCGTGATGTATTCCGTCGGGCTCATGTTCTGGCAGATCTCCGTGCACAGGTTGGAGCAGTAGATGATGCCTTTGTGCTTGTTCGGATTCGCGCGGTTGACCGTGTCGCGGTAGAATACGAACGGAGTGCCCGTTTCGAAGGAGCTTGCCAGGATGCGTTTCATGATTTCGATCGCCGGTACTTCTTCTTTGGAGAGCTCCGGATGGTTCACGCACTCTTCGTAACGGCGTTCCCATTCTTCGCCCCAAGCGTCTTCAAGCGCATAGCCCATGTAGCTGCGGACTTCGTGCGGATCGAACAGGTACCAGGAAGCGCGCTCCTGTACTTTGCGCATGAACAGGTCGGGAATGCAGACGCCCGGGAAAATATCGTGGGCTTTCATCCGGTCATCGCCGTTGTTCGTTTTCAAGTTCAGGAAGTCGAAAATATCTTTATGCCAAACGTCGAGGTAAACGGCTACGGCGCCGGAACGAACGCCGAGCTGATCGACCGCGACAGCCGTATTGTTGTAGTTCTTGATCCAAGGCACGACGCCGCCGGCAACGCCTTTGTATCCGCGGATGTTGGAGCCGCGGCTGCGCACTTTGCCGATGTAGATGCCCATGCCGCCGCCGAATTTGGAAACTTGAGCGAAGCTGGAATCAACGTTGTAAATGCCCCACAGGTTGTCGGGAACGGTATCGATGAAGCAGCTGGACAGCTGGTGGAACGGTTTGCGGGCATTCGCCAGCGTCGGCGTAGCAACCGTCATTTGCAGGCGGCTCAACACGTCGTAGAATTTACGCGCCCAGCCCAGCTTGTCCTCTTCTTTCATAGCCAAGTGCATCGCTACGCCCATGAACAGCTCTTGCGGCAGTTCAAGCACGTCGCCGCCGAAGCTCTTGATCAGGTAACGGTCTGACAATGTCTTCAGGCCGATGTAGTTGAACAGGTAGTCGCGCTCAGGCACGATGTAATTGCCCAGCTCGCGGATTTCTTCACGCGTGTAGTGTTCCAATATGTAGCTGCCGTATAACCCTTTGTCGGTCAGGTACGTGATGAGAGAGTAGAAATCGCCGTAGCCGAAATAACCGTATTTGCGATTGATCGCGGACTCTTTATAGAGATCGTACACGAGAAGTTTGGCTGCAACGTACTGCCAGTTCGGCTGTTCGATGCTTGTTTTCTCAACCGCAACTTGCGTCAGCGTACGTTGAATTTCTTTCGTCGTGATGTTGTTGCGGAAATAAGGAAGCAAGGCTGTTTCCAGCTCCAGCGGATCGCAGTCGTTATAGCCGACACACGAGAAATCAATAACTTTCTTCAGCTTGGAAAAGATAAGTTCTTCTTTCTGTCCATTCCTTTTAATGATATCCACGGGCAGAGCCACTCCTTGTCGAAGGTTGTCGTCTGACAACCCGTTATACACAATATGTTGTTAGTACTTACATAACCTACACCGATATATAGTGCCTGTCAAGGCAAACTATTCGACATCCAGGTGTTCCGAAAGCGGCATTTTCGGCATGAAAAATCGATGAAAACGTACAGCCGCGCCAATTGCAAACGATACCGGGGAGCCGGCGGTCTCCGCATAAAAAAATAAAAAAAGTAAGTAAGCGAAAAACTATTATAGCACTTCCGGCTGCGGATGTGTCGTGACAATAATAGGGACACGCGGTTAATCGCCTTTTTGGCCTAATTGCGTTCGTTCAAACAAAAGTTGGATTTATGGTTGGTGCTCGCCTTTCGGCTCTAGTACACTAGGTTTAGTTATCGGATATGCGATCCGGATTTCGAAGAGAGAGGATGAAACCACACAAGATGTTGATCGGCGGTCAAAGAAAACCTGTCCATTCCATCGTCAAAGCGGCGATGCTTGCTATATGGCTGTGCTCGATGCTGTTCGCCGGGCCGTCCGCCGCGTTCGCGCATGCGGAGCTCGAAGGCGCGACGCCCGAGCAGAACACCAAATACGAGCAAAGCCCGAAAGAGGTAAAGCTCGCCTTTAATGAAGCAATTGAAGCCAAGGTCGGTTCGCTCGAGGTGCTCGACGACAAATCCCGCCGGGTGACGGATGCGGATCCGAAGACGAGCGCAGACCGCAAATCCATTACGCTGGCGCTCCCTAAACTAGGGGAGGGCGTCTATACGGTGTCCTACGCGATTATTTCGGCGGACGGCCATCCGGTCAGCGGCTCCTACGTCTTCGTCGTCGGCAATCCGCCCCAGGGCGTGGACGCTTCGGCCTTTGATCCCCACAAGGCGTTAGGCCACGAGGGACATGGTGCCTCCACAGAGCTGACGACCAATCAGTTCATCATTTATGCCGTACGTTCTTTATATTACGCGGCGCTGCTTTGGACGGCTGGACTTATGATCTGGCCGCTGCTGGCCAGAGGCCGGGGAAGCATGCTGCAGGACATCCAGAAGAAATGGGAGCCCATTGCGCTCCGGACGCTGCTCGTCTCCGTGCTGCTCTATATCTTCGTGCATGCGCGGGAGATATTGAAAGGCTATCCCTCCGGAGATTACAGCAAGCTGTTCCTGGAAACGTCGGTAGGCAGGGAATGGATCGCGATGCTGGTACTGGCGCTGGCCGGGTTCCTGTTCGTCCGGATGCACCCGCTGGCGAGAACGTTGTGGGCCGCGGCGATCCTGGGCGTGGAAAGCTGGAGCGGACATGCGGCGGTCTTCTCGCCGAAGGCTGCATCGATTCTGTTCGACTGGATTCATCTTCTGGCGGCATCGGTATGGGCAGGCGGCTTGACGCTGCTGCTGCTGCTGTGGAGCAAGGATCGTAAGGAGGCGGGCCGATTCGCGGTCGTGTTCTCGCGTGCGGCGCTGCTTTCGCTCATGCTGCTGGTACTGTCCGGCGTTGGCATGACGCTGCTGTTCCTGCCGAGCCTGAAGTATCTGTTCTACACGTCGTGGGGGACGCTGCTCCTGATCAAGACCGGCCTTGTCGTTCTGGTGCTCGGCGTCGGCGGCACGCTCCATCTGAAGGTTAGAAAAGGGGAACTGCCGATAGCCGTCCTGCTTCGCGCCGATGCGGCGCTGATGGCGCTCATAATCATCGTGGCGGCATTGTTCACGTACATCAGTCCGCTGCCGGCCAATGAGCCTGTTACTTATCATCAAATGGGCGACAAAATGCACGTGTCCTTCCGCGTAACGCCTAATAAAGCGGGCGATAACGAATTTACCGTCAAAGTCTGGCTGCCGGACACCGTCGGCGAAGCGAAGTCGGTGCTGGTACGGCTGTTCTCGCTGGACCGCAAGGAGCTCGGTCCGATCGATGTCCCGGTTAAACCTTTCGAGGATACGGAATTGACCGATTTCGACGGCTTCGTGAAATCCGCGTATCAAGCGAAAGGGCCGTTCATTCCGTTCGCCGGCCGCTGGGAGGCGGAAATCCGCATCATGGACAAAGACGACAATGAAACCGTGCAGAAAGTCGACTTCCGGAATTACTAAACAAGGATGCACGCAAGCGGCGTGCAGCAGAATAGCCGAGAGGAGGCCGGGACATGACATACAAGCGCATCAAATGGCTTATTCTGTGGACGCCGACGCTGACGGTCGCGATCTGGGAGTATTTGCGCCATACGCTGCTGCTGCCGTATCTGTCCATGGGCCTCGGCAACGCGCTTACTCCCGTCATTGTCATTACGGTGACGGCAACGCTGCTGATCAAGCTGTTCAACATGCTGGAGGATACCCAGGAGACGCTGCAGCGTTCCAAGTCGGCCGAAGCGGCTTTCATGGAACGCGAACAGCTGGCAAGGGAGCTGCATGACGGAATTTCGCAATCGCTGTTTCTGGTGTCGGTGAAGCTGGATAAATTGGAGCATGCCAAAGATCCCGGGCATGCGGCGGAGACGGCGCAGCAGCTGCGCCGAACGGTGAAGCATGTCTACGAGGACGTCAGGCAGTCGATCGCCGGCCTGCGCAGCGAGCCGTCCAGAACCGACGTCCAGTGGATGCAGGCGGTACGGGAAATGGCCGACGAGCTTGCGCTTGGCGGCTTGAACGTGGAGCTGGATTGGCAATTGGCCGACTCCAGGCTGACGGGCAAGGAGAAAGTAGAGCTGCTTGCCATCGTGCGCGAAGCGATGCTTAACGTGCGGAAGCATGCCGGCGCTTCCGGCTTGACGGTTCGGGCCGTTCCCGGGGATGGCCTGTCGGACGAGGCGTTCCGATGCACGGTCAGCGACGATGGAATCGGAGCGGAGCCGGGGCAGCTGCTGGCGAAGGGACGTTACGGCGTGCGGATGATGCAGGGACGCGCGGCCGCGATGGGCTGGCAGTTTACCGTATGCCGCGCCGACGAGGGCGGAACGGTCGTGGAAGTCGTGAAGAGAGGGTGAGACGATGAGCGGGAATGGAACAACGATCAGGGTGCTGCTGGCGGACGACCATCCGCATGGACGGGAAGGCATGCGCGAGATTTTGTCCGGCGCCCCGGAGTTTGAAATCGTGGGAGAGGCGGCGAACGGCGAGCAAGCCGTCGTGCTGGCGGCTGAACTCGCGCCCGACCTGGTGCTGATGGACATTAATATGCCCGTCATGTCGGGCATGGAAGCGACGCAGTCGATTAAATCCATCGACCCGCTGATCAAAATCGTCATGGTGACCGTCTCCGACGATATTACGGATCTGTTCGAGTCGATCAAGCGCGGCGCGCAAGGCTACCTGCTCAAGAATCTGTCCCCCTCGTCTTGGCTGGACTATTTGCGGGCCGTGACGCTGGACGAAGCGCCGCTGCCCAAGGAACTGGCCTTTCGCATGCTGCAGGAATTCAACGGCGGGAGCGGCGCCGGGAAGACGCAGCGGGCGGGGAAGCCGGAAGGCCAGGCTAAGATCGGCGGCCGGAATTCCGATGCGCCGATGCATACGGCGCTGACCCAGCGCGAGCGCGAAGTGCTGGAGCAGGTAGCCTCGGGCGGCTCCAACCGGCAGATCGCCGAAAATTTCGGTTTATCGGAGCATACGGTCAAAAACCATCTGAAAAACATTTTGCAGAAGCTGCATCTTGAAAACCGGGTTCAATTGACGCGTTATGCGCTGGAAAAAGGGCTCGTCAAGGATTAGCGGGAGGATCGGGAGCCAATCCAGATAGGGACGAGACACTTTTTCGTAACAATCGCATAGCCCCTTCGAGTCATGCCGCCGGCTCCGGACTGAGGTATACTCGCTCATAGGGAAACGCTGCGCAATGGCAGCGGGATTAGTTGACCGCAGGGAGGATGTTTGCAATATGATGAATCGCATGAAGAAATTTTCGGTTATCGGGGTCGCGGTGATGTCGCTGTTCTTGTTCGCTTCAATGGCAAGCGCGCATGTAACGGTACAACCGAAGGAGACGACGCAAGGGGCTTACGAGGTGTTCTCCGTTCGGGTGCCGAGCGAGAAAGAAAACGTCACGACGACGAGCATTCAAGTAAAAGTGCCGGATGGCGTAGCCGTCAGCCGCGTGGAACCGAAGGCGGGCTGGAAATACGACCTGGAGCTTGCCCCGGACACGAAAGCAGTCAAGTCCATCACTTGGACGGCGGAAGGCGCAGGCCTCTCGCAGACGGAATTCACCGATTTCCGCGTCAGCGGCAAGGTGGCCGACGACGCGACGCAGCTGTCATGGAAAGCGTACCAGACTTACTCCGACAAATCCGTCGTGGAATGGATCGAAGCCGACGGCGGCGACCATCCGGCATCCGTAACGACGGTCATCGCGGGAACGGGCGAAGGCGACGGCCACGGCACGACGGCTGCTTCGGACACCATGGATACGGCGGACAGCGATAGCAGCACGAAGGAAAACGTAACGCTGGGCCTGGCGATCGCGGCAGTCGTGCTCGGTGCGCTGGCACTTATCGCAGCGATGACGCGGAAGAAACGTTAAACGTTCAAAAATAGGCGGAACGCCCGCAGGACGGGACTTGCGGACGGTTATAGAAATTTCGTATAATGGTAAACATATACGTAAATGCGATGAGGAAGAAGAGTACGCAGTGCTTTCTTGCCAGGGAGAAGACGCCGTTGACTGAGAGCGTCTTTAGGAAATCAGGCTGCCGAAGTTCGCTTCCGAGCAGGCTTCTGAACGGGTGCGCCGACTTGGCTGCATGAGGTAGGGAGCTCCGGTCGTCCGGCCGATATCCGGCGTTAATGAGGAATTGCCCAGGCGTTATTATTATTGCGGCCGGCAGTTTGAATTAGGGTGGTAACACGGTTCTTTCGTCCCTTACGGGGAGAGAGGACCGTTTTTTTATTTGTCTAAGAAGGGGCTGGATGGAATGAAAGAGCGTTTGGAAGCACTGCGCGCCGAGGCGCTGCAGGAGCTGCAGGAAGTTGCCGGTCCGCAGCAGCTGAACGACCTGCGGGTCAAATATTTGGGCAAGAAGGGCGCGCTGACGGAAATTCTCCGCGGCATGGGAAGCTTGAGCGCCGAAGAGCGTCCGGTTATCGGGCAAGTAGGCAATGAAGTGCGCGCCGCGATCGAAGAGGTTATCGAGACGAAGCAGGCCGCTTTCCAACAAGCCGAGACGGAGAACCGCCTTCGCGCGGAGACGATCGACGTCACGCTGCCCGGCAAGAAGCTGGGCGCGGGCGCCGTTCATCCGCTGAACAAAGTCGCGCAGGAAATCGAGGACGCGTTCATCGGAATGGGCTACACCATTGCGGAAGGACCGGAAGTCGAGACCGACTTCTTCAACTTCGAAGCGCTGAACCTGCCGAAGAACCACCCGGCGCGCGACATGCAGGATTCGTTCTACGTGACGGACGAGATTCTGATGCGGACGCACACGTCGCCGGTGCAAGTGCGCACGATGAAAGCGATGAACGGCAAACCGGTCAAAGTCATCTGCCCCGGCAAAGTATACCGCCGCGACGACGACGACGCGACGCATTCGTTCCAGTTCAATCAAATCGAAGGCCTCGTCATCGGACCGAACATCCGCATGAGCGATCTCAAGGGCACGCTGCTGCAGTTCGTGCAGCTGATGTACGGCAAGCAAGCGCAAATCCGCCTGCGTCCGAGCTTCTTCCCGTTCACGGAGCCAAGCGCGGAGGTTGACGTCACGTGCGTGAAATGCGGCGGTCACGGCTGCCGGATGTGCAAGCATACGGGCTGGATCGAGATTCTCGGCTGCGGCATGGTCCATCCGCGCGTGCTCGAAATGGGCGGCTACGACCCGAACGAAATGAGCGGTTTTGCGTTCGGCATGGGCGTGGAGCGGATCGCGATCTTGAAATACGGCATTGACGACATTCGTCATTTCTATACGAACGACCTGCGCTTCCTGAGCCAGTTTGTCCGAATGTGAGAGGGAGGCTAATACGATGAACGTATCTTATAAATGGTTAAGTCAATATATCGATTTGGACGGCTACGCCGGCAAGCAGCTGGCCGAGCTGATGACGAGCGGCGGCATCGAGATCGATGTCGTGGAATCCCGCAATAAAGGCGTGACCGGCGTCGTCGTCGGCCGCGTGCTGACGAAAGAGAAGCATCCCGACGCAGACAAGCTGAACGTGACCACGGTCGATGTCGGCGGTCCCGAACCGCTGCAAATCGTCTGCGGCGCGAAGAACGTCGCGGCCGGCCAGCTCGTTCCCGTCGCGACGATCGGCGCGGTGCTTCCCGGCGACTTCGCAATCAAGAAAGCCAAGCTGCGCGGCGTAGAGTCCCAAGGCATGATTTGCTCCGCCAAGGAACTCGGCTTGAACGACAAGCTGCTTCCGAAAGAACAGCAAGAGGGTATTCTCGTGCTGCCGGAAGGAACGGAGATCGGCGCTTCCATCCTTGACGTGCTCGCGATCGACGACGAGGTGCTCGAGCTTGACCTGACGCCGAACCGTTCGGACTGCCTCAGCATGCTGGGCGTTGCTTACGAAGTCGGCGCTTTGACAGGCCGCACGGTGAAGCTGCCCGACAGCCGGTTGAGCGACTCCGCGGAACAAGCGTCCGCGCATGTGTCGGTTCGCATCGATGCGAAGGAACAGTGCGCGCACTATTCCGCTCGTTACATCAAAGGCGTTCAAGTCGGACCTTCGCCGCTCTGGATGCAGAACCGCCTGATGGCGGCAGGCATCCGTCCGATCAGCAACGTCGTCGACATTACGAACTTCGTCATGCTGGAATACGGCCAGCCGCTGCATGCATTCGACGCGGATCGAATCCAAGACGGCCGCATCGTCGTGCGCCTTGCGAACGACGGCGAAACGATGACGACGCTGGACGGTCAAGAGCGGAAGCTTGAGCCGCACATGCTCGTCATCGCGGACGGCCAATCGCCGCTTGCGCTTGCTGGCGTCATGGGCGGAGCCGACTCCGAAGTAACGGCATCGACCGTTAACATCCTGCTGGAATCCGCGCGCTTCGACGGCGGCACCGTCCGCAAGACGTCCCGCCAAGTCGGGCTCCGTTCGGAATCCAGCGTTCGCTTCGAGAAAGGCGTCGATCCGGCGCGCGTGATCCCGGCGCTCGACCGGGCGGCCGCGCTGATGGCGCAATACGCCGGCGGCCATGTGCTTGACGGCGTCGTGGAAGAAATCGCGGAACCGGCAGCCAAGACGATCGTGACCGTATCCATCGACAAGATCAACCGCTACCTGGGCACGGAGTTGTCGAAGCTGGAGCTCGAGACGATTTTCGGCCGTTTGCAATTTCCGTTTCAACTTTCGGACGACGGGGTATTTACAGTAGATGTGCCGAGCCGCCGCGGCGATATTACCCGCGACGTCGACTTGATCGAAGAAGCGGCGCGCTTGTTCGGCTACGATAATATCCCGACGACGGCGATCGAGGGAGCAGCTACGCCGGGCGCGCTGACGAAGCCGCAGGCGATCCGCCGCGAGCTGCGCAAGCGGCTGACGGATGCCGGGCTGCACGAAGTGATCAGTTACTCGTTCACCCACCCGGACCGGACGACATTGTTCCCGGCCTTGAACGGCGCGGACGTTCAGCCTGTGCGCCTTGCGCTTCCGATGAGCGAGGACCGCAGCGTGCTCCGCACGAGCCTGCTGCCGCAGCTGCTTGAAACGGCCGTGTACAACCGCAATCGCAAAAACGACGACGCCGCGATATTCGAAATCGGCAGCGTCTTCCATACGGATGAAGAAACGCTTACCCGTTTGCCGCACGAGAAGCACCGTTTGGCTATTCTGCTGACCGGCAGCCGCGTGCGCGCGGAATGGAACAGCAAGGCAGAGGCATACGATTTCTACGATTTGAAAGGTATGCTGGAAACCGTGGCGGACGTGCTTGGCGTCAGCGGAGAGATTGGCTACGAAGCGGCGCAGCCTGAGCATATGCACCCGGGCCGTACCGCGGCTATCGTCTTCCACGGCGAGCGAGGAGGCGTTACGATCGGTTATCTGGGCCAGCTTCACCCGACGGTCCAAATCGACCACGATCTCGGCGATACGTACGTGCTCGAGCTTGAGCTTGCGCCGTTGTACGAAGCGGCCGACTTCGATATCGTTTATAAGGCGCTGCCTCGTTACCCGGCAATGGAACGCGACATCGCCGTCGTGCTGAACCGCGAGGTGGAAGCGGGCAAACTGATGCATGCCGCCGCCGAGACGGCAGGCGAGCTGCTGGAGTCGATTCGCATCTTCGACATCTACACCGGCGAGAAGCTGGGCGCGGATAAGAAAAGCGTCGCGCTGTCTCTCGTTTACCGTCATCCGGAGCGTACGCTGACGGACGAAGAAGTGACGGAGCTGCACGGTAAAGTCGTCGCTAAATTAGAACAATCTTTTGAAGCAGAATTGCGTAAATAGGCAGGAGATGCCCTTAGCCGCATCGAATTAGTTCCTTGCGAACGAATATCGATGCGGCTTTGTTTATCTTAGACTCGATTTGAATTGGTCCATAGGTGGCAGCGGCCGTAGAGAAACGCGTTTGCGACAGCGAGTATTCGGTTCAGGTTTGCGGCAGACAGACAGCAGGAAGTGACGAAGACTGACGGAAACGGATGATCTGAAGAGATGAGCGTCGAGAATGGGACAATGAAATTTTCACCTGGATCAATAGGAGGATACCCTCATGAACGCTGCCGATAGGACACGTGTGACGGTTGATATATACGGTAACCAATTCAAACTGACTGGTCATAACAACCCTGATTACATTAAGCGGATTGCCGCTTACGTCGACGATAACTTACATAAACTCGCCAAGGGCTATCCGCGCTTGGATTTGCCTAAGCTTGCGATGCTGGCTTCGGTTCAGATGGCCGAGGAAATGTTCCGGCTGCGCACGGAGAACGAGCGGATGGACGAGACGGAGGAGCGCCGCAGACTGGCCGTGGCGGAGCTGGAGCAGGCGAAACTGGTTTTGGATACGCTTCAAAGTCAGCTGGAGGCCGAGCGACTCAGCGCGGAAGCGGCACTGGAAGAGGAGCGGGAACGCGCGCGCACGGAGTTGGAGCGGACGAGCACCCAACTGCAGCTTCGCCTTGAAACAGCCGTGGGCGAAGCGGAAGCGAAGCATGCCGAAGCGCTAGCCGCGGCAAACGCCGAGCTGGCACGCGTGCGTGCGGAGCTGGAAGCGCGGCTTGCGGAGGAACTGGCCGCGGCTAGCGCCGAGCTTGCCCGGGAGCGGCTGGAGCATGAAGCGGCACGCGAAGCTGATCTGACGGAGCAGCTGCGCATGCTCGAGGAGCATGGCGCGGAGCGCGAAGCGGCTGCGGCGGCATTCGACAGCGAGCGGAAAGCGATGGAACTCGAACGCGAGCTGGAAAGCGAAGCCGCGCTGGTTGAAATGGAACGTCTTGCGGCAACGCTGCAGGGACGGATGGATGAAGCGCTTCGCGAAGCGGAAGCGAAGGCGGCAGAAGAACGCGAAGCCGCGGCCGAGGAATTAGCCGGCGTCCGAGATGCTTTGGAAGCCGAGCTGGCGCGCGTGCGCGAAGCGGCTGCAGCGGAGCTTGGACGCGAACGCGAAGCAGCGACTGCCGAATTGGCCGCTGTACGGGAGGCTATGGAAGCGGAGCTTCTTCAGGCGAGGAACGCGCTTGCCGAAGAGCAGGAACTGCATGGGCTGTCCGCGCTAGAGGGTCAGGAAGCATTGGAACGCGCGCGCCTCGACGCTGAGATCAAGCTGGCCGAGGAACGCGAGGCGGCCGCGGCCGAATCCTCCCGCATTCGGGAAGAGCTGGAGACGGAGCTGGCACGGCTTCGCGAATCGCTGGAGCGCGAGCTGGAACAACAACGGCAGGCGTTGGAACAGGAGCGGGAGAGCCGTTTGCTGGAGACGCTGGAAGCCGAAGAATCGCTCGCGGGCGCTAAACTGGCCGCCGAGGCGCAGGCAGCGGCCGAACGCGAAGCGGCGGCTGCTGAACTGGCTGGCGTACGCGAGGCGCTTGAAGCCGAGCTGATGCGTGCGCGCGAAGAGGCTTCCGCGGAGCTTGGGCGCGTGCGCGAGACAGCGGCCGCGGAATTAGCCGAGGCGCTTGAAGCGGCTGAAGTCGAGCTGACCCGTGTGCGCGAAGGCGCGGCAGAAGAGCTTGGACATGCGCGCGAGGCGGCAGCGGCTGAATTGGCCGATGTGCGGGAGACGACAGAAGCCGAGCTGGCGCGTGTGCGCGAAAGTGCTGAAGAGGAGCTTAAGGCTGAACGCGAGGCGGCAGCGGCTGAATTGGCCGGTGTGCGCGAGACGCTTGAAGCCGAACTGGCGCGTGTGCGCGAAAGTGCTGCAGAGGAGCTTAAGGCTGAGCGCGAGGCGGCAGCGGCTGAATTGGCCGGTGTGCGCGAGACGCTTGAAGGCCAGTTAACGGAGCAGCGTCTGGAACTGGAGCAAGAGTGGGAACGCCAAGATTTAGCCTCGCAAGCTGCGCAGGAGGCGCTTCAATCCGTTGAAGTACGGGCGGCGGCGGAGCTGGAAGCCGCAGCGGCTGAACGCGCTCGGGAGCGCGAGGCGCTCGAAGCGGAGCTTGCGCGCGTTACGGAAGCGGCTGCTGCCGAGCAGGCTCAGCTTCGCGCAACAATGGAAGCGGAGCTTGCGCAGCAGCGGCTGGCGCTGGAGCAAGAGCGCGAGCTCCGGGAGCTGTCGGAGCTCGAAGCATTGGAAGCGCAGGAGCAGGCGCTTCGTGACGTTGAAGCGCGCGCGGCTTCGGAGCGCGAAGCGGTAGAGCGGGAGCTGCAGGCCGCTCAAGCGCAGGCTGCGGCCGAACGCGAAGCCCATGCGGCGGCGCTTTTGGACGCGGAAGCGCGAGCAGCGGAAGCGCTCGGCGCGACTGAAGCGGAGCTGCTGCGCGTGAGGGAAGCGGCTGAGCTGGAGCTGGCGGCAGCGCAAGAAACGGCAGCGGCCGAGCTGGGCCGACTCCGTGCCGCGATGGAGTCGCAGCTGGAGCAAGCGCGCGAGCAGCAGGAACTGGCTGAATTGGAGGCGCTGGAAGCCCTCGAGTTGGCGCTGCGCGAAGCGGCGATGAACGCGGAAGCGGAGCGCGAGGCATTGGAAGCGCAGCTGCGTGAAGCGGAAGTCAGAGCGGCAGCTGAGCGCGTCGAAGTTGAAGAAGAGCTGGCACGGGTAAGGGAAGCGGCCGAAGCCGAAATAACCGCTGCCAAAGAGGCGGCTGCCGCACAGATGACGCGCTTGCGCGAGACGCTGGAGTCGCAGCTGGAGCAGGAACGCGAGCAGCGTGAGCTAGCCGAGCTTGAGGCGCTGGAAGCATACGAGCGGGAACTGCAGGCCGCGGAAGCGAAAGCTGCGGCAGAACGCGAAGCAGCATTGCGCGAAGCGGAAGCGAAAGCCGAAGCGGAGAGAGCCGTGCACGCGAAGGCTCTGCAGGACGCGATGGCGAAGGCCGAAGCGGAACGCGAAGCTTACGAGCAGATGCTGCTGGGTGCAGCCGCGAGAGCGGCGGAAGCGCGCAAAGGCCACGATCAAGCGATGCAAGCCGCGGAATTGAAAGCCGCGGAAGAGCTCGAGCAGCTGCGCGAAGCGCTCCAAGCCCAGCTTGCGGAACATCGCCGGGCAATGGAAGCGCAGCTCGCCGAGCAGCGCGAACGCTCGCACGGCGAACTGGAGCAAGAGCGCGAAGCTGCGCTCTTGGAGCTGATCGAAACGCAGGACAAACACGAGGAAGAGCTGCGCCGCGAGAGGGCACTGCAAGAAGCGACCGCAGCCGCGGCATCCGAGCAGCTGGCTGAAATTCGGGCAGAGCTGCTGGCGCAGCTGGAGCAAACGCGCATGGATGCCGAAGCGGAAGCGGACCGTATCCGCCAAGAGTCGCGCGAGCATGTAGAGCGTACCCGCGCTGAAGCCGAAGCGGCGGCTGAGGAACGGTTGGCGCAGCTGCGGGAAGCGCAAACCGAAGAGCAGGCGAGAGCCGCTGCGATGCTGGCGCAAGAGCGCGAGACCGCGCAGCAGCTGCTGGAACAGGCGCTGCAGGAAGGCGCGGACGAAGTTGCGGCTCTGGCGGCAGCGCATCAGCGGCAGCTGGAAGCCGCCCTTGCGCAGGCGTCGGAGCGGGAGCAGGCTATGCAGGCGGAGCACCAGCAACGGAGCGAAGCGCTTCATAGCGAGAGCCGCCAGCTTGCCGAGCAGCTGGATAATGCCCGCTCTGAACTGGAGCGCATGCATAAGCAAGTGCTTGATGCTAAGGAGAGCGCCGAACTGCTGCTCTTGGAAGCATCCGAGCAGGAAGAAGCGCAGCGGACGGCCATGGAACGCCTGCAGCAGGAGCTTCGCGAACAGGAATACGCTGCGGAACAGCTGCGGCAGCATGCAGAGCAGCTGCAGCGCAGCGAGCATCGTCGCGCGGAAGCGTTCCAGCAGCAGGAAGCGCAGCTTAGCGATCTGAACGCGCAGCTGGCGGATGCGCGTCGCAGCGCCGAAGAGTACGTGCAGCTGCAAGTGGAACTGCAAGGCGACCGGGACCGCATCCGGCAGGAGCTGGAGCTGCTTGGCAGCCAGAATGCCGAATTGGCGCATAGGCTGGAGGCTGCGGAAGACCGTGCAGCCGAGCTGATGCGCGAAGCGCGCAACCAAATGGCGGAAGCGGAACGCGTCGCGGACGAAGCGGCCGCCGAGATCGATCGCCAGGCGAAGGCGGCGGAAGCCGAGATCGAGCTGGCGAGGCAGCAGGCTGCGGCTCATGCCGAATCGGAAGCCGGCTTGCTGGATCAGCTGCGGCTGATCGAAGACGAAGTTAGAATGTCGAAGCAGCAATCGCAGCAGATCGATGAACGCTTTGCGGAGCTGGAAACGGCTCTCAACGAGGCGGTGCAGGACAAGCAGGAGCTTCGGGCCGTACACGAGCAGTTGCAAACCGAGCACGGCAAGCTGGTGACGGAATACCGGATGCTGCAAACCGAATTCAACGATTGGATCGAAATGATCGAGAAGAGCTGAGGTTCACAGGACAACAAGGCGAGCGCGCGAGCGAGAGCTTGAGACTGTTATAAGCCTGGCTCTTGCCAATGTAACCGACTTTGCCCTCGTAACTGACTCTTGCTCTTGTAACCGACTTTTGCTCTCATAACCGTCTGGCTCGCATGACGGAAATCAAAAGAGGACAGTGCCTGCGCGCCCGGTGCATAACCGGGCCGCTCAAGGCATCTGTCCTCTTTTTCCATAATCAGTTGTTCCGTTTTCGCTGGCAACTGCTCAATTCTTATCGCTGTCCATTATTATATACTCGTGCGTTCAGATCGCAATAATCGATCCCGTCTCGCTATGCCGGGGCAGTGACGCAAGGCGCACCAGCTCAGGCGTGACCCCTTGCGGATCTTTGCCCGTGGCGTGCATTTCGGTGCGGATCGTGCCGGGATTGAACGCATTGGCCAGGATTCCGTAGTTATGCTCCTCATCGGCCGTCGTGCGCGTGAGCGATTCCAAGCCGGCCTTGGATGCGCTGTAAGCGGCGTACCCGCCTGCGCCGTTGCTTGCCAGGCCTGACGTAATATTGATGATCCGCCCGTAGCGGGCCCGGCGCATGAATGGAAGGACGGCCCGCGTCATCAGGAACGGTCCGGTCAAATTCGTAGCAAGCTGCCTTGTCCACTCCGCGGCTTCCAATTCCAGCACGGAGCCGGGCTCGAGCAGTGCCGCATTGTTCACGAGGATATCGACGGCGCCGAGCTCGGCAGCAATCCAGCCGACGGCATGCTGGACGTCTTGCTCGGAAGAAACGTCGGCTTGCACGACGAGCACGCGTCCGGCCTCGCCTGCCGCGCGAATCGCCGCGGCCGTTTCTTCCAGCTTGCCGGGCCGTCTCCCGATCAGCGCGACATGCGCGCCTTCCGCCGCGAACGCAAGCGCGGTCGCTTGGCCCAGTCCCGTTCCCGCCCCCGTGATGACAGCGACTCGTCCTTGCAGTTTGCCTGTTGCCATATACTCCACCCTCTTCGTTGTCGTTGCAGACATCGTATCAGACAATGCCGCGGGGTTGGAATAGGACAAGTATTAGACTTTCTTATAAACATAGGATTGTTTGCGATATATTTATTCGAACGGCTCATAAAAATACAGCTTCATTAATAATGCTTATAAAGACAATAAGAAATCACTATACCATCTCCAAGTCGTTGACCGTTGAGCGTTGAGCGTTGAGCGTTGAGCGTTGAGCGTTGAGTATCTCGGACTTGTGTGCGAGGCATCTCAAGCCAAGGTGCGAATAACAAGAAAACCCGAGTCTCGGCAAGCAGCTGCCGAGAACTCGGGTTTTACCCAATTGAAGTCCAAGCTAGAATAAGGGTTGTCCTATTCTTGATCTTGAACTTCCGCGGAATGATAAGCACTCCGCCATTAACAATGGCATTGCGCGATCACCTTATTCGACGACGATTTTGGCAACCATTTTGCCGTGACCGTTGCCGCATGGAATGTCGCAATGGAATTCGTAGGTGCCCGCGTCATTGAACGTTACGACCTTTGCTTTGCCGGAGACAAGCTTCAGATCGTCGAAATCGGGGATCTCCACGCCGTGAACGCCGTCTTCGGATACGACGGTGATTTCGGTCGGCTCGCCTTTTTTGATGTTGTAGACAGGCTTGTCGAATTCGAAGCGCTTCGCCTTGATCGTTACTTTGGCGGAAGCAGCCGTGCCCGTGTCTTCAACGTTGGAGCTCGAGCTGTTGTTCGTATTGGAATTCGAGTTCGAGCCGCAAGCAGCCAGAACGAAGATCGCAGCGGCAAGCATCATGGAGATAAGCAGCATTTTTTTCATGAATTTCGTTTCCCCTTCTCTAACATGGAATGTTGATCATTTCCAGTATAGCGCGAACGGGACGAAATTTCTGTGACGATCTGTTGAATCCCTATGCGCGATCGCGGTCTCTTCCGGCCTCGTACGGCGTGCTGATCGGAATGAACAGGTCGATGATGCCGATGACGAGCGCGGCAAGTATCGCCCCAAGCCAAGTGACCGAAACCCCTCCGACAATGAACTGCGCGACCCAAATGACCAGCGCGCTCATCAGGAAGCCGACGATGCCGCGTCCGAACGGCGTAACTCTCTTGCCGAAAATCCCTTCCACGATCCAGCCGAGGGCAGCGATGACAAGCGCCAGGAAGAACGCGCTCCAGAATCCGCCTACGCTGAAGTCAGGCACAATGTAACCGACAATCATCAATACGATCGCGGCTACAATAAATCGAACGACATGACCAAGAAAATGCATATCGAATAACCTCCTGCAAAATGTAGTGGCAAACCTTCTGACCGCCTCTTCGAGCCGAAATTGCGACCGAGTTCCGTAAGCATTGGCCAGATGTCCAAGAAAGCATGGAACCTTCTCGTGTACATGTAGTGTTACCTTTTTCCGCGGTGCCATTCATGGAAGCGCGCGGTCGTAGCATATGGCGTTTTCTTCGGCTATAATAGGAAGCGAGAGGGGTTGTGCTCGCTTGGACAGTAAAATACTACACACGCTGGATTATGCGAAAATTGTATATAAATTAGCTCAACATGCCGCGACGGCGCTCGGAAAAGCCGAGGTCGAGGCGCTGCATCCCAGTTCCGACCTGGAGGATGTCAAATACGCGCTGCAAGTGACGGACGAAGCTTACAAAGCCGACCGTCTGAAGGGAAGCGCGCCGTTCGGCGGCGTCGCAGATATCAAGCCTTCTTTGCTGCGCTCCAAAATCGGCGGTACCTTGAACCCGGCGGAGCTGCTCGAAATCGCGGAGACGGTACGGGGAGGCAGGCGCGTCAAACGTCACGTGCTTCAGCTGCATGATGACGATCCTGTACCGACGCTGGCCGCAATGGCCGAACAGCTGACGGAGCATAAGGCGCTGGAAGACGCGATCTTCTTCTGCATCGACGACCAGGCCGAAGTGATGGACAGCGCGAGCGCCGAGCTGGCGAACATCCGCAGAGAGCTCCGGGCGGGAGAGTCGCGCGTGCGCGAGAAGCTCGAAGGCATGATTCGCTCCTCTTCCGTGCAGAAGATGCTGCAGGACGCGATCATTACGATTCGGAACGATCGTTATGTAATCCCGGTCAAACAGGAATACCGCTCGAATTTCGGCGGTATTATCCACGATCAGTCGGGTTCCGGCGCGACGCTGTTCATCGAACCGGAAGCGATCGTCGTCATGAACAACAAGCTGCGCGAGCTTCGTCTTGGCGAAGAGCGCGAGATCGAGAAGATTTTGCAGAAGCTGACCGCGCTTGCGGCGGAATATGCCGATGATCTGATCCTCGATTTGGATCTGCTCGGCAAGCTGGATTTTGCCTTTGCCAAGGCGCGTCTCGCCCATATTATGGGCGCTTCCATGCCGCGGATGAACGACAGGGGCTTCTTGAAGCTGCGCAAGGGGCGGCATCCGCTTATCCCGCGGGAACAAGTCGTTCCGATCGATGTCGAGCTCGGCAACGAGTATACGGCCATCATCGTCACAGGTCCGAATACCGGTGGTAAGACTGTCTCTCTGAAAACGATCGGCCTGCTCAGCCTGATGGCCATGTCCGGCTTGTACGTGCCTGCCGAAGAAGGCAGCCAGCTTTGCGTGTTCGACGCGCTGTACGCCGATATCGGGGACGAGCAAAGCATCGAACAGAACCTCAGTACGTTTTCCAGCCATATGACGAATATCATTCGCATTTTGAACACGATGACGCCGAAGAGCCTTGTGCTGCTCGACGAGCTCGGGGCCGGAACGGACCCTGCGGAAGGTTCAGCTCTTGCCATTGCGATTCTGGAGCATATGCATAAGCTGGACTGCCGGATCGTCGCGACGACACACTATAGCGAGTTGAAAGCCTATGCCTATAACCGCAAAGGCGTCATCAATGCGAGCATGGAATTCGATATCGCTACGCTGAGCCCGACTTACCGGCTGCTGGTCGGCGTGCCTGGACGAAGCAACGCATTCGCCATCGCGGAGCGGCTCGGTTTGCAAAGCAAAATTATCGAGCATGCGCGCGGCGAAGTGAGCGAAGAGGATATTCGCGTCGAGTCGATGATCGCTTCCTTGGAGGAGAACCGGATCGGCGCCGAGAACGAGCGCCAGACCGCCGAAGCGCTACGGAAGCAATTGGAGGCGCAGCAAGCGCGCCATGAAGCAGAGCTGCAGCGGTTCGAGGAGCAGCGCGAGAAGCTGCTCGCGAAGGCGCAGGATGAAGCTCGCGAAGTGATGCTGCGCGCGAAGCGCGAGGCGGAAGAAATCATCGCCGATCTGCGCAAACTGGCGCAGGAAGAAGGCGCCGCGGTGAAGGATCATAAGCTGACGGAAGCCCGCCGAAGGCTGGACGAGGCGACGCCGGAAGCGCGCAAGAACGCCAAGAGCAAGGCGAAAGCCAACAAGCCGCAGCAAATCGAGAACGGCGACGAGGTCATGGTCTACAGCCTCGGCCAGCGGGGCCATGTCGTGGAACTGAGCGGCAGCGACGCGCTCGTTCAACTCGGCATTCTGAAGATGAAGGTGGCCGTCAGCGACCTCGAGCTCGTGAAGCGCGCCGAGACGTCCAAGACGCAGCAGCCGAAGATTGCAACCAGCTTGAAACGGACCCGCGACGAGAACGTCCGCTCGGAGCTCGACTTGCGCGGCTCGAACCTCGAAGAAGCGATTCTGGAAGTGGACCGCTTCCTGGATGAATCCTTCCTTGCCGGTTTCGGCCAGGTCTTCATTATTCACGGCCACGGAACTGGCGTGCTGCGAAGCGGAATCAGCGATTTCCTGCGCAGGCACAAGCATGTGAAAGGCTACCGCCTGGGGAGATACGGCGAGGGCGGAGCAGGCGTTACCGTAGCGGAATTGAAGTAAGAAGACGGAGGCTGCGCGATGGATAAAGAAGTTGACCGGCTGCTGAGCAATACTTTCGCGGCATCGCTCGCTTACGTTTCGGTAGCGGTGCTGGCGCTGCTCGTGTTCTTATACGTCTTCGAGCTCGTCACGCGCTATAAATGCTGGCAGGAAATCAAGAAGGGCAACATGGCCGTCGCGATGGCGACCGGAGGTAAAATATTCGGTATCTGCAATTTATTCCGTTTCTCGATCGAAGCCAACGAGACCGTCTATCAGAGCATGGTATGGGCGATGTTCGGTTACGCGCTCCTGCTCGCGGCTTATTTCCTGTTCGAATTCCTGACGCCGGTATTTCGGATCGACGATGAAATTCAGAAGGATAACCGGGCGGTCGGCTTTATCGCGATGATCATATCCATATCGCTGTCTTACGTCATCGGCGCAACGATTGCGTAAGGCAGTCACGGCAGCAGCATGAATTTTGGGGGATGTTGGAACAAATGAAATATTTATGGGGAACGCTGTTTGCGTTAGCCGCGTTATTCGTCATTTTTGGCGTCTACTACTTAATGCAATAAGGAGCGAAGTATCATGAGCGATCAACACAAGCACGAAGAAGAAGGACCCGTAGTTTGTCCATGGTGCCAGACGGAAATCGTATGGGACGAGGAGATCGGACCCGAGCGGAATTGCCCGCACTGCGAGAACGAGCTGTCCGGTTACCGTACGCTGCAATTGGATCTGGACGACAGCGAGGGAGAAGAAGAGCAAGCGGGCGCTAACGATTCCGCGGATTGGGAGGAAGACGGCGCGGACGATATGACCGACTTCCGCGAGTATAACCGCGAACGGCTCGTACTCGAACAATCGATGGAAGGCGTGCTGGACGACCAGTTGGAAGCGCCGGAATGTCCGACCTGCCATGAGCTGATGCTGGAAGCGGGAACGCAGATCGTCACGGGGAACGGTTTTACGCCGAGAATTCCGGCTGCGCTTGGCGAGCCGATTCTGGCAACGCCGTTTGCGCTTGTCCTCTACGTATGCCCATCCTGCTTCCATACCGTGAATCGTTTGTCGGTAGAGGATCAGGAGCGCCTCGTTCATTTGCTTACCCAGTCTTCCGGCTCCGAAGAGCTGTAATCAACCGGGCTGGCAAGTTCATGTAAATCGCGTTTTCCGGCATGTCGGCTCTGGCAAGAGGGTACCTTACTCCCATGCTGCAATTGCAGCAGGCAGGAGGGATGCTGCTTGGAGCAGGGTAAACATACCGTTCAATCGCGCTGGTTCGCGGGCAAGGATAAGGGAAACATGCGGACCGTATCTAATGAAATCGGCGGAAAACGGGATTTCAACACCCGTACGCTGGACGGACAAGCGATATTGCTGCTTGCCGTTCAGGCGCTGCTCGGTACGGCCAATGCGCTGTCGGGAACGTTTTTGCCGATTTATCTATGGAAGTCCAGCCAGTCCTTTGCGCTGGTCGGTTATTTCAATTTGACGCAATTCGTCGTAAGCGGACTCACGTTCTGGCTGGCGGGCAAATGGGTCAAGGAACATAATAAGATGAACAGTCTCCGGTTCGGCGTGGCGCTGTCCGGCTTGTTCTATTTCGTCGTGCTGATGCTGGGGAAAGCCGCCGTCACGTATGCGGTGCCGCTAGGCATTATGATCGGCATCGGCAACGGACTGTTCTGGCTGGCGTTCAACGTCGTTTATTTCGAGGTGACGGAGCCGGGCAACCGCGATCGGTTTAACGGCTGGGCGGGACTTCTCGGATCGGGAGCAGGCATCGTGGCGCCTTGGATTTCGGGCTGGCTCATTACGATGAGCAAGGGCGAGCGCGGCTATCATATTATTTTCACGGTGTCGTCCATCATCTTCGCGGTAGCCGTGGTGCTAAGCTTCTGGTTAAAGAAGCGGGAATCGTCCGGTACCTACGAGTGGCTGCATGGCTTCCGGCAGCTGCGCGAACCGGGCAATCCGTGGCGTCACGCCGTTCCGGCGATCATTTGCCAAGGCGTGCGCGAAGGCGTGTACATGTTCTTCGTGGGCCTGCTCGTCTTTTTGGCTACGAAGAATGAAGGGAAGCTCGGCAATTTCTCCCTCGTAACGTCGCTCGTGGCGCTGGTCAGCTTCTGGCTGATCGGACGCATGCTGAAGCCTGAGCGAAGACGGGCTGCGATGCTGATCGGCTCGATTGCCGTGACCGCCGTTATTGCGCCGCTGTTCTGGCCGTTATCTTATACCACGCTGCTGATTTTCGGCATTGGAACGGCACTGTTCATGCCGCTCTACATTATTCCGATGACGTCGACGGTGTTTGATCTGATCGGCAGCACGGAGGACAGCGCGAAACAGCGCGAAGAGTTCGTCATTCTGCGCGAAGCGGGATTGACGGTTGGACGTATGATCGGCGTAGCCGCCTATTTGCTCGTTCTGCCTTACATGGAGGATTCGACCTACGTCGTGCCTGGGCTGATGCTGGCAGTAGGAGCTTTTCCCATTCTCGGCTGGTGGCTGATGCGGAACTTGGTGGGGAAGGCCGCTGCGCAAGGAAGGAAAGAAACAGAGACCTCTTCGTGAGGTTAGGGGGAGTCGAGAAACGATGCCGCGCATTGTGAATGATATTACGGCGCTGATTGGGGAAACGCCCGTCGTGGCGTTGAATCGGATGCAGGAACAAGGCTCCGCGGAAGTGCTGGTAAAGCTGGAACGCTTTAACCCGAGCGGGAGCGTCAAGGACCGGGCGGCCTATGCGCTGATCGCGTCAGGGGAAGCGCGAGGCTTGCTGAAGCCGGGCGCGACCATCATCGAGCCGACGAGCGGGAATACCGGCATCGGTCTGGCGATGAACGCTGCGGCCAAAGGCTACAAGCTGATTCTCGTTATGCCTGACAATATGACGAAAGAACGGATCGGGCTGCTGAAAGCCTATGGCGCGGAGGTCGAGCTGACACCCGCGGCGGAACGGATGCCGGGCGCAATCAAGCGTGCATTCGAGCTGCAGGCGGAGCGGCCGGGAAGCTACATTCCGAATCAATTCGAGAACGAAGCCAATCCAGAAATCCACCGCGTGACGACCGCGCCGGAAATCCTTCGTCAAACGGACGGCAGATTGGATGTGTTCGTCGCCTCGGCGGGAACAGGCGGCACGATAACGGGAACGGGAGAAACGTTGAAAGCCGCCATTCCCGGGCTCTATGTCGCCGTTGTGGAGCCGCTCGGCTCGCCCGTGCTGTCCGGCGGCAAACCCGGGCCGCATAAGCTTGTCGGCACGAGCCCGGGTTTCGTCCCGAGCATCTTGAATACGTCCGTGTATGATGAAATCGTGCAAGTGGCGGACGATGCGGCGGTAGATACGATGCGCAGGCTCGCCCGGGAAGAAGGGCTGCTGCTCGGACCTTCGTCCGGCGCGTCCGTCTGGGCCGCAATGGAACAGGCCCGCCGGATCGGACCGGGCGGGCGGGTGCTCTGCATAGCTCCTGACAGCGGTGAGCGTTATTTAAGTATGGGGTTATTTTAACCGGCGATTCGCATGTCTGTTCGAGGTATCGTGAGATTGAGATTTTTTGCTGCCCTTGTTGCTGTTGCCTATGTTACTGGTGCATCGGTGCTTCGGGGCTTCAATTAATCTTTCCAAACTTCTAATTCTTCCTCAATAATGGCTCTACGCTCCCGAATGTAGCTGCGGAACAGTTCCGGTTCCTCCTCGAAGGAGCGGAAGGGCCATTTTCGCGTGAAATCGTCCCGTATGGCAGGCCTGATCTGCTCGTACATGCTGTCGATGACGGGTTCGATCGCGTCGAGCGTAAATTTGCTGTTCAGCATATTCTTTAATATTTTGCGGTAAGCCTGCCTGCAGGACTTGTAGGACAACACTTTGACGGTCAGCGCGTTGTAACCCTTCACGTCGACCAAATCGCTGCCGCACAGCCTTCCGTAGCAGTTTCTTCCCCATGTGCCCTCGTAGTCCCAAGGAATAATCCGGTATTTTCCCGTCGACGTATGCTCGTAGAGCGCATAGTTCTGGTCAAATCCGTCATAATTACCCGTAAGCACGGCCCCGGCAAGCCATTTCAAATAGACGTTCAAGTCGAGCCGTTTGGCCATATAGGAACGCAGCGTCCCCCGCGGCAGGCGATTAATCCTGCTCACGAAACGAACAAGCCGTTTCTCCGTATAAACGTTCCCCTTCATTACCCTGTAGCCTTCCATCAGCGATTCCTTGCGTTCCTCGGTCTCCGGATCAATCAAGCTGAAATTGGCCTTGTCGTTGACCGCGTAGATTAGCGACTTGGAGCCGATGTTCCGTCTGCGGAAGAACGCCGAATCGACCGACTCGATTTCCAAATAAACCCCGTGCGGATAACCGTTCCACTCCAGCCACATATGCTTCGTGCGTGGCGCGGGCAGTCCCATCATCCTGAAGAAACGGAAGGATAGCGCATTGCGAATCATCGACGGATCGTCGAACTCCGCATTCCAATGAAGAATTCCGTTAGTGCCGTAATGGATCTCGTAGGACTTCTTGGGATAATTCCGTGTATGGCCTCCGCGAAACCGCAGTTTAGCATCCATTGCGACGCCGTCCATTTCAAGCTTGACGGGTGCGAATTCATTGCTCCACACATCGGCCTGAAGGCGACTCAGATCGGCCTCGTCAATCGTTATTTTGCGCGTAGCCAGCCCTTCCCCGGACATTCGACCATCTCCTTAGGCAAAAGATAAAGCCTATCGCATCCGATAGGCTTCAGCTTATTTACACTATGCGGGCGATCGTCTATCGGTCACTCCTTATTTGCCGTACCAGCCGCTGTTGTTGCCGCGGGTACCTTGCGAGCCTGGGGAACCGAAGGAACCACGGGAGCCTTGCGAGCCTTGAGAACCGCGGGAACCACGGGATCCTTGGGATCCTTGGGATCCTTTGGATCCTTGGGAACCACGGGATCCTTGGGAGCCATGGGAACCACGGGAGCCTTGCGAGCCATGGGAACCACGGGAGCCATGGGAACCACGGGAGCCTTGGGAACCGTGCGAGCCTTGGGAACCGTTGGATCCTTGGGAACCATGGGAGCCGTGGGAGCCATTAGAACCGTGAGAACCCTTGGAACCTTGCGATTTACTCATGTTTGCTTTCTTTTGATTAGCCATTTATACTTCAACTCCTTTTAGTAGATTCTATACAAGCTATGTTGCGAATCTATCAATCGCACCGGGTGATTGACTCAACTTATTAGAAATAGATGACAATCTAGTACCCTATCGATACCGGATACATATAAATACATTATAAATTGTCTCCCATGATAGATTTCACAGGGGCAAGCAATGGAGGGATGAATGCCGAAGCGAGTAGGATGAACCGTTATTTGAAAAGCGCGTCGCCGCCAAGGAATGGCGTCAGCCGTTCACCTTGGCAGCAGGTATCGGATCGTGTTTGCACCCTTTGGTCTTCATGGGGCAGGTTAGAATCTATTAATGCGGAGGGATTTCAGTATGAATCTTTGCTGGGGAAACATGGGAAACGAAGCAGTCAGCTACAAACCGTATGGCATGCTTGGCGATCAAGGCATGCAGCAAAACCACAACAAGAGCAATTGTAACAAAAGCAACAAAAGCAACAAAAGCAACAAAAGCCAAAAAGGCGGCAGCAACTTCTTGAACGAGCAAGTCGGCATGAACGTGCGCATCAACCGCGGCGGCCCCGAGTCGCTGGAAGGCAAACTGCTTGGCGTTCAAACCGGTTACCTCGTGCTCAAAGCATCAGGAGGACTCGTCTACGTGAACGCCAGCCATGTAAAAAGCGTTACCGACCTTCCGAAAGGCTCCGGCGGATCCCGCGGCTCTAACGGATCTCAAGGCACAGGCGGCACCCGTACTTTTATCATGGCGAACAGCTTCGTCGGCGTACTTCACCAGCTGACACGCAAGTTCGTTCAAATCAACTGGGGCGGCCCGGAGAAAATCGAAGGCTTCATCGCGCAAGTCGGAAGTGAAGCGCTGCTGCTTGTCGTCGGTCCTGAGCTGGTACAAATCCCGCTTTACCACATCAAAACGGTCAAAACAGCCGGCATCTATGCAAGCGGCGGCAGCCGTGGAGACAAATCTTCTTCCGGCGGCAGCAAAAACAGCTCTTCCGGCAGCAAAAACAGCTCTTCCGGCAGCAAAAACAACTCGTCCGGCGCAAACGGCAACGCCAACAACCGTAACACGAGCAGCAAAAACAGCAAAACCGGCAAAAAAAGCGGTAAAACCTCCAGCACGTTGCGGGGCAAAAAAGGCTGATTGCACGATCTGCGGCTTCCCGGCTTTGCAAGTAGTCTGAATCGGCGGCCCGGCCGGATCCTCATGGACCCGGCCCGGGATTCCCGCTGATCACGGACTCGCTGCCGGCGCTGCACCCTTCATTTTGCATCATATGGCCGTGCTTCGCTCCCTGTACTGGAGATTTTGGCGCCCGTGGACTCCCTGACATATCCTTTTGTTTGCGTTCGGTATCTATGCGATTGCGGATGCCTCCGGCGGGGCTGACGATTCCGTCAAACCCTCATAAACAACTTATATGTTATCGCGGCCAGGACGAAGTCGCTGACCGACCCGAATCTCCATTTCACACGTATGCAGCCGGCCAGTCTATAGCAGTCTTTAGAGCCCGGACGCAATTAACTGGATGAAAGGAGGTCGATTTCATGAAATATCGTCACCCTTTGTTAGACCGTTACGTCGAGCTTGATATTTCAGGGAAGACGATGCCGATTCAAGGCAAGCTCATCGATATGGGCCAAGACATACTCGTTATTCATAACGGTACGCAATTCCTGTACATTCCGCTCATTCATGTTCAGCAGCTGCGCATGGCCAAAGTCGACACGCAGGAAATCCAAGTACCGGAGCTGCCTTTCGAACCCCAGAACGATCCCATTTCCTACCGAAAAGTGCTCATGAACGCCAAAGGCATGTTCTCCGAAATTTATATTACCGGCAATCAATCGATACACGGCTATCTAACGAGCGTCATGAATGATTTTTTCGTTTTCTATTCGCCCGTGTACCATTCGGTGATCGTGTCGCTGCAGCATCTGAAATTTCTCATTCCCTACAATCCGAACGTGACGCCCTACACGCTGACGCCCGAGCAGTTTCCGTTGAAACCTTCTCCGATTACATTGGCCCGTACCTTCGACCAACAGCTTCGCAAGCTGATCGGCGAGTTCGTGATTCTGGACTTAGGCGAGAATCCGAACAAGATCGGCGTACTCAAAAGCATCGACCAAAACATTATCGAGCTGTCTACCGCCGGCGGAAACTCCGTTTATCTGCACTTCGACCACGTGAAGACGGTTCACCTGCCGTAACGATCGCAGCAACCGGTTCTTCCCCTCGGGGAAGAAGCGTTACATAGGAAATTAAGGGCGCGGACATACTATTCAAGGATTAAAATCCATGGAATTAGGAGGGATTGTCTTGATTCAACCGTTGACGGGCAAGGAATTGGAGTACCTTGTGGACTCCATCTCGAACGAGGATTTGTTAATTAAGCAAAACGCGGTCATGGCCGCATCCGCCAGCACTCCGGCACTCAAACAGATCGGCATGCACATGATTCAAACGCATCAACAGCATACGCAAATGCTGATTCATGCGATCGGCCAGCATCAACAGCTCGCGCCTACGCAGCCGCAATCGCACTAACGGAACCCTATTAAGCGACCGGGAGGATCTAACCACATGCAACAACAACAAGGACAAGCCCATTCCCATCCCATGCTGTCCGACGAGGATTTGGCGTATACCGTTCTGGCTGATCTGAAGCGGGTAGTGAGCGAGTATGCGACTGCCGCGACGGAAGCAAGCTGCCAGCAAGTGCGCCAGCTGTTCACGAACCTGCTTAACAGCACGCTGCAAATGCAGGGCCAGCTCTACAAAGTCATGGAACAAAACAATATGTACAGCACGGCATCCCCGGCGCTTCGCCAGGATATCGACAAATCGCTGCAGCAGAATCAGCAGACGGAGCATAAGACAGAGCAGTTTCTGCAGCAGATCGGCTTCGGTCAGTCCGCGTTCCGCAGCTCGCAGTATCAATATCAGCAGCAACAGCAAATGCAAGCGCAGCAGATGCAGCAGCATATGCAACAGCAGCACTTGCAGCAGCAAGGCGGCTCGCAGCACATGCAGGGCGGCAATCCGATGTATATGTAGTCTGACGATAGATGCGCAAAGACCCTTCGGGGTCTTTTTCCATATCGGGGGGTCCGTCCGACGGGCGAAAGCGGGCGAGCAGGAACGCATTCTTCTTTGCAGGAAGCTTGGATTCGTTGTAATATAGTTTTTATAGTTAAGATCAGGAGGGTTTGACGATGGATGGACGGAAAATGCAAATACTCGAACTGCTGAAGGAAGATGCAAGGCGCTCTGCGGAACTGATCGCGACGATGATCGATGTGCCGGTGGACGAAGTGAAGCAGGCGATTGCGGAAATGGAGCAGGATCATATCATCGTCAAATATGCGACCGTTGTCAATTGGAGCAAGGTTGAAGACGAGAAGGTTACCGCACTTATCGAAGTTCAAATTACGCCGGAACGCGGCCGCGGGTTCGAAGGCATCGCGGAACGGATCTACTTATATCCGGAAGTGAAATCGGTATACTTAATGTCCGGCGCGTACGATCTGCTTGTCGAGGTTCAGGGCAAGACGCTGAAGGACGTGGCATCCTTCGTATCCAATAAGCTGTCTCCGATCGATGCCGTGCTTTCCACCAAAACCTTTTTCATCTTAAAAAAATACAAGCAAGACGGCATTATATTCGAAGAGCATGAGGATGACCATCGTCTTCTCATCTCGCCGTAAGGGGGCGGGTTCCTTATGATTATCGATGAGAAACAACAGAGCAGGCCGATCAAGCGCGAATCGATGGCAGAGTATCTGGCGCCTCAGGTCAGAGCGATTAAACCGTCCGGTATCCGGCGGTTCTTTGATTTAGCGGCGGGCCGGAAGGACATCATCACGCTCGGCGTCGGCGAGCCCGATTTCGTTACCCCTTGGCATGTCCGCGAGGCTTGCGTGTATGCGCTCGAGATGGGCAAAACGCAATATACGTCCAATGCGGGCACGCCGGAGCTGCGCGAGGAAATCGCGTATTACCTGCACAGCCAGTTCAATGTCACCTATGACCCGGGCAAGGAAGTGCTGGTTACGGTAGGCGGCAGCGAAGCGATCGATTTGGCGCTTCGCGCGCTGATCGCTCCCGGAGACGAGATTCTCGTACCGGAGCCTTGCTATATCTCGTATTCCCCGATTACGGCGCTCAGCGGCGGCATTCCGGTCGGCGTCGAGACGTTCGCGAAGGATGAGTTCAAGCTGACCGCGGAATCGCTGCGCGCGGCCATAACGCCGCGTTCCAAGCTGCTTATTCTGTGCTATCCGAGCAATCCGACCGGCGGCATCATGACGTACGAGGATTGGCTGCCGATCGCCAAAGTGGTAGAAGAGAACGATCTGATCGTCATCTCCGATGAAATCTACGCCGAGCTGACGTATGGAACGAAGCATGTCAGCTTCGCGGCGATGCCCGGCATGAAAGACCGCACCATCTTGGTGAGCGGCTTCTCGAAGTCATTCGCCATGACGGGCTGGCGGCTTGGCTACGCTTGCGGACATCCGGAACTGATCGCAGCTATGCTGAAGATTCATCAATATACGGTTATGTGCGCCTCCAACATGGCACAAGTCGCGGCGCTTGAAGCGCTGCGCAACGGCATGGAAGAGAAGGACCGTATGGTGGAGTCGTATAACCAGCGCCGCAGGCTTGTCGTGAAGGGATTCCGCGACATCGGCCTGGAATGCCATGAGCCGCAGGGCGCGTTCTACGCGTTCCCTTCGATCGCTGGACTTGGCCTCACCTCGGAGGAGTTCGCGACAGGGCTGCTCAACGATCAGAAGGTAGCGGCGGTGCCGGGCGACGTATTCGGTCTCGGCGGCGAAGGCCATCTCCGCTGCTCTTATGCGACTTCCGTCAGCCAGCTGACCGAAGCGATCGAGCGAATGGGGCAGTACGTCAGGAAATTAAAGGGACAATAAAATAGAGATAGTCTTTATTGTCATTCTTTGTTATAATTTGGGTGATCTTTATAAAATCTTTAAGCCGCCGCTCTGCACAAGCGTCGTTGGATTGCGTTGATTGATGACAGGAGGGATGGCAATGACTTGTGCAAAAACGGGTCTTAAGCTTGTATCCTCATCTTCCATACGTCGATTAGAAGACGAAATTCATGCCTTGCGCATGAAAATGGAGCAATCCTACGTAGAAGAAGCGACATTCAGTTCGGAGAAAGTCATTGGCCTCAGCCGATTGCTGGATACGAAAATCAACGAATACATGCGGTTTAAGACAAACAGAGGCACAGCGCAGCTGAGCTGATCATAGGTGTGCAAGCAATCGAGAAGAGGTCCTTTACCCGGGACTTCTTTTCTTTCGTTAGGGCAGGATTGCCGGGACGGGAAGCTGGCTCTGCCGGTGCACCGCTGACCTGCTGCTAGCGGCCATGAGGCGGCGAGCCTGATCGGATCGTTTTGTGCTATAGTGGAATGTAGCGAATGGGCATTTCAGGCTGTATCGAGGGAGAGTAGAACATGAAAATATACACGCGTACAGGAGACGAGGGTCAAACCTCCGTTAAAGGCGGACGCGTCCGCAAGGACGACAGCCGCGTGGAAGCATACGGCACGATCGACGAGCTTAATAGCTTCGCCGCCCATGCGGCAGCAGTTGCGGCAGCGACCGGGCAGCTCGATGAGCTGGTCGAGGAGCTGATGGAGATTCAGCAGGAGCTGTTCGACTGCGGGTCGGACTTGGCATTCCGTGATCCGGCCGGACGTGAATTCAAGCTGACGGAGGAAGCGGCCGTCCGGCTGGAGGGCTGGATCGACGCGCATACGGAAGCTGCGCCGGAGATTACCCGTTTCATCTTGCCGGGAGGAAGCGAAGTATCGGCGCTGCTGCATGTTTGCCGTACCGTATGCCGCCGGGCGGAACGGCGCGCGGTGACCTTGAGCGCGGAAGTCGAGGTTCATGCGCCGGTGATGATGTATTTGAACCGGCTGTCGGATTATTTCTTCGCGGCTGCCCGCGCGGCGAATGCGAAGCTTGGCGTGGAGGATACGGCTTATATTCGGAGTGCGGACGTGTTCCGCAAGCGCGAATCATGAGCGAGACGATGTATTATCCGCCGCTCTCGGTGCGCGCGTCGGAAGAAGATGCCGGCAAAATGGTGCGCACCGTCCTGGAGCGGCGGCTCGGCGTTTCCCGCAAGCTGCTGTCGCGATTGAAGCTGACGGATCTCGGCATTACGGTCAACGGCGCGCGCGTGTACACGAATGACAGGGTGGCGGCTGGGGATTTGCTGGAGCTGCGGATGGAGCAGGAAGAATCCGACGATATTCTGCCGGAGCCGATGGCGCTGGATATCGTGTACGAGGATGCGGATTTGCTCGTCGTGAACAAGCCGCCGGGCATCATCGTCCATCCGACGCACGGTCATTATACGGGGACGCTGGCGAACGGGGTCGTCCATTATTGGAAGGAGCGCGGGGAGCGGGTGCGGTTCAGGCCGATCCACCGGCTGGACGAAGAAACGTCGGGACTCGTAGCGATCGCGAAGACGGCATATATTCATCAGCAGCTCTCGGAGCAGCTGCAAAGCGGCGAAGTGGATAAACGTTACCGGGCGTACGTGTACGGGGCACCTCCAACGGCCGCAGCGACGATCGACGAGCCGATCGACCGCGACAAGGAGAATCCGCATCTGCGCGTCGTAACGCCGGACGGTTATCCGTCCGTGACGCATTACGAAGTGGAAGCCGTCTATGGCGGCGGGGCGGCTGCGAAAGTGAATTTGAAGCTGGAAACGGGACGGACGCATCAAATCCGCGTCCATATGAAGCATGTCGGCTGCCCGCTCATCGGGGACAAGCTGTATGGATTTGCAGCCGCAGCCGAAGGGAATCCGCAAATTGTGGCCAAGCCCGCTGCCGCGGAATTGTTGGAGTCTTTCGTTGACCGGCAGGCGCTGCATGCGGCGATATTGTCGTTCACGCATCCGATCACGCGGGAGCGCATGACCTTCGAAGCATCGCTGCCGGTTGATTTGGGGCAGCTGGAAGCGGAGATGAAGAAGCTATAGACGTTGAAGCAGCATCGGCTGCAAGACGGATACGATACGAATGGAGACCACATCACGATGAAGAAACTAACGATCTATGAATATCCAAAGTGCGGTACCTGCCGCATGGCGATCAAATCGCTGAAGAGCAAAGGATACGAGCTGGAAGCGCATAATGTGTTCGAAGCGGCACCGCCTGCGGACGTGCTGGCGGATCTTGTGAAGAAGAGCGGCTTGGACGTGAAGAAGTTCTTCAATACGTCCGGCGAGGCGTACAAGGAAATGGGACTGAAGGACAAGCTTCCCGGCATGACGGACAGCGAGAAGATTGCGCTGCTCGCTTCCAACGGACGGCTCATTAAGCGTCCCGTCGTAACGGACGGCGCTACGGTAACGGTAGGATTCAAGGAAGAAGATTTCGACCGCATCTGGGGCTGACGATTACGAGGGGGACGAGCGTATGACTACGAAAACATGGCGGGCGGACCGGTTATCGCGGCTCGGCTCGTCGATCTTTGCCGAGGTTGCCGATTGGAAGCGAACGGCGGCTGGCCGCGGCCTTGACGTCATCGATTTAAGCATCGGCAGCCCCGATCTGCCGCCTGCCGCGGCGATTAGACAAGTGTTGGGCGAAGCGGCGCTGCGCGACGATGCGTACGGCTATCCCGGTTCGAAAGGCACGGCTGCCTTCCTTGCGAAAGCAGCGGAATGGCTGGCATTCCGGTTCGGCATCCGCGTCGATCCCGGGCAGGAGCTCGTCTCGCTGATGGGCTCGCAGGACGGTCTCGGTCATTTGGCTTTAGCCCTATGCAATCCCGACGATATTGCGCTGCTGCCCGATCCCGGCTATCCGGTTTACGCGGCGGGAATGGCGCTGGCCGGCATCGAGCCCTACCTGATGCCGCTTCGGGCCGAGAATAACTATTTGCCCGACTTCTCCGCCATTCCGGACGAGGTTTGGGCACGAACGAAATTCATGCTGCTCAATTATCCGAGCAATCCGGTTTCCGCGGTAGCGGATCTGGCTTTCTTCCGTCATGCGGTCGAAACCGCCCAAGCGCACGGCGTCCTCATTGTCCATGATTTAGCTTATTCGGAAATGGCATTCGACGGTTACCGGCCGCCGAGCATATTGGAAGTCGAAGGTGCGATCGAGACGGCCGTGGAATTCCATTCGTTGTCGAAGAGCTTCAATATGGCTGGCTGCCGCATCGGCTTCCTTGCCGGAAACCGCGAAGCGGTCGCGGCGATGCGCGAGCTGAAGGCCAATATCGATTACGGCGTATTTCTTCCCGTGCAGGAAGCGGGCATCGCTGCATTGGATCTGGATCTATCGGGTGCCGGAGATAAGGTTGGAGCCAGGTATGAGCGCCGCCGGGATGTGCTGATAGAAGCATTGTCGGAGCAGGGTTGGATGATCGAGCGCCCGAAAGCAACGATGTTTCTATGGGCGAAGCTGCCGCCTATGCAATGGCTGTTGTCAGAGCCTTGGGACTCGCGTCGAATTTCCCGGGAAATGCTCGAACGGGCAGGCGTTGCCGTCATCCCAGGCGATGCGTTCGGTGCGGAAGGCGAAGGGTACGTCAGAATCGCGCTCGTGGAGAATGAAGACCGTCTGCGGGAAGCGGCGCTGCGCATAGGCGCATTCATCCGTGGTGAGTGCTGAGTTCATGAACCGGACTAGAATGAAATCGAGGCTTCTATACAGCTCCTCGTTCTAGACGGCGTACGGGGCTGGAATAGAAAAGGGACATCGCTGCGGCTGATCCGCGGTCGATGTCCCTTTTTCTATACCTTCACTAGCATGTTGCGCATATTACCTGTTACATGTTACCTAACAGATCGCGTATGAGCTTCCGATTATGAGCGAGCCATTTCATTTCCTTCGCAAAGCGGGCAGGAGGTACGCTATGTTGATCCATGTTCGCATTGATCCACCATGTACTTTCCATATACCACAGCAGCTGCAAGGCATTCGTTAAGTATCCCTCGGCCGTACTGCGTTCCTCTTTGTACCCTTCCATGAACGCTGAAGCCAAGGAGACGTCCAATTGATCATCTAAGGCACAGGATATGACGGCGCGCGCGGCATCAAGCTGCGGATAATCATATCTTAACCGGTCAAAATCCAGAATGGCCGTTAATCCGAGAGGATCGAATAATAGATTGTCCACCCATAAATCACGATGCGCCCATCCGGATTGCAGGTAGTCGAGCCTGTCCATATCGAAATGTTCCGTCGCGCTTAGCTGCGTATCCAGCTCGGCAAGCAAATGTGCCTTCCCGGCAGCCTGGGCTGCTTCCGATTCGGACTTCCAATGAGCGATTCGTTCCTCGCGGGTCGGAGGGATAAAGTAAGGGCTCTTCTTCATGCCGATTGATCCGTCATTCAACATGCGATGCATTTTCCCGGTCGCCAAGCCTAAATCGTACATTTGAAGGGCATTGGCTTTACCGGCCGGAATGATGCTGCCCTGGCAAAATTCCATCGCCATGAACAGTTCCCCCTGATCGGATCGAAGCAAGATACGATCATCGTGCGATAACAATTTAGGGCATGCTAATCCTTGATCATGCAATCTTACCTGTTGATCGAAAGCAAACAGCAGCTCCTCGGAATTATAGATGCGATATCTTTGTTTGTTGTATTGTTTCAGTACATATGCGCCTGCCGGAGTCGTGACTTTCCATTTTAAGTTTAGCCAGCCTCGTCGAATGGGAGCAGCGTCGATGATGTTCAAGCCGAAGCATCGATGAAAGGTTTGTGCCAGGTCGTTCAAAATCATCTCTTCGTTCACGACTGTCTCCATTTGAACAGCTCCTATGCGAGGCATGGATCGGTTAACCGGCCGCCGATCTAGCCAATCAGCTTCAACAGCGACGACAACCGGTACTGATCGAACACCTGCTGCGCCGTATCCATCGGAACGGCCCATTGACAGGCGTCCAGTTCGCAGTGGATCGGCACTTCGATATTGATGCGGGCCAGCGTACGGGATAAGTGCAGCATGTCGAGATCGGATTCGATTTTTGCTTTGATGCTCTTGGACAGCGCGTCCAGGTTGCTCAGAATACCGTCGATCGATTCGTATTCCTGCAGCAGCTTCAGCGCCGTCTTCTCGCCGATGCCTTTGACGCCGGGATAGTTGTCGCTCGTATCGCCGGTCAGTCCTTTCATCTCGATGATCTGGAACGGATGCACGCCTTTGTCTTCCCGAAGGAACGCGATGTCGTACACCGCGTAATTCCCGCGTCCCTTCTTCATGATCACGACATGAATCTGTTCGGACACCAGCTGCAGCATATCCTGGTCGCCCGTCAGCACGTAGACATGGCCAAGTCCGCTCAACTTCTGCGACAGCGTTCCGATGCAATCGTCCGCCTCGTAGCCTTCCAGTCCGACGTTCGGAATGCCGAGTGCGGCAACGATGTCTTTCACCAGCGAGAATTGCGGGATAAGATCATTCGGCGCTTCGGGCCGGTTTGCCTTGTAATTCGCGTACATGTCCGTGCGGAACGTCTTGCTTCCCATATCCCAGCAGCACAATACATGCGTCGGCTCGAATCGGTTCACGGCATCGAATAAGTATTGCATGAAGCCATAAATGGCGTTCGTCGGCGTGCCGTCCGCCATTCTGCGAGCATCGTACGACTGCGCGAAAAAAGCTCGGAAGAGCAGGGCCATGCCGTCGACGATCAGTATTTTGTTCTCGTTCATTGCCGTATCCATCCTGTTCTATCAATAAGATACGTCTATCATAGAATAGGAAGGACAAGAATCGCAACGATATTGGTAGAATGGATGCATTTACATAGGCCGGCCGCAAGCGTCTACATCGGATCGTCAAGCAGCCGGCCTGCGATTTTCTCGAAGAACAGCGCCGAATCCGGCCGGTTCATCCGTGCTTCCCAGGATGCGGCCCATTGGGACAGACTGACGATCAGCTCTTCGAAGTAGGAACGATAGTCAAGGAACCATTGATCGTAGATGCCGGTCATTATGGATGCATCGCCGAGCCGCTGCAGGAAGTCTCTGGCAGCCGCGCATTTGGCCTCTTCGCCCTTGATAAACAGAATGCGCTTGATCTCCTCGTCATAGCATTGCAGGTCGCAATCGATCACGGCCTTCAGCCGGATATACTTGCGGTCGGTCATCAGAATCGATTCACCCTCCGGCAGCTCCAGCAGCTTCTTCAAATGCCCCACATAGACGCGCAAGTTATTGAGCGCGGCAGAACGGTTCAGTCCCGGAAACAAGGCGTCGCACAGTTCCTCCCGCGTGCACACTGGATGCATCGCCAAGTAGGCTAGGATGTTTTTGGCATAACGCTTGTCCCATCCGTCCACGATCTCAATCCCGTTCAAGCGAACATGGAACGCGTGAAACAACGAGAGGGACAAGGAAGGCTCACGGCGTTCGACAGGCTTCGGAGGCGTCGTGATCGGAGCCGCCGCATGCATGACAGAATAAATGAGCGAAGGAATATGGCTGGACATGGTCCTGGAAGCGAGCGGCGGTTCTTCATCCGAGGCTTGCAACAGGAAATCCCGGATCCATTGGGCCGTCAATTGCGGCTGGTCAATGAACAGGGCGTTCGCCGCCTGCGGCACGATCAGAAACGATCCGCGAGTGAAATAACCTGCCGTGATCGACTGCAGCTGAGGCAAATACAGCTTATCCCGTTCACCGGCAAGCAGCAGCGTCGGAGTGGAAATTTGATGCCGCTCGTGGATCGGCCGCGCGAGCATCTGCAATTTGAATAACCGGATATAGTGCTGCGGTTCCAATTGATCGTACGCCTGATAGAGAGCTTCAAGCGTTACGTGACCCTCGGGAAGCAAGGTCAGGAACGGTATGAATTCGCGGCGGGCGACGGCAGGGACGCCTTCTTGCTCGATATGGCGCAAAAAGTTGTGCACGATCTGTTCTCCTTCTACCATGGGATAGAAGACGGCGAGCGATAGCAAGACGAGTTTCTTGACCCGGTCCGGATGCCGATTCGCGTAAGCGACCGCAAGCGATCCTCCGAAGCTGTGTCCAACGATATGGAGCTCCTCGATCGCCAATTTCTCGAGCACGGCATGCAGTTCGTCACAAAGCAGCTCCCAGGACATCTCCCCCGCATGGCCGGGCAGCAGATCCATGAAGAGCAGATGAAAGCGTTCATTCAAGCGAACCGCCATTTCACCCCAGAATGAACTGTTGAAGCCGTTCCCGTGAAGGAGCATGATCGTCTCGGCCACCGGGTGTTGAGAGGGCTGGAACCGATAATTGAAAATCGAATGTGAGTGAGCGAATGACAATGGGAAGCCTCCAGTCAGGGTCGTTTCGACTAGACGAGAATGAGATAATAGCGATCTATGAAGAACCGCAGGATGTAACGGTTATGTAACGATTAATTCATTATAATTTTAACATACATGAACACAAATTCACCTCATAATCCAGTAACTGGTATTTAAATGCGGTTGATGAATAACGAGCCTTATTGTTTACCGTGTTGATCGAAGATTCATCAAGGCAGGAGGCAGCTATGGAAACCTTGAAAGCAATGGGATCGGTCAATGAAAATGAAGATCAAGAGCAGAAGCAAGACCTAAACCAAGTACATGCGGATGAGGCGTTCAATGAACTGTTGTTCACTATTGCCGAGAAAATCGCGGAGGCGCTGGAGCTGTTAAAGGAAGAAGGCGTCCCCCTGAACAACTGCGATCCATCGCGCCGCCCGTAGACATGTACCGTTCTTTCCAGTCGCAGCCTGCGGCTGGATTTTTTATTTTGCGCGCCATTCAATCGCGCTGAACCGGTTCGAGATCACGATTCGGTTCGAAATGGGCGCTGATCTGCCAAACGGACACTATGACCCCAAGCCGGAAGTCATTAAAGTAGGGGTGGAAGGAGAAATGCCGATGACAAGAATCGAAAGCAAGATCCCGTTTGGGACGCCCCCCTCGCTGGGCATTGCTGCAACGCAAGCTTTTCGCGGAGCTCGAGAACGTATATGAGCCCGTCATGGCCAAGTACGTCAAAGAAGACGGCAGCTTGATGTGGCCGGTCGATCCGAACCATGTCGGCATCGACGAACTTGACGACGCCTACGAGAGCTTTCAGAACTGGCCGCTGCTGTACCTGCTTGGCGGAAACCGCGAGTATCTCGAGATTTCGCTGCGCGAGTACGATGCGATTACGCAGCAATTCACGCAGTATGACAGCGGTCACGGCCATCCCGTCACCGTAAAAGAATACGAGCAAGGCTACGATTGGTTTCATCAAGGCGAAGGGTACTTATTCTTCTACCCTTTAAACTTGGCGGCGCCGGACGCCGGGCGCAACCGGGAGCGGTCGATCCGCTATGCCGGCTTCTTCATGAATAAAGATCCGGATGCGCCGAATTATGATGGGCGGCTGAAGCTGATCCGCTGCGCCTTTTCCGGCAGCAAAGGGCCGGCTTTCCGCAATTTCACCGGCGAGCCATGGGTTTACGAGGATTGGAAATCGTTCTACGGCTTGCCTTTCGGCGATGTGCCGGGCATTACGGAGATCGAAGATATCCGCCGTCCCGAGCACGCGGCGGCTATGGGCGAAATCATGCGCGAGCGCTTGTCTCATGGCGACGTCATCGCGAATTTGGCGGCGGCGACGATGGTTGCGAACGCGTATCTGCATACCGGCGACGAGAAATACCGGACCTGGGTGAAGGAATACGTCGATGCGTGGATCGAACGGGCGGAGAAGAACGGCCGGCTCGTTCCCGATAACGTCGGTCTGTCAGGCGTGATCGGCGAGACGCTGAGCGGCAAATGGTACGGCGGTTATGACGGCTGGACATGGCCGCATGGCTGGCTGTCGGTCGGAGACGCGGTCTTGATCGCGGCCGAGAATGCGACATTGCTGACCGGGGACATGTCTTATATGGCCTTCGCCCGGACGCAGATCGAGCGGCTGGCCGAGCAGGGCATCGAAGACAAGGGGACGCTGCGCGTTCCTTACAAATATGGGGATGCCGGGCTGCAGCATCGCTACAAACTGTGGATTCCCGGCGTTCTTCAAGCGGATGACGGAGAAATCGTCTCGCGGGACGGATGGCTCGAATTCCAGCCGATGGATGCCCGATTCCCGATCCATCTGTGGCATATGTCGCAGGAGGCGTCAGATCTGGCGCTGGCGCAGCGGCTTCGCAACCAGGATACGCGCGACTGGGAGCGCGCATCGTCAAGAAACCGGCCAAGGGTCTCGGCGGCCATGATGCCGCTTGGGCGGCCTATCTAGCAGGAAACTTCCCTTATTATCCCGAAAGAATTATGGAACACAACTTAGCGCAAATCGAAGAACGGCTTCGCTTCATCCGTGAAGACCGGCAAGATCCGGCAACGTACACCGATTCTTATCTGCAGAAACGGAATCCGGTTACGGTCGAAGGGCTGCTGCAGCTTACGATGGGCGCGCCGCTGCCGGTTTACAAAGGCGGCCTCGTAATGGCCACGGTTGTATATTGGGATATCGCGGGTAAACGCCCCGGACTGCCGAAGGACGTTGCGGCGCTCGTCGAGAAGATCGCACCGGCTGCGTCGTGCTCGCGCTGGTCAATCTGGACAGCTCGCTTGTTCGGGAGCTGCGCTTGCAGGCCGGCGCCTTCGGCGAGCATCGATTTCTAAGCGCGGCGGTTCTCTCGGAAGACGGGCAACGTATCGAAGTAACGGATATCCATGACCGTCAGTTCGAGGTGCTGCTGCATCCGTCGTCTCAATTAAGACTGGAGTTGGAGGTGGAACGCTTTGTCTATGACCCGTCCTACCGGAATCAATCCTCCGTTTAACGAGGAAGTACGCCGTTTCCGTCTGCGGGACGGTGATCGTGAATGGGCTTACGGCATCGGTGCCGCCTGGCTCGGGCGCGATGGCCTTCAGCCCGACAAGCTGCGCAAGGACAAGGCCGTGCTGGAGCGGGCTTACGAGCTCGGCGTGCGCTATTTCGATACGTCTGCGGCTTACGGTGAAAGCGAATTCGTCGTCGGCAGCTTTATCGGCGCCCATTCCGGGCTTCGTTCATCGATCTTCGTGGCAACGAAGGCTCCTATTCCGAAGACGCTCACGCCAGCGGAGGCCAAAGCCGCCGTCGCACGCAGCGTCGACGAGAGCCTGCGAAGATTTCGGACGGATTATATCGATCTGCTGCAAATCCACGATGTGTATACGCTCAGTCAAGTCCTCGGGGCAGGAGGGGCGCTCGAAGCGCTGCAGGAAGCAAGAAGCGCCGGCAAAATCCGCTATATCGGCCTCGGGACGCGTCCGCTGGACTTGCTGGAGGAGGTCATTGCGAACGGGCATGTCGATTCCGTATTGACCTACTCGGACTATACGCCGATCGATCAAAGCGCCTCGCCTTTGATCCGGCTTGCCGAAAGCCTTGATGCCGGCATCGTCAATGGCAGCCCGCTATCGGCCGGCATGCTGACAGGCGCCGATCCGCGGACGCTGCAAGTACCGGCATGGCATGAAGAGACAGTCATTCGGCGCGGACTCGCGGCGGAAGTATACGATCTATGCGCTGCGCACGGCGTTTCGGTGCTGGCTGCAGCGCTTCAGTTCCCGCTGCGCTGCGCGGGCATCGCCATGAATTTGACCGGTCCGAGGGACGAAGATGAAGTCGTCTCGACGCTAGAGGCGCTGCGCGTTTCTATCCCGGACACGTTCTGGCAGGCGCTCGCGGCCTGGAATCAAGAGAGGGCTGCGAGGCTTAGCCATCGCAAAACTTAAGCTAATGCTTTCGAAGTAGTTTTGCTTTCTCGCCGGGTTCCCCGGCTGCGGGCTTCGCTCGCAAAACTTTTAGGAGGTATCAGAATGCGAATCGCTCTTATCGGCGCCGGCTCCATGGGGGCCGTTCATGCCGAGGCTCATGCGCGCAATCCGCGCGCCGATCTTGTCGGCATCTTCGATGCCCGCTTTGAAGCCGCCGCCGCGATGGCGGAACGGCTCGGGACGCGCGCTTACGCCACGTTGGAAGCACTCATGGAAGCCGAGAATCCGGACGTCATCGACGTATGCGTGCCTACTTTCGCACATAAAGACTACGTGCTGCGCGCTGCTGCATACGGCAAGCACGTCATCTGCGAGAAACCGATCGCCGGCAATCTTGCCGATGCCCGGGCGATGATCGACGCTTGCCGCGATGCGGGCGTTCACCTGTACGTCGGCCACGTGGTCCGTTTCTTCCCGGAATACGCGCAGGTTAGGGAGCTGATCCAACGGGGAGAGATCGGCGAAGCCGGTACGGTCCGCACGGAGCGGGTCAGCGCTTGCCCGCGCGGATTTGACGGCTGGTACCTGGACTTCGAGAAATCCGGCGGCGTGCTGCTCGATCTCCTTCTTCATGACTTCGATTGGCTCCGCTGGACTTTCGGCGAAGTCGAACGCGTCTATGCGCGCAGTTTGCTCGCATCGGGCGATACCCGGTCGCCGGATCACGCGTTCGTGACGCTGCGCTTCCGCAGCGGCGCGATCGGATACGCCAATGGCTCGTGGGCCTTCCCCGAGGGCTTCGCGACGCGGCTTGAGGTTGCGGGCGATGGCGGCATTTTGTCCGTGAATTCCGAGGATGCCGTTACGAACCAGGTCCGCTTGGCCGCCAAGGAAGCCAACCAAGCCGCCGTTCAAATTCCGCAAAGCGCGCTCGACCGGTCGCCGTACGACACGGAGCTCGATCACTTCCTGCGCTGCATCGAGGATGGCATCGACCCTGTCTTGACCGCGGAGGATGCCTATGAGGCGTTGCGCATCAGCTTGGCTTGCATCCAATCGGCCGTGACCGGTACGGCCGTGGAAATGGAAAGCTTCGGAAAGGGGAATGCCTGAATGAAGATCGGCCTATTGGGCGTTGCCCACATGCATGTCTATGCATACGTGCACGGCTTGCGCAAGCTGGGCGTTGAAATCGCCGGCGTCGCGGAGGCGGATGAAACCCGCGGCCGGCAGGCGGCGAATGATTTCGGCACGCATTGGGAGCAAGATTACGAGAAGCTGCTGGCAACGGATATCGATGCCGTCGTCATCTGTTCGGAGAACGCGCTGCACCGCGAGATCGCTGTCGCAGCCGCGCAGGCCGGCAAGCATATTTTGTGCGAGAAGCCGTTGGCGGACTCCGTGGAGAGCGCCCAGGAGATCGTATCCGCGGCACGCAAGAGCGGGGTTAAGCTGATGACCGCGTTCCCGTGCCGGTTTCACCCTGCGGCCGCGGCGATGAAACGCGGCGTCGAGAGCGGCAAGCTCGGCAACATCCGCGCCATTCAAGGCACGAACCGAGGCTCGATGCCTGGCGGCTGGTTTATCGACAAAGCGAAATCCGGCGGCGGCGCCGTCATCGACCATACGGTTCATGTCGTCGACCTGATGCGCTGGATCATGCCAGGCGCGGAAATCACCGAGGTCTACGCGGAAATCGGCACGCGTTTCCACAAAATCGATGCCGACGACTGCGGGATGCTCGTGTTTTCGTTCGATAACGGCGTCATTGCTTCGCTGGATCCTTCCTGGTCGCGCACGAAATCTTTTCCGACCTGGGGAGATGTCACGCTGGAGATCGTCGGCAGCGCCGGCGTAAGCAAAGTCGACCTGTTCAAGCAAAACATCGTGGTTCACAAAGACGCGACGCTGAAAACCTCTTGGGTCAACTGGGGTTCGGACATGGATGCCGGACTCGTCGCTTCCTTCGTCGACAGCGTCCGCAACGACAAGCCGGTAGCGATTACCGGAGAGGACGGCCTTGAAGCCGTGCGCGTCGCCCTTGCCGCGTATGAATCGGCTGCCGCCAAACAGCCCGTCAGGATCATCCGATGAACGATCGGAGAACGATAGAAGTTGCTGGGGAGCCGCGCAAACCGCGGCTTCTCTTCGTTGGCATAGAAGGGCTTGCGGAATGGCCGGGTCTTCCCGGCATCGTGGTTGCGGGCATCGTCGACGTATACGGAGAATGGGGATCGAGTTCGGTTAAACCGCAGGGACTGCCTGCGCAGCTGCAGCATTGTCGACTGTTCGCCAGCCTCGAGGAGGCGCTCGAATTATCGGCTCCGGATACCGCGTTCGTCTGCGTGTCCAACGACCGCAAGACAAGCTTTCCCGTTATGGAACGGCTCCTCCGGGAGAACATCGACGTTCTGGTGAAGAAGCTGCGCCTCCATGCCATGTCCGACGTCGAACGGCTGTCGGAGCTGAGCAAGCGCGGCCCGGGGCGATTGTTCGTCGGCGAGCATTACCGGTATATGCCGTCCGTCCGCGCGTTGAAGCGGCTGGTGGATGAGGATGAGCTAGGTGCAGTCGAGCAAATCACATGGCGCTGCCGTCTTCCTTACGAAATCCATGATTGGATGAAGAGCTATCGTCATCTCGTGCTGGAGGACTTATCCTATCATCATTTTAGCGTGCTGCACGATCTATTCGGTTTCGAGCCGCTTCGCTTGTACGCGCATTCGTTCGAACCCGCCTTCTCCCGAGCCGGCACGCGGACCGTTGCTTCGGTGCTGGCAGAGACCGCGGATTATCGGCTGAATTACGAGACGGTTTGGTGCTCCAAACGCGAGCCGTATTCGTATTTGGGGGAAGTAACCGTCGAGGGCTCCAAGGCATCGGCCGTGCTGACGGACACTTCCCTGCACCAGTACTCGCCGCTTGGGCGCAACCGTGAAGTCGTCTGTCCGGCCCCCCGATATGACGGTCCTTGGGGATTGCTCGAGCATTGGCTGGATACGTACGGGAGCGGTCAGCGCACGGCGGCAGTGGAATCGGAAAAGCAATTCTCGCTAGGAGCCGAAGCGAAGGCAAAGACAGAAGCAGAAGCAGAAGCAGAAGCCAAGGATACTGCTCGGTGGCTGCCGTATACTTTTGAACGTTTCGAGCCGGTTCTGCTCGCGATCTATCGGGCGGTAGAATCGGCTAAAAATCACGTCGTTAGATAAAGCACGGCAGTTCTGGGATGGCTGCCGACGGTAAGAAGGGGAGCGGGAACGATGCAGCAATTGCGCATAAGCGAGGATAAAAGATGGTTGAATATGGCGGACGGCACGCCGTTCGTCTGGATCGGCGACACGGCATGGGAGTTGTTCAATCGGTTGACCCGCGAGGAAGCAGCATATTATTTCGCCAAGCGGAAGGAGCAGGGCTTCAACGTCATACAAGCGGCACTGCTAGCGGAGATGAACGGCTTGAAAGCCGGCAACGCCTATGGCGAAGTCCCGCTGCACGAACTGGATTCGGATCGACCGAACGAGAGCTATTTCGAGCTGGCGGACGAAATGATCCGGATGGCCGGCGAACATGGCATGTACATGGCGCTATTGCCGGCTTGGGGGGATAAAGTGCTGGAGCCGGGCGACGGTCCGCGGATTTTCAATCCCGCTTACGGGAATCAGGGGGCGGAGGCGGCAATCGACCGCGCATACCGTTACGGACGGTGGCTCGGCAGCCGCTATCGCGACGAGCCGAACATCGTATGGGTGCTGGGCGGCGACCGGGATTATACGGAAAGCAGCGACCCGCACGGTACGCTGAAGGAACTGTGGCGCAGCATGGCCCGCGGCTTGAAGGACGGGGACGGCGGGTCGCATTTGATTACCTTCCATGTTTGCCGCGGGTCGTCGATTTATTTTCCGGCTGACGAATGGCTGGATTTCCATATGGCGGGCAGTTACCATTTCGCGCGCGACTTGGAGACGTCCTACCAATTCATCGAACGCGATTACGGACGCTTTCCGATCAAGCCTGCGTTGGATGCCGAGCCGCGCTACGAGGATCATCCCATTAACTGGCTGCCGGAGAACGGCTATTTCGACGACTATGAAACGAGGCAGGGCGCCTATTGGTCCGTATTCGCCGGCGCATGCGGGCACACGTACGGATGCCATGACGTCTGGCAGTTTCATGGACCGGCATTCGAGCCGGTTTGCTATCCCCGCACGCATTGGCGTGAAGCCTTGTCGCTGCCCGGCGCCAATCAGATGGCCATCCTCCGGCGGCTGATGGAGTCGCGGCCGCTGCAAGGAAGAGTTCCGGCTCAGGAGCTGCTGCGCTACAATTACACCGGCGGCGACCGCGTCAGCGTCATGCGCGGCGAGGGCTACGTTTGGGTTTATTCTCCGAAAGGAAGGACGTTCGAGCTGGATCTGAGCGGCTTCGGCAACGCGAGTTTCACTGCGGCGTGGCTGGATCCGAGAAGCGGCGATTCCTTGCAAAGCGACACTACGGCTTCGGCCGGCGGAATCGCCGATCGGGCTGCGGCTTTCGTGCCTCCCTCGTCGGGACGAGGGTCGGACTGGATATTGGTCCTTTCGCGCGAGGAGTAATGCGGGATAGCGGTTCACTTTCTTCCATTCGCTGCCGACAAATGGAAGAGGGAGCCATATTCGGCCTTGCATATGCCGCATATCGTCCTTGTCGCATCTGAAATTGCATATAGAGGAGCTAGTCGCATCATGAAGAAACCGAATCTCAAATCCGTCGCCGCCGCATCTTTGTTGACGGCGCTGCTGTCCGTATCGCCGGCGGTATGGACGGCGCAAGCGTCAGCCGGCAGCATTGCCGGACCAACCGCGCCAGACGCGCCCAAAGCACCAACCGCACCCAAAGCGCCAACCGCGCCCAAAGCGTCAAGCTCGGGGGCTGGGTCTTCGGCCGCAACGGCTGCAAAGAGCCAGTCCGTGAAGTTGACATACCCGGCAGCCACCGTGAATCTGCAGCTGGGCAAGCAATTCCCGGCCGCTCCGAAGGTGAAATCGTCCGCGCAGGTGCAGCTGCTGTACGCAACCGGAAATCCGGCCATTGCGAAAGTGAACGAAGCCGGCGTGCTGATTCCGGTCGCCACGGGCACAACGACGCTCACGATCAGCGTATCGCCGGCATCCGCGGGCTATTCGGGCACCTTGAAGCTGCCGGTCGTCGTGACGAAGCCGGCCGCATCGAATAAGCTTGCGTTCGAGCCGAAGCTCGAGAATCGTACGGTCAAGGCAGCCGGAAGAAGCTTCGCGGTAAAGACCGTGACGATTCCCAAGGGCATGCCGGTCACGACCGGCTATGCGAACCGGAAGGTCGGCACGACGCAATCGCTGGCCGGCATGGTTTCCGCCTACCATGCGGATATTGCGATTAACGGCGCTTTCTTCGACTCCTACAGCGGCGTTCCGGATCCGTACGGCATGCTGATCAGTGGAAGCCTTCCGCAGCATATCGGCAACACCGGCACGTCCATCGGGTTCAAGTGGGACGGCAGTGCGGTGATGGACACGCTGCGGATCGGGATTCGTGGCAGCGTGTCGGCACCGGACGGCGGAACAAGCTCGTGGTATGCGTATTTCATGAATCGGCTGCCTTCCGGCCAATCGACGGCGACGCTCTTTACGCCTCAGCGCGGCACGTCGCTGGGGTTCAAAGCCGAGCATGCCGTCGTCGTGCAGCGCGGAGTCGTGACTGCCATCCATAATGGCGCGGATAGCTTAATCCCGTCGGACGGCTACGTGATCGTCTATCAAGGCGGGGAGGCCGGACAAGCGAACCGATTCCAGGTCGGCAGCCGGGTGTCTTACTCGCTTAACATGACGAATTTGAAAGGCTCGGCCGTCGATTGGAGCGGCGTGCATACCGCGGTCGGAGCAGGTCCGCGGCTTGTCACGGACGGGAAGGTCACGCTCAATCCGACAGCCGAAGGATTCCGCGATCCCAAGATCTTGACCGGCGGCGGCGCGCGCAGCGGCATTGCCATCCTCAGGGACGGTTCCGTCATGATCGCAACCGTATCCGGCGCGACGATGAAGCAGTGGGCCGAAGTGATGGCGCAGCTCGGCGCGCGGCAGGCGATGAATCTCGACGGCGGGGCTTCATCCGGCATGATGTTTCAAGGGAAGACGGTAACCGCGCCGGGCAGGCTTCTCAGCAATGCGCTGTTGTTCGGCAAGCAGCTTCGCTACTAGCAGCTTTGAACGAGCAGAACTGACGAACCATAACCGCCCTGCAGTTCTCGCTCGCGGCTATGGACGAAGGCACAGCACAAAGCCCGCCGGCATCGGGATGGCCATTCTCGGTCATCTCCGCCAGGCGGGCTTTGTCTGCGTCGCGGGTTCGGTCAGTCAAGGTTCATCTATGGCATCCGGGTAGCTGTCCTCGCCGGGATAGTCGCGGTCAATCCCTTCATGCAGCTCGCGGTTCTCGTAATCGAACCGGTTCGGCGAGCGCATGTCGATCCGCCAAGGCGTGCTTTTGCCAAGCGACGGCGACGGGATTCCGGAACCATACGGGCCTTCCGGGAACTCTTCTGCAGCGAGGTCGTTGCGTTGGGACTCGACAGCTTTGAAATCCGTATACGATTGACGATCTTCTTTTTTGAACAAGCCGGCTACCTCCTGAAACGGATTATTGTTTTTTACCGTTTCAGTGTACCCCGATCAGTCGGTAAAATTCACCGTTCCCACCACGAGTTCGAGAAATTGGCGCAGGTCGCCAGCTTCTTCTTCCGTCAGTTTGTACGTATATTCCAAGTATCCGTCTTCGTCCAAATCATCCTGTCCGACGATCGCGGTGCGACCGCTTTGCAGATCGGTAATCAGCTTCTTGCCGTAGAAACGGCTCGTCGTCATGATGGCCAGGTCGAACCGTTTCAGGTTCGGCGTAATGAACGTAACGAAGCGGGTAGTCGTTTGTTCGGTCATATCGGACATAAAATCATAATCAGGCAGCAGCATCGGGCGTTCCTCCTTTAATGCGTCTATCATAGCATCCCGCTTGCAAAGCGGGCAACACGCGCTCAGGGAGAAAATGGAACTTCGCTATTGCCTATCCGATCCGCCGTATGCTATGATGTGAGCAATCAAATCGTTGAACGTGAGGAAGCACCTCTTTTCGCCATGCTATGGCGCGAAGAGGTGCTTTTTTTGCGTTTATCTTCCAGATGGATTTGATCATTCCTAATAGCGGAGGTGCCTGTCATGCAGGTCGTATTTTTGAACACTTTTGAGAGAGCCGGCGGCGAAATCGCGGCAGCCGGCGAAGCCCAGTTGTCGATTTGCGAGCAGAACGGCGTATGGTCGGTCATATGGACGGATTCGGATTCCGAAACCCAACAGGCCGGGGATCAGCAAATTTGGTACGAGGGCGGCTCGTGGGAAGAAATGATGACGGCCTTCCGGCATGGCGTTGCCGTGCAGATGGGAGAAGGCTTCTTGCCGCTAATCGACGGCATGCTTGACGAACGCAGGACTGTGGAAGGGACCGGCACGTTGTACTCGATGATCCAGTGTTACGGCGAGCAGAACGGCAATGAAGAGTTATTCCACGCGCTGCGCGATTGGCGGCGTGCCAAGGCGGTCGCCATCAAGAAGTCGGCCTACCTGGTCGCGACGAACCGGATGCTCTGGATGATCAGCGCATTCGTGCCGCAGCAGCTGGAGGAACTGTTGCAAATTCCGGGTTGGGGCGAAGCCAAGCAAGCGGCCTACGGCGAGGAAGTGCTGGCGATTACGCGTTTATTCCAGCGAGACACGCATTTTCCGCTCGATTGGGTAGCGGGAACGCTCGATCCGAAGACGTATACGAAGTGGACGTACAAGCAGAAGGAGAATAAGC